>JBEEOS010000034.1:0-18063 GCA_041191485.1 Pseudomonadota bacterium
GGTCAGCAGTACACCCCGGTCGACAAAGACCAGGTCATGTACTACAAGGAAGACAAAGCGGGTCAGATCCTGCAGGAAGGCATCAACGAAGCCGGCGGCATGTCCAGCTGGATCGCGGCTGCCACCAGCTACTCGACCAGCAACCGCATCATGGTGCCGTTCTACGTGTACTACTCCATGTTCGGTTTCCAGCGCATTGGCGACCTGGCCTGGGCCGCTGGCGACATGCAGGCGCGGGGCTTCCTGCTGGGCGGCACCTCGGGCCGCACCACGCTCAACGGCGAAGGCCTGCAGCACGAAGACGGCCACAGCCACATTCTGGCTGGCACGATCCCGAACTGCATTTCCTATGACCCGACTTTCGCGCACGAAGTGGGAGTGATCCTGCACCACGGCCTCAAGCGCATGGTGGAGAAGCAGGACAACGTCTTCTACTACCTGACCCTGCTCAACGAAAACTACGCCATGCCGGGCCTGACCGCTGGCACGGAAGAGCAGATCATCAAGGGCATGTACCTGTGCAAGCCTGGCGCCGAGGGCAAGACCCGCGTGCAGCTGCTGGGCTCGGGCACCATCCTGCGCGAGTCGATCGCAGCACAGACCCTGCTGGCCACCGACTGGGGCATCCAGGCTGACGTGTGGAGCTGCCCAAGCTTCAACGAACTGACCCGCGACGGTCAGGCCGCCGAGCGCCACAACCTGTTGCACCCGCTGGACAAGCCGCAAGTCTCGTTCGTCGAGCAGCAGTTGTCCAAGAGCACCGGCCCTGTGATCGCTTCGACCGACTACATGAAAAACTACGCCGAGCAGATTCGCCCCTTCATTCCGAAAGGCCGAACCTACAAGGTGTTGGGTACCGATGGTTTTGGCCGTTCGGACTTCCGCAGCAAGCTGCGCGAGCACTTCGAGATCAACCGCCACTACATCGTGCTGGCCGCGCTCAAGTCGCTGGCCGACGAAGGTGCGCTGCCGGTCGCCAAGGTGGCTGAAGCCATCAAGAAGTACGGCATCAAGACCGACAAAGTGAACCCCCTGTACGCATAAGCACCGGAGACAAACATGGCATTGGTAGAAATCAAGGTCCCGGACATCGGGGACTTCGACGAAGTAGCAGTCATTGAGCTGCTGGTCAAACCCGGCGACACGGTCAAGGCCGAGCAGTCGCTCATCACGGTGGAGTCCGACAAGGCCTCCATGGAGATTCCGTCCAGCCACGCCGGTGTGGTCAAGGAACTCAAGGTTAATCTGGGCGACAAGGTCAAGGAAGGCTCTGTGGTGCTGATGCTCGAAGCCGAGGGCGCGGGCGCACCTGCTGCTGCCGCTGCTCCGGCGCCGGCTGCTGCACCTGCTGCCGCTCCAGTCCAAGCCGCTGCAGCCGCACCTGTGGCGGCCCCCGCTGCAGCGCCTGTGGCCGCAGGCCCGGTCCAAGTGCTCGTGCCCGACATCGGTGACTTCAAGGACGTGGCTGTGATCGAGGTTTTCGTCAAGCCTGGCGACACCATCAAGCTCGAGCAGAGCCTGATCACCGTCGAGTCTGACAAGGCTTCGATGGAAATCCCGTCGTCTGCTGCAGGTGTGCTCAAGGAACTCAAGGTCAAGGTGGGCGACACCGTCAACATCGGTGACTTGCTGGCCATTCTGGAAGGTACTGCCGCTGCTCCAGCTGCTGCGCCTGTTGCGGCCCCTGCTGTTGCAGCTGCACCTGCACCTTCGGCAGCTCCCGCTGCAAGCGCTGCACCTGTGGCTGCCAGTGCCGCACCGGCCCACAACCCCACGGCCACACCGGCTGTGGGCTTGCCGCATGCGTCGCCTTCGGTGCGCAAGTTCGCCCGCGAGCTGGGCGTGCCGCTGGATGAAGTCAAGGGTTCTGGCCAGAAGGGCCGCATCACGGCCGAAGACATTCAGAAGTTCACCGCATTGGTGATGAGCGGTGCGACGCAGACCAAAGCCCAGGCGGCCAAAGCGCCTGCGGGTGGCGGCGGTTCGGAGCTGGGTTTGATTCCTTGGCCCAAGGTCGACTTTGCCAAGTTCGGTCCGATCGAACGCAAGGAAATGTCGCGCATCAAGAAGATCAGCGGCGCCAACCTGTTGCGCAACGCCGTGATGATCCCGGCCGTCACCAACCACGACGACGCCGACATCACCGAGCTCGAAGCCTTCCGCGTCTCGACCAACAAGGAAAACGAAAAGAGCGGCATCAAAGTCACCATGCTGGCCTTCCTGATCAAGGCCTGTGTGGCCGCGCTCAAGAAGTTCCCCGAGTTCAACAGCTCGCTCGACGGCGATGCGCTGATCTACAAGCAGTATTACCACATCGGTTTTGCGGCGGACACGCCCAACGGCCTGGTGGTGCCTGTCATCAAGGACGCCGACAAGAAAGGCGTGCTGCAGATCAGCCAGGAAATGGGCGAGCTGGCCAAGAAAGCCCGCGACGGCAAGCTCGGCCCTGCTGACATGTCGGGCGCGACCTTCACCATCTCCAGCCTGGGCGGTATTGGTGGCCGTTACTTCACGCCCATCATCAATGCGCCTGAAGTTGCCATCCTGGGCGTTTGCAAGAGCCAGATGGAACCGGTCTGGGACGGCAAGCAGTTTGTGCCGCGCCTGATGCTGCCGCTGTCGCTGACCTGGGACCACCGCGTGATCGACGGCGCTGCCGCTGCGCGCTTCAATGCCTATCTGGGCCAGATCCTGAGCGACTTCCGTCGCGTCTTGCTGTAAGGAGCGCGATATGGCATTGGTAGATATCAAGGTCCCCGACATCGGCGACTTCGACGAAGTGGCCGTGATCGAGTTGCTGGTCAAACCCGGCGACACCGTCAAGCCCGAGCAAAGCCTGATCACGGTGGAGTCCGACAAGGCCTCGATGGAGATTCCGTCGAGCCACGGCGGCGTGGTCAAGGAACTCAAGGTCAAGCTGGGCGACAAGGTCAGCGAAGGTTCGGTGGTGCTGGTGCTTGAAGCCAGCGAAGGTGTGGCTGCCCCCTCATCGGCATCTGCGCCTGCCGCTGCTGCAGCACCTGCTGCATCACCCGCACCCGCCCAAGCCGCTGCCCCTGTGGCCGCTCCGACTGCTGCCAGCTTCGGCGGCAGCGCTGACATCGAGTGCGACGTGGTCGTACTCGGTGGCGGCCCTGGCGGTTACTCAGCAGCCTTCCGCGCCGCTGATCTCGGTCTCAAGGTCGTGGTGGTCGAGCGCTACAGCACCCTGGGCGGCGTCTGCCTGAACGTGGGCTGCATCCCGTCCAAGGCGCTGTTGCACGTGGCAGCCGTCATGGACGAGGTCGCGCACCTGGGCGATTTGGGCGTCGAGTTCGGCAAGCCGGTGGTCACCATCGACAAGCTGCGTGGCCACAAGGAAAAAGTCATCGCCAAGCTGACCGGCGGTCTGGGCGCGATGGCCAAGATGCGCAAGGTCACCATCGTGCGCGGCTACGGCAGCTTTGTCGGCGCCAACCACATTGAAGTCGAAGAAACCACCGGGGCAGGGCAGGAGAAGACCGGCAGCAAGAAGGTCGTGGCCTTCAAGCGCGCCATCATCGCCGCTGGATCACAGGCCGTGCGTCTGCCTTTCATGCCTGAAGACCCACGCGTGGTCGATTCCACCGGTGCTCTGGCCCTGGCCGGTGTGCCCAAGAAGATGCTCATCGTGGGCGGCGGCATCATCGGCCTGGAAATGGGCACCGTCTACAGCACGCTGGGCGCCCGCCTGGACGTGGTAGAGATGATGGACGGCCTGATGCAGGGCGCCGACCGCGACCTGGTCAAGGTCTGGGAAAAGATGAACAAGGGCCGCTTCGACAACATCATGCTCAAGACCAAGACGGTGGGCGCGCAAGCCACACCCGAAGGCATCAAGGTGCAGTTCGAAGGGCTGGACGGCACCAAGAGCGAAGGCATCTACGACCTGGTCTTGCAGGCCGTGGGCCGCACGCCCAACGGCAAGAAGATCGCCGCAGACAAGGCTGGTGTGGCCGTGACGGACCGTGGCTTCATCAACGTCGACATCCAGATGCGCACCAATGTGCCGCACATCTTCGCCATTGGCGACATCGTGGGCCAGCCCATGCTGGCGCACAAGGCGGTGCACGAAGCGCATGTGGCGGCCGAAGTCATTGCCGGTGAACTTCAGGGCAACAAAGAGCTGGCCAGCGCCGCCTTCAACGCCCGCGTGATCCCGAGCGTGGCCTACACCGACCCCGAAGTGGCCTGGGTGGGCTTGACCGAAGACCAGGCCAAAGCGCAAGGCATCAAGGTGAAAAAGGGCTTGTTCCCTTGGACCGCCTCCGGCCGCGCCATTGCCAACGGCCGCGACGAGGGCTTCACCAAGCTGCTGTTCGACGATTCACCCGAGGCCCATGGCCACGGCAAGATCCTGGGCGGCGGCATCGTGGGCACCCATGCGGGCGACATGATCGGCGAGATCGCGCTGGCCATCGAAATGGGCGCCGACGCGGTGGACATCGGCAAGACCATCCACCCGCACCCCACGCTGGGCGAAAGCATCGGCATGGCGGCTGAGGTGGCGCACGGTTCGTGCACGGACGTGCCGCCGAGCAAGAAATAAGCGGTTCACGCTTTAAACAAAGAAGCCCGGACGGGAAACCGTCCGGGCTTCTTTGTGTCCAAGTCAATGCGCTCAGCTTTGCAGCCACAATTCCAGTGGCATGCCTCCCGTGCCAATGATCAGCGGCTGTGCCTGTGGAAACTGCTGCACAAACGCGGTCAGTCCCGACACATTGCCCATGTTGTGGCCGCTTTTCACTTCCAGTGCGTGCAGCGTTTGGCCATCGCGAAGCACGTAGTCCACTTCTTTTTGACCGTTGTTCCAGTAGTGAATGAGGGGGTGGCGGCTGCTGTGCGTCAGGTGGCGGGCCAGCAGCTCGGTGCCCACGGCGCTTTCGGCCAGGCGGCCCCATACATCGGGGCGCGCCTGCGCCGCTTGCAGGCCCACACCTTGCGCGACCCAGTGGCAGCCTATCAGGGCGTTGTTGAACACTTGCAGCTTGGGGCTGGATGCCCGTTGGCGCACCACTTGGCCCATGTATTTGGGCAGGCCGCAGGCCATGCCAGCACCTTCGAGCAAGTCGAGGTAATGGGCGAGGGTGGTGGTGTTGCCCGCATCATCGAGTTGCCCCAGCATTTTTTGGTAGCTGAGGATCTGACCGCTGTACACGCAGGCCAGGTCAAACACGCGGCGCAACAGGGCGGGCTTTTGCACGGGTGCCATCAGCAGCACGTCTTTGCTGATGGTGGTTTCGATCAGCGCGTCGCTCACATAGGTGGCCCAACGTTTTTCATCGTGCACCAAGGGCGCTGCGCCGGGGTAGCCGCCATAAAAGATGAATTGCTCCAGGCTAAAGCCAAAAGCATCTCGCATTTCGGCAAAGCGCCAGTGGCCCAAGCGGGTGATCTCAAATCGCCCAGCCATGCTTTCGCTCAAACCCCGTGCGATCAGCAGCGGCGCCGAGCCAAGAATGACCACGCGCACATCGCGCCCGGCGGCGGTGTCTTCGTCCCACAGGCGTTTGACTTCTTCGGTCCAGTTGGCCACTTTTTGGATTTCATCAAGCACCAGCACGCAGCTGCCTGCCTGGGCCGCGAGTGCTCGGGCCACTTGCCATTGGGTGCTCAGCCAGACCTGGCCTTGCAGGCCGGGGCCATCGGCACTGACGCTGTGCTGCGCTTTGGGGCTGGTGCTGGGCTTGTCTTGTGAGTCAAGTTGCAATCGCTCCAAAGCCTGGCGCACCAGTGTGGTTTTGCCTACTTGCCGTGGGCCAGCGACCACCTGCAAAAACAAACGCGGCTCTTGGAGCCGGGCAACCAGAGGGGCAAGTGCTTCGCGTTCAATGGTCATTTTTAGTTTGCTCAGTTGTTTGAGTAATTTAACTCATTGTATTGAGTAAATTAAAATTCATCAACAAACGCTATCCGATAAATACCGTGTTGGTCAGGCAATGCAACGGAAACCCGACGATGGCGGCCAAGTTTGCAGAGTTGCGGGGGAATACACATGACTGAGGCAGCGCTTAATGCGCCCCCACCTGAACATGTTGAGTTCAACACATTCAAATAATCAGCCGTCCGCATCACCTGTATGTCGCAAGGCGATGCTCGACTACAAGCTCTTCAGGCGTCTTTGCGGGATGCGGTATTTGACAGTTGTGCTGCAGTCGCAGGGTCATAGCCCAGTGAGGTGAGCAGATCGATGCTGTCCTGCCCCAGTCGGGGCGGATCATGGCGCACCCCCAAACGTTCGCCCTTGAGTGTCAAGGGCAGCAAGGCGGTGTGTGCCTGCTGTCCTGCACGTTCGCCATCGGGCAAGTGGATGGGCGCCAATCCGCCCGTGGCCAGCAAGTGAGGGTCGTCAATCAGTTCATGGGGGGCGGTAATGGGGGCAAAGGGCAGGCCTTCGCGCTCAAACACGGCGGCAAGTTCTGCTCGGGTGTAGCGCTGCAGTCGTTCGCGCAAGAGGGGGATGAGCCATTCGCGTTCCGTCACACGACCGTTGTTGGTGGCCAGCCGGGCATCGGCTTGCAGATCAGGCAGATCAAAAGCCCGGCAGAAGATGGCCCATTGCGTATCGCTGACCACAGCCAGAAAGATCTGTTCGCCACCTTGCACCTGAAACACGTCGTAAATGCCCCAGGCTGAAATACGCGCAGGCATGGGTGCTGCCGGTTTGCCGGTGACGGCGTATTGCATCATGTGCTGTGCCACGAGGAACACATTGTTTTCAAACAGCGCGCTTTGCACCTGCTGGCCTTGTCCCGTGCGTTCGCGCTCAGCCAGCGCCGCCATGACGCCAATGGCGCCAAACAGGCCGCCCATGATGTCATTGACGGACGAGCCTGCGCGCAAGGGGTCACCCGGGCGGCCTGTCATGTAGGCCAGCCCGCCCATCATTTGCACGACCTCGTCGAGTGCTGTGCGATGGTCATAGGGGCCAGGCAGGAATCCTTTGTGGCTCACATAGATCAGGCGTGGGTTGCGTTGGCGCAAGTGCTCGTAGTCCAGTCCGAGCTTTTCCATGGTCCCCGATTTGAAGTTCTCGCTGACCACGTCGGCCGTGTCAATCAAGCGCAGCACGGCTTCGCGGCCTTCGGGCGTTTGCAGGTCGAGAACGAGACTTTTCTTGTTCCTGTTGAACAAGGGGTAAAAGCCTGCGCCAGAGCCGAGCAGTCGCCGGGTGTTGTCGCCGCCTGGGGGCTCGACCTTGATGACTTCGGCGCCCAGGTCGGCCAGTACCAGCCCGCAGGTGGGGCCCATCACCATGTGGGTGAATTCGACGACACGGATGCCCGCGTAGGGGAGTGATTTTGTCTGGGTCATGTCAATGTGCGGGCCTAAAACCTTTGGGTAAACCGGCTTCGGGAACCATGCCGTACAAGGGTTCCTGCGGTAATGCGCTCTGGAGTGTGGCACGTGCCGACAGCAGTGCAGTGATGTCGATGCCTGTGTGAATGCCCATGGACTCGAACATGAAGACAAGGTCTTCGGTCACGACATTGCCCGAAGCCCCAGGCGCGTAGGGGCAACCGCCGATTCCGGCCATGGAACTGTCAAAAGTGCGCACCCCGGCTTCCCAGGCGGCCAGGCAATTGGCCAAGCCCAGGCCTCGCGTGTTGTGCATATGGGCCGCACCTGCGCGTGGCCCCAATTCCTGGCGCAAACGGGTAAACAGCCTTTTGACCTGGGCAGGATTGGCCATGCCTGTGGTGTCAGACAAGCCCACGTCGTCAACGCCCGCATCGGCACAAGCAAGGGCCAGACGGATCACATCATCCTCGGGCACCAGCCCTTGCAAGGTGCACCCAAAGGCTGTTGACAGCCCGACCTCTACGCTCACAGCCGAGCCCGTGCGCGTGTTGTGTTCCCTGACGAGTTCAACAACTGCGTGCAACTCCTGCAGCATTTGAAGATGGGTCTTGCGTACATTGGCCAGCGAGTGTGCTTCGCTGGCAGAAACCGGCAAAGTGATTTTGTGGACCCCGCTTGCCAGCGCATGGGTAGCTCCGCGCACATTGGGCACCAGGGCCATGACGCGCAGACCGGGCAAGTGCAGCGCATGTTGCACGACCGCTGCGGTATCGGCCATTTGTGGCAAAAGCGTGGGGGAAACGAAGGAGCCGACTTCAATCTCCTGCAGCCCCGCCTTGGCCAGTGCTTCGATCCACTCGCACTTGGCGGGCGTCGTCATGATGCTCTTGATCGATTGCAGCCCGTCACGGGGGCCGACTTCGCTGATCAGAACCTCAGGCGTGGTGTGGGATGGGTTCATGTGTGGACAAAAGTTCTTGCCCCATGCGCCGCCACCCGCCCACTGGCCAGGCAGGCGCTGAGCAGATAGCCGCCGGTGGGGGCTTCCCAGTCCAGCATTTCACCGGCGAAGAACAGGCCAGGGTGTTGGCGCGACATGAGCTCGGGCGTCAGCCCCTCCAGCCGCACGCCACCTGCGGTGCTGATGGCTTCGTCCATGGGGCGGGGCGCCGAGAGTGTCAGGGGCAGGGCCTTGATGGCGGCAGCCAGCTGCGCGGCGTCGCCCATGGCGGCTTTGGGCAACACTTCGTGCAAGAGGGCCAGGTGCACAGCTTGCAGGTTCAGCCGACTTTTGAGGTGGCTGGAGACGCTGCGCGAGCCGCGTGGGTGGGCGACTTCGGCATGCACGCGCTCGAGTGTCCATTCGGGCTTGAGGTCCAGGGTCAGCGTGGCCTGACCGTCACGCGAAATGGCCTCGCGCAGGTGGCGGCTGGCGGCATACACCAGACTGCCTTCGATACCGTTGGCCGTCAGCACCATTTCCCCTTTTCTGGAAAAAGGGCCTTCAGGACTTTCGAAGTGCAGCACCACGCCTTTGAGCGGGGTGCCGGCAAATTTTTCGCGCAGCAGTGCGCTCCAGCCGCCTGCCACGTCAAAACCGCAGTTGGCCGCTTGCAGGGGGGCCAGATCCAGACCTTGGGCTTGAAGCCAGGGCACCCATGCACCGTCCGAGCCGAGCTTGGCCCAGCTGCCTCCACCCAAAGCCAGCACCACGGCGCGAGCCTGCACACTTTGTGGCCCCGATGGGGTGTCAAAGGCGAGGGTGTAGCCCGCATCGGTGCGGGTGAGTTGACCCTTCCAGCGGTGACGCATGTGAAAGGTCACGGGTGCGCCTTGCGCGGGGTGGCGCAGGCGGTGCAGCCAGGCGCGCAGCAGTGGCGCGGCTTTCATGTCGGTGGGGAACACGCGTTGCGAGCTACCCACAAAGGTGTCCAGCCCCAGGCCTTTAACCCAGTCGCGAATGGCCTGAGCGTCAAAGTCCTTGAGCCAGGCGGCGCACTCGCTTTTGCGTGTGCCGTAGCGGGTGATGAAATGTGCCCAGGGTTCGGCATGCGTCAGGTTCAGGCCGCCCAGCCCGGCCAGCAGGAATTTGCGGCCGACCGAAGGCATGGCGTCATAGACATGCGCTTGTACGCCTGCGGCGCTGAGTGTTTCTGCAGCCATCAGACCAGCGGGGCCAGCACCGACAATGGCCACTGCAACTGTGGAGGAGGGCAGAGTGTTCACCGTACTGGTCCCCATCAACGGCGTGTTCGTGGACGGCGCGCGGCGTTTTGCGCTATGGCCTTGGCGAACTCTTCCTTGCGGGCGGCACGCTCGGCATCGGCTTTTTGGCCCTGCTTGAGCCACAACGCAAACTCTTCAGGCGTTTCCAGCGTGATGGCGCCCAGCGCGCCCGAGCGCAGGTCGTGGATCACGATTTCAGCCGCCTTGGTGGTGTTGATGCGTCCACCGGGCAACAGCGCCCCGCGCACACGGCCAATGGCTTCGAGCACCTGTTCGTCGCTCAGGCCATCAAGGCTGGCGAGTTTGTAGCGCGCCATCAGCTCTTTCGGGTAATGCGCCATCAGGTAGGCCAGCAGTTCCAGCGCCACTTCTTCGTCGTCAAACGCATTGACGCCAATGGCGCCGCTGGCGGCCAGGTTGTAGCCGCTTTGCAGCACGATGATGCGAGGCCACAGCACGCCGGGGGTGTCATAAAGGTAGAAGTCGTCCGCAATCGTGACCCGCTGCTCTGTTTTGGTGACACCGGCAATGTCGCCGGTTTTGGCGGCGGCTTTGCCTTTGAGGGTGTTGATGAGGGTGGATTTGCCCACGTTGGGAATGCCGCAGATCAGCACCCGCATGGGCTTGTCCATGCCGCCACGGTTGGGGGCCAGCTCGCGGCAGGCTGCGGCGAGTGCCTTGGCGGGCTGCTTCATGCTGTTGTCCAGCGCAATGGCACGCACGCCGTCCTGGCTGTTGTAGTGCGCCAGCCACTGGGCGGTACGTTCGGGGTCGGCCAGGTCCTGCTTGCTCAATATCTTGAGTGCAGGCTTGCCCTTGATGAGGCCTGCGAGCATGGGGTTGGCGCTGGAGCCGGGCAGACGGGCGTCGAGCATTTCGATGACCACATCAATGGCTTTGATGCGCTCGGCAATCGCCTGGCGCGTCAGATGCATATGACCGGGAAACCATTGAATCGACATGGGTGGTGTTGGGGCGGGTCCGTTGGGGAAGGGGGTATTGTGCCTGCTTGTCCGCTTGGCGACGCCGCGTTTGGCAAACGCAGCGAAACAAAGTCCGCTCATGCCCGATACTTGGGTCATGTCTCAAACATCCTCACTCCAACCCTGGCAAGTGATTGCGGGCGGCCTTTGCGGGCTGGTGCTGACCTTGGGTCTGGCGCGTTTTGCCTACACGCCCTTGTTGCCTTTGATGCAGGCGCAAACCGGCTTGACCGATTCTGCCGCAGGCGCTCTGGCCGCTGTCAATTACGCAGGCTATATGAGTGGGGCCTTGGCCATCGCCTGGCTGGACGATGTGCGTTGGCGTCACCGCCTGTACAGCGCAGGTTTGTGGATGGCGCTGCTGGTGACTGCGGCCATGGCGCTGTCGGCCTGGTGGCCTGCCTGGGCGCTGTGGCGTTACATCGGCGGCTTGTGCGGGGCCACCGGAATGCTGTTGGGTTCTGGCCTGGTGCTGGGCTGGCTGATGCAGCATGGGCGCCGGCCCGAGCTGGGCCTGCATTTCATGGGCATTGGGGTGGGCATCCTGGTCTCGGCTTTGGGCGCCTGGATGTTGGGGCAGTGGCTCAGCGACTGGGCCAGCCAATGGGTGGCATTTGCGGCACTGGGCCTGGTGTTTTTTGTGCCTGCCTGGCGTTGGCGTCCACCGGTACCTCCGGTGGCGGCGGCCAAACATGCGCAAGCTGCAGCCACACTGCCTTCCGGGCGCTGGCTGTGGACCATGATGCTGAGCTACTTCACCGCGGGTTGGGGCTTTGTCATCAGTGCCACATTCACCGTGGCCATGGTCGAGCGTGAACCGGCCCTGGCGGGCCAGGGCCCCTGGGCTTGGGCACTGGTGGGTGTGGCGGCGATGCCGGCGGTGTTTCTTTGGGACCGCGTGGCCCGAGCGATCGGGGATATCCGTGCGTTGATGCTGGCCTTGAGCCTGCAAATCCTGTCGGTCATTTTGCCTGCTGCATCGAGCTCGCTGACCGCGGCCTTGGTCGGCTCCGCGGGTTATGGCGCAACCTTCATCGGCATTGTCAGTTTGACGCTGGCCCTGGTGGGGCGCCGCTCCCCCGCCAACCCTGGCAAGGCGATGGCCAAGCTGACGCTCAGTTACGGGGCTGCGCAGGTGATTGCGCCTGCCGTGACGGGGGCCATGGCGCAGGCTTCGGGCAACTTCAAGGCTGGATTGTGGTTGACGGCAGCCATGCTGACCGTAGGCTTGGCGCTGCTGGCCACTTTGCCCAAAGACGAGTGAGCCTTATTGCGTCGTCAGAGCGGGTGGATTTTCGTTTTCGGCCTGCACGCGGCGTGCGCCATTGAAGCGCTTTTGCCAGTAGGCTGAGCGCATGTCGTCGATCTTGACGCGTTTGCCTTTGCGGGGCGCATGGATGAATTTGCCATCCCCCACATAGATGCCCACATGGCTGAAGGCGCGCTTCATGGTGTTGAAGAACACCAGATCGCCCGGTTGCAGCTCGGCGCGTTCAATGGTTTCGGTGGCGGCAGCTTGTTCTTCAGCGCGGCGCGGCAGCACCATGCCAAAGGTTTTTTCGTACACATTGCGCACCAGCCCGCTGCAGTCCAGGCCACGGGTTTCGGAGTTGCCCCCCCATTTGTAGGGCACTCCCAAGAGGCCCATGGCATGGGTGACCAGATCTTGAGCGCCTTGACCCACCGTGTCTTTGGCCTGACTGATGTGCTGGCCCCATTGGTCAAGCAGGTCTTTGCGTGCCGACATGGCGGCTGTGGGACTGACAGCGACTGTGGTTTCCTGCGCGCGCGCAGGCACTTGCGCGAGGGCGCAAGCACAGCTCAAAACCAGTACATAAGACTTCAAAGACATAAGCGGCGAGCATAACCGCTTAGCAAGCGATTTCTTCACGCTGGCTTGTAAAGAGTCGATGAACTTTTCGGCTTCAACTGGCACAGGCGACAATCCATGCATTGATTGTTTTGTGGAGATTTCGCCATGTTGCTTGATGCACAGGAAAGCCAGCTGGTGCTGGTGGATTTTCAACCCCGTTTGCAAGCGGCCATGCACGATGCGGCTGGCGTGTGGGCCAATGCCACGCGTCTGGCACAGCTGGCGCGCGAGCTGCAGGTGCCGGTGTGGGGTACGGAGCAAAACCCTTCCAAACTTGGGGCACTCGATGAAACCCTGCGGCAACATTGCCAGCGTGTGCTCGCAAAAATGCAATTCAGTGCAGTTGAGGAGGGCCTGGGCGAATGGCTCACACCCGAGCCTCCTGCTGCGCCCCGTGGCAATGCGCGCAGCTTGCCTCGCCACTTGCAAAAGCCGCAGCCTGCCGCGCCTTCCCGTCAGAGCATTGTGATTGCTGGGGTGGAGGCCCATGTGTGCGTGCTGCAGACAGCGCTTGATATGCTGGAAGACGAGTTTGATGTGTGGGTGGTGACCGATGCCTGCACCTCGCGCACCGAACGCAATCGCGATGCCGCTTACGACCGTCTGGCTGGCGCCGGGGCCGAGCTGGTGACGGCAGAGATGGTGGCGTTTGAGTGGATTCGTTCTGCAGAGCACCCTTCATTCAAGGCGATGCAGCAACTCTTTAAATGAAAGTCAGCTTGCCGCAAGACCGCTCTTCATAATTATGAATTCAGAAATGGCCGGCAAGGTGTTTGGGCACCTGCGGCCTTTGACTTCAGTTCACAAGAATTCCGAGGAGCCCTCATGGCAAGCTATGCAGAATTTCACAAGCGCTCTATTGTTGATCGAGACGCCTTCTGGGCTGAACAAGCGCAGCTGATCGACTGGCACAAGCCCTACGAGCAGGTCTGTGACTACAGCAAGCCACCGTTTGCCACCTGGTTCAAGGGTGGCGAAACCAATCTGTGCCACAACGCTGTGGACCGCCATCTGGCCAGCCGTGCCGACCAGAATGCGCTGATTTTTGTTTCGACCGAAACGAACACCGAGAAAGCCTATTCCTTCCGCGAACTGCACGCCGAGGTCAACCGCATGGCCGCCATCCTGCAGGCGCAGGGGGTAGGCAAGGGGGATCGCGTGCTGATCTACATGCCCATGATCGCCGAGGCCTGCTTTGCCATGCTGGCCTGCGTGCGCATCGGTGCCATCCACTCGGTGGTGTTCGGTGGCTTTGCCAGCCACTCGCTGGCCAGCCGCATCGACGACGCCCAGCCCAAAGCCATTGTGAGTGCCGACGCCGGCATGCGCGGCGGCAAGGCCGTTCCCTACAAGCACCTGCTGGATGCCGCCATCGACCTGGCCACCCACAAGCCCGCCAAGGTGATCATGGTCAACCGAGGCCTGGCGCCGCTCAATGCTGTCGCCGGTCGCGACGTGGACTACGCCACCGAGCGCGCCAAGGTCATGGACGCCAACGTGCCCTGCGTCTGGGTCGCCAGCGACCACCCCAGCTACATCCTCTACACCTCGGGCACCACTGGCAAACCCAAGGGCGTGCAGCGCGACACCGCGGGCTACACCGTGGCCCTGGCCGCGTCCATGAAGCACATCTACATGGGCAACCCGGGTGAGACCTATTTCTCCACCTCCGACATCGGCTGGGTGGTGGGCCACAGCTACATCATCTATGGCCCGCTGATCAACGGCATGGCCACCATCATGTACGAAGGCCTGCCCACCAACCCCGACGCGGGCATCTGGTGGAGCCTGGTCGAGAAGTACAAGGTCTCTGTCATGTTCTCGGCGCCCACGGCGGCCCGCGTGCTCAAAAAGCAGGACCCGGCTTACCTGACCAAGTACGACCTCTCCAGCCTCAAGGCCTTGTTCCTGGCGGGTGAGCCGCTGGACGAGCCCACTGCCACCTGGATGGCGGGCGCGATCAACAAGCCCATCATCGACAACTACTGGCAGACCGAAACCGGCTGGCCGATCATGGCGATCTGCAACGGCGTCGAAAAAGCCCCGACCAAGTACGGCTCGCCTGGCAAGGCGGTCTATGGCTACGACGTCAAGCTGATCAACGAGAACACCGGCGAGGAAATCACCGAGGCCGACCAGAAGGGCGTGATCGCCGTCGAAGGCCCGCTGCCTCCGGGTTGCCTGCAGACCGTCTGGGGTGACGACAAGCGCTACGTCAACACCTACTGGACCAGCATTCCGGGCAAGCAGATGTACTCCACCTTCGACTGGGGAGTGAAGGATAAGGACGGCTACTTCTACATCCTGGGCCGCACCGACGACGTGATCAACGTCGCTGGCCACCGTCTGGGCACCCGCGAGATCGAGGAAAGCATCTCCAGCCACCCCAATGTGGCCGAGGTGGCCGTGGTCGGCGTGGCCGACCAGCTCAAGGGCCAGGTGGCCGTGGGCTTTGCGGTGCTCAAGGACCCCAGCAAGGTGGCTACACCCGAAGACGCCCTCAAGCTCGAAGGTGAAATCATGAAGGTGGTAGACAGCCAGCTGGGCGCCGTGGCCCGTCCGGCCCGGGTCCGGTTCGTGACGATTTTGCCCAAGACACGGTCGGGCAAGGTGTTGCGCCGTGCCATTCAGGCTGTGTGCGAAGGGCGTGATCCTGGTGATCTGACGACGATTGATGATCCAAGTGCTTTGCACCAGATCGTTGACCTGCTCAAAGCCTGATGCCTCCGGACCCCGCCTTGTGCGGGGTCTTTTTTCTTGTAACACAATGAATCTGTAAGTTTGATATCGGCCAGTCCGTGGCACAATGCGACAGTTTCAAGAGGCCCTTCCAGTGCCACACTGTCGCATCCGCCAACCGGTTCAGCCGTGTCGCGGAAGGTATTTTTAACCAGCTAATGCTCCCTGAAGGGGGGCGAAGGTAGCGAAAACAATGAGCGAGACCAAGTCCGTCTACACGGCCTATTCGGCCAACACACACCTGTTCGGTGGCAACGGTCCGTACGTCGAAGAGATGTACGAAAACTACCTGGCCAACCCCGGCAGCGTTCCTGACAACTGGCGCGAATACTTTGATGCCCTGCAGCACGTTCCCGCTGTTGATGGCACCGATGCCCGCGATGTTCCTCACCTGCCCGTGGTCAACGCCTTCGCTGAGCGTGCCAAGCAAGGTGGCACCAAAGTCGTTATGGCCAGTGCCGACGCCGAAATGGGTCGCAAGCGCACCGCCGTGCAACAGCTCATTGCCGCATACCGTAATGTGGGCCAACGCTGGGCCGATCTGGACCCTTTGAAGCGCACCGAGCGCCCCAATATCCCCGAGCTCGAACCGTCTTTCTACGGCTTCACCGATGCCGACATGGAGACCGTGTTCGACACCTCCAACACCTTCTTTGGTAAAGACCGCATGCCACTGCGCGAGCTGCTCAATGCGCTGCGCGAGACCTACAGCGGTACGCTGGGTGTGGAGTACATGTACACCACCGAAATGGCCGAGAAGCGCTGGTGGCAGCAAAAGCTCGAAAGCATCCGCAGCAAGCCCAACCTGACAGCCGAGAAGAAAAAGCACATCCTCGACCGCCTGACGGCAGCCGAAGGCCTGGAGCGCTACCTGCACACCAAGTACGTGGGCCAGAAGCGTTTCTCGCTCGAAGGTGGCGAGAGTTTCATTGCAGCCATGGACGAACTGATCCAGGCCGCAGGCCAGCAAGGCGTGCAGGAAATCGTGATCGGCATGGCCCACCGTGGCCGTCTGAACGTGCTGGTCAACACCTTGGGCAAGATGCCCGGCATGCTGTTTGCCGAGTTTGATCACACCGCCCCCGAAGACCTGCCTGCGGGTGACGTCAAATACCACCAGGGCTTCAGCTCTGATGTGTCCACCTCTGGCGGCCCGGTGCACCTGTCATTGGCGTTCAACCCGTCGCACCTCGAGATCGTGAACCCCGTGGTCGAGGGCTCGGTGCGCGCCCGTATGGACCGCCGTGGCGACCCGCAGGGCAAGCAGGTGCTGCCGGTGCTGGTGCACGGCGACGCCGCCTTCGGTGGCCAGGGCGTGAACCAGGAAACCCTGTGTCTGGCCCAGACCCGTGGCTACACCACGGGCGGCACGGTGCACATCATCATCAACAACCAGATCGGTTTCACCACCTCTGATCCGCGCGATCTGCGCTCGACCGTGTTCTGTACCGACATCGTCAAGATGGTCGAGGCCCCGGTTTTGCACGTCAATGGCGACGATCCGGAAGCCGTGGTGCTGGCGGCTGAGCTGGCCCTCGAATACCGCATGACCTTTGGTGCCGACGTGGTGGTCGATATCATTTGTTTCCGCAAGCTTGGTCACAACGAGCAGGACACGCCTGCACTGACCCAGCCCTTGATGTACAAGAAAATTGCAGCTCACCCCGGCACGCGCAAGCTCTATGGCGACAAGCTGATCACCCAGGGCATTCTGGATGCCGAGGGCCCGGACCAGATGGTCAAGACCTACCGCGCCGCCATGGACGCAGGCAAGCACACGGTGGACCCGGTGCTGACGAACTTCAAGAGCAAGTTCGCCGTGGACTGGTCGCCCTTCCTGGGCAAGAAGTGGACCGATGCCGGTGACACCGCCATCCCGATGACCGAGTGGAAGCGTCTGGCCGAGAAGATCACCACGATTCCTGACAGCGTGACGCCGCACCAGCTGGTCAAGAAGGTCTATGACGACCGCGCTGCCATGGGCCGTGGCGAGATCAATGTGGACTGGGGCATGGGCGAACACATGGCCTTCGCTTCTCTGGTGGCCAGCGGTTACCCGGTGCGTCTGTCGGGCGAGGACTGCGGTCGCGGCACCTTCACCCACCGTCACGCCGTGATCCACGACCAAAAGCGTGAAAAGTGGGACACCGGCACCTACATTCCTCTGCAAAACGTGGCTGACAACCAGGCGCCGTTCGTCGTCATTGACTCCATCCTGTCTGAAGAGGCGGTGCTGGGTTATGAATACGGCTACGCCTCCAACGACCCCAACACCCTGGTGATCTGGGAAGCCCAGTTTGGCGACTTTGCCAACGGCGCCCAGGTGGTGATTGACCAGTTCATTGCCTCCGGTGAAGTCAAGTGGGGCCGTGTCAACGGCATCACCCTGATGCTGCCGCACGGCTACGAAGGTCAAGGCCCCGAGCACAGCTCGGCCCGCGTCGAGCGCTTCATGCAGCTGGCTGCGGATGCCAACATGCAGATCGTGCAGCCCACCACCGCCAGCCAGATCTTCCATGTGCTGCGTCGTCAGATGGTGCGCGACCTGCGCAAGCCCCTGGTCATCTTCACGCCCAAGTCGCTGCTGCGCAACAAGGACGCCACCAGCCCCTTGTCCGAGTTCACCAAGGGCGGTTTCCAGACCGTGATCCCCGAGAGCAAGGACCTCAAGGCCGACAAGGTCAAGCGTGTGATCGCCTGTTCGGGCAAGGTTTACTACGACCTGGTCAAGCAGCGCGAAGCCAAGGGTGCCGACGACGTGGCCATCATCCGCGTCGAACAGCTCTACCCCTTCCCGCACAAGGCCTTCGCTGCCGAGATCAAGAAGTACCCCAAGGCCACCGAGATCGTGTGGTGCCAGGACGAGCCGCAAAACCAGGGCGCCTGGTTCTTCATCCAGCACAACATCCACGAGAACATGCT
>JBEEOS010000035.1:0-17739 GCA_041191485.1 Pseudomonadota bacterium
TGCCAAACTGGGCACCATCGACTTGCGGGTGGATTATTTGCGCCCAGGCATCGGTGAACACTTCACCATCCATGCCGAGTGTCTGCGTGTGGGCTCTCGGGTGGGTTCGGCGCGTATGGAGTTTTGCGGGCCAGATGGCACCCTGATGTCCAGCGGCGCTGCGGCCTACATCGTTTCCTGATCAGTTCTTGGGAATAGGGCGGGGTTTGCCGCTGTCATCAATGGCGACGTAGGTCAGGGTGGCCTGGGTGACCTTCAGTGATGCGTGATCGTCCCGAAGGCGCTCGGCAAACACCTGTACATCAACGGTGATCGAGGTGTTGCCCACACGTGTGATGTCTGCATAAAAGCTCAGGATATCGCCCACGCGTACGGGTTGCTTGAAGATGAACTCATTGACCGCGACGGTGGCAATGCGACCGCGTACGCGCCTGGCGGGCAGCACGGCCCCAGCCAAGTCCACCTGGGCCATGACCCAGCCGCCAAAAATGTCGCCGTTGGCATTGCAGTCTGCCGGCATGGGAATGACCTTGAGCACCAGCTCGTGGCCGGCGGGAAGGTCGGTGTCTTGTGGGCGTATGGGTTCAGACATGGGCACAATCTCGGGTTGTCGTAAGAAGGATTGTCCACTATGCGCCACCACGGCCACCACGCACCCGTTCCCCCAGGCCCTGCTTCAGGCGATTGGCAGACCTTAGGTCGTCTTTTGCCCTATTTCTGGGACTACAAGTGGCGCGTGGTGCTGGCCTTGGCCTGTATGGTCGGCGCCAAGTTGGCGAACGTGGGGGTGCCCCTGTTGCTCAAACAGCTGGTGGATGCCATGAGCCTCAAGCCCGGCGATCCGCAGGCCTTGCTGGTGGTGCCAGTGGCCTTGTTGCTGGGCTATGGTGCGCTGCGCTTGATGACTTCGGTCATGACCGAGTTGCGCGAGCTGGTCTTTGCCAAAGCCACCCAAGGTGCCGCCAAGCGCATCGCCCTGCAGACTTTTGAGCATTTGCATGGCATGTCGCTGCGCTTTCATCTGGCACGGCAAACCGGCGGCATGACGCGGGACATTGAACGTGGTGTGCGGGGTATTGAGTCGCTGATTTCGTTTTCGCTCTACAGCATTGTGCCTACCTTGATCGAGGTGGTGCTGGTGCTGTCCATCCTCGCGGTGAAGTTTGATGTGTGGTTTGCCCTCATCACCCTGCTGGCGCTGGCCATCTACATTTTTTTCACCGTTCGCATCACCGAGTGGCGCACGCAGTTTCGGCGCCAGGCCAACGAGTTTGATTCTGCCGCACACACCAAGGCGGTGGATTCCTTGCTCAACTTCGAAACCGTCAAGTACTTTGGCAATGAAGCTTTTGAGGCCGGACGTTACGCCCAAAGTCTCGATCGCCTGCGCGAGGCAAGGCTCAAAGCACAGACCACACTGGCCCTGCTCAATGCCGGGCAGCAGCTGATCATTGCGGTGGCGCTGGTGGCCATGCTGTGGCGAGCCACGCAAGGCGTGGTCGATGGACGCATGACACTGGGTGACCTGGTCATGGTCAACGCCTTCATGATTCAGCTCTACATACCGTTGAATTTTCTGGGGGTCATTTACCGTGAGATCAAGCAAAACCTGACGGATCTGGACCGCATGTTCACCCTCATGGACCGTGAGCGCGAAGTGGCCGACGTGCCGGGTGCGCCAGAACTTGTTCTGGACACACAAATCAGTGTCGAGTTTGTTCATGTGAGTTTTGCCTATGACAGCGATCGCCCCATCCTGCATGACATCAGTTTCACCATTCCTGCGGGAAAAACGGTGGCAGTGGTAGGGCCGTCGGGTTCGGGCAAGTCCACACTGGCTCGCCTGCTCTACCGCTTTTATGACGTGCAGCAAGGTGCGGTGAAGCTGGCGGGACAGGACATCCGCACGGTGACGCAAGCCAGTGTGCGCCGGGCCATCGGCATCGTGCCGCAAGACACGGTGCTGTTCAACGATACGGTGGCCTACAACATTGCATACGGACGCGCTGGTGCATCACAGCTCGAGGTCGAGGCTGCAGCGCGGGCGGCGCACATTCACGACTTCATTGTCAGTACGCCCAAAGGCTATGAAACCATGGTGGGCGAGCGGGGCCTCAAACTCTCAGGCGGTGAAAAGCAGCGCGTGGCCATTGCGCGCACCTTGCTCAAAGATCCGCCAGTGCTGGTGTTTGACGAGGCCACCTCAGCGCTGGACTCGGCCAATGAACGCGCGATCCAGGCTGAATTGGCCCGCGCTGCCCGCAACAAGACAGCGCTGGTGATTGCGCATCGTCTGTCCACAGTGGCCGATGCGCACGAAATTCTGGTCATGGAGGCCGGGCGGATTGTCGAGCGCGGCACACACACGCAGCTGCTGGCCGCGCAAGGTCGGTATGCACGCATGTGGGCCCTGCAGCAAAGCGGCGAGGCGACATAATCGCGTCATGGAAACCAAGTGGCTGGAAGACTTTGTCAGCCTGGCTGAGACGCGCAGTTTCAGCCGGTCGGCGCAACTGCGGCATGTGACTCAGCCCGCATTCTCACGACGTATTCAGGCACTCGAAGCCTGGGCCGGGGCGGATCTGGTGGACCGCAGTTCCTACCCGACACAACTCACCCCGGCAGGACAAACGCTCTACACCCAGGCGCTGGAGTTACTGCAGTCGCTGCAGAACACGCGCGCCATGCTGCGCGGCCATGTCAGTGCGGGGCAGGACTTTATTGAATTTGCAGTGCCACACACCTTGGCCTTCACGTTCTTCCCGGCTTGGGTGGCGAGTTTGCGTGAACGCTTTGGCCCGATCAAAAGCCGTCTCATGGCCATGAATGTGCATGACGCTGCCATGCGCCTGGTGGAGGGCGGTTGTGATGTGTTGGTGGCCTATCACCACCCCTCGCAGCCTTTGCAGCTGGACCCGCAGCGCTACGATATGGTGGTGCTGGGGCAAGAGCATATTGCCCCTTACGCCAAGCCCTCTGGCGACGGCCACTCCGTGTTCGCTTTTCCTGGTACGCCAGAGCGACCGGTGCCGTACCTGGGCTATGCGCCTGGAGCGTATTTGGGTGCGGTGACAGATGAGATCCTTAAAAAATCGACTATCCCGATTCATTTGAGCCGGGTACACGAAACCGACATGGCCGAGGGGTTGAAAGTCATGGCCGTGGAGGGACATGGCGTGGCCTTTTTGCCGCGCAGCGCGGTACGCAAGGAGCTGCAGGCGCGAGCGCTGGTGCCTGTGTCGTTTCCCGGGGGCGGGTCTCAGGAGCTCACCATGGAGGTGCGAGCCTACAGGGCGCGCAATGCGGCGCAGCTGCTCGGGCCCAGCCCTGCTCAGGACCTCTGGCATTTCCTTGTTGCCGAGCAACTCAAAGGTGCAGCGCGCTGAACCCTAGGGTACATCCCTAGAATGTGCCTGACTTGAGACTGACAATTAAAGGGTAAGATTTCCGGCACGGTTTGTGCAAACCCTCTTGCGTGGCAAGGCAGATGTGCCATAGTGGTGCGCATCTGGTTGTCCAACCCGATTCAACAACCCGCCAGAGTGCGGATTTTTCAGGAGAAGTGGAAATGAAAAAACACGTGATTGCTGCTGCCTTGATGACTGTGGCTGCAGTGGCTGCGCAGGCTGATACGCTGGCCAAGGTCAAGGACGCGGGCTCCATCACCATGGGTGTGCGTGACTCCTCGGGCGCCTTGTCCTATACGCTTGGCGATGGCAAGTACGCGGGTTTCCACGTTGAAATTTGCCAACGCATCATTGGCAATGTGGAAAAGGCCGTGGGCAAGAAGCTGGAAGTCAAATACCAATCCGTGACTTCGCAAAACCGCATTCCGCTGGTGCAAAACGGTACCGTGGACATCGAGTGTGGCTCAACCACCAACAACGCCGCTCGTCAGAAAGACGTGGCCTTTGCCAATACCACCTATGTGGAAGAAGTGCGCATTGCCAGCAAGGTCAGCTCCGGCATCACCTCGATTGCTCAGCTGGGGGGCAAAAATGTGGCTACGACGACTGGCACGACCTCGGTGCAATTGCTTCGCAAGCACGAGCGTGCGAACGGTGTGAATTTCAATGAAGTGTTTGGTAAAGACCACGCAGACAGCTTCTTGCTGCTGGAGTCCGGTCGTGCTGATGCTTTCGTGATGGATGGCTCGATCCTGGCTGGCAATATTGCCAACAGCAAGAATCCGGCTGACTACCGTATCGTGGGCGAAGTGCTGGCGGTGGAGCCCATCGCTATCATGATGCGCAAGGATGACGCAGCCTTCAAGAAAGTGGCTGACGACACCATCGCAGCCTTGATCAAGAGTGGTGAGATGAACAAGCTCTGGGACAAGTGGTTCCTGCAACCGATTCCGCCCAAAAACGTGAAGATCGGTCTGGCCTTGAGTGAGAGCACCAAGTCGGCCTGGGCCAATCCGAACGACAAGCCTGCAGAAGACTACAAGAAATAAGACCACAAGAGGTCTCCCGGGCCCCGCCTGCTTGCTTGGCGGGGCCTTTTTTTGACCCTCGCAGACAGGGTCGGGTTTGGGCAGGAGTGTGACGATGACTTGGGATTGGCAGGTATTTCTGCAAGATGACGGCAGCGGCCGTAACTACCTGGAATGGATGCTGGAGGCCTGGCGCTGGACTTTGGCCGTGGCGGGCGCATCCTGGGTGGTGGCCGTCGCTGTGGGGGCGGTGGTGGGAACAGTTCGCACTTTGCAGGATCGGCCTTGGTTGGTCCAGCTGGCCAATGTCTGGGTCGAGTTTTTCCGCAACATTCCCTTGTTGGTGCAGATTTTCCTCTGGTATTTCGTGGTGCCCAAAATCATTCCTGCATTTCAGCAAGTGCCGGGCTTTGTGCTGGTGGTGTTCGGTTTGGGCTTCTTCACGTCGGCGCGTATTGCCGAGCAATTCCGCGCGGGTATTCAGGCCTTGCCGCGTGGACAGCGTTACGCCGCTATGGCCATGGGGTTCACCACCTGGCAGTCCTATCGGTATGTGATCTTGCCGATGGCATTTCGCATCATCCTGCCGCCACTGACCAGTGAGTCGATGAACCTGCTCAAGAACTCGTCGGTGGCGTTTGCGGTATCGATTGCCGAGCTCACCATGTTTGCCATGCAGGCGCAGGAAGAAACCTCGCGCGGCATTGAAATTTATCTGGCCGTGACTGCGCTGTATGCGGCTTCGGCCTTTGCGGTCAACCGGGTGTTCGCCTTGATCGAGAAGAAAATGCGTATCCCCGGCTTCATCGTCGCCGGCACAGGTGGAGGACATTGAGATGCTGGGTCTCGACTTTTCCTTCATCAATCTGGATGTGCTGCAGAAATTTGTCTGGGGGGGGCTGGCCTTCAGTGTGCAGCTGACGGTCATCGCGACTCTGGGCGGTATTTTCTTTGGCACGCTGCTGGCGCTCATGCGCCTGTCGGGGCGGACTGTGCTCATGGCGCCGGCCACCTTCTACGTCAATGGCATGCGATCCATTCCCCTGGTGATGGTCATCCTGTGGTTTTACCTGCTGATTCCCTTTGTGATTGGCAAGCCCATCGGTGCGGAAGTGTCGGCCATCATCACCTTCATTGCGTTTGAGGCTGCCTATTTCAGTGAAATCATGCGCGCCGGCATTCAATCGATCCCGCGCGGCCAGGTCTTTGCTGGCCAGGCGCTGGGCATGACCTATGCGCAGAACATGCGCCTGATCGTATTGCCTCAGGCCTTTCGCAACATGTTGCCGGTGCTGCTCACGCAAACCATCATCCTGTTTCAGGACACCTCGCTGGTGTACGCCATCGGCGCCTATGACCTGCTCAAGGGCTTCACCAATGCCGGCAAGATTTATGGCCGACCTGAGGAGGCGTATCTGTTAGCAGCCATTGTGTATTTCGTGATCTGTTTTGCCCTGTCCTGGGGCGTCAAGCGACTGCAGGCGAAGATCGCCATCGTGCGCTAAGAGGGGTTCAGAATGATTGAAATCAAAAACGTTTCCAAATGGTATGGACAGGTGCAGGTGCTCAACGACTGCTCGGTCACTGTCAACAAAGGCGATGTGGTGGTGGTCTGCGGTCCGTCAGGCTCTGGCAAGTCCACCCTCATCAAAACGGTCAACGCCCTCGAGCCCTTTCAGAAAGGGCAAATCACGGTGGATGGCGTGCCCTTGCACGACCCCAAAACCGACCTGCCCAAATTGCGCTCGCGTGTGGGCATGGTGTTCCAGAGCTTTGAGCTGTTCCCGCACCTGTCGGTGACGGAGAACCTGACCATTGCGCAGGTCAAGGTGCTGGGCCGCAACATCGAAGATGCCAAAGCCCGCGGCTTGAAGATGCTTGACCGCGTGGGCCTGATGGCGCACAAGGACAAGTTTCCCGGGCAACTCTCGGGGGGGCAACAGCAGCGCGTGGCCATCGCGCGTGCCTTGTCGATGGACCCGATGGTGATGCTGTTCGACGAGCCCACCTCTGCGCTCGACCCCGAGATGGTGGGCGAAGTGCTGGACGTGATGGTGCAATTGGCCAATGAGGGCATGACCATGATGGTGGTGACCCATGAAATGGGCTTTGCACGCAAGGTGGCCAACCGGGTGATCTTCATTGACGTGGGGGGGCGCATTCTGGAAGACTGCTCCAAGGACGAATTCTTCAACCATCCGGAAAACCGCCAACCCCGGACCAAGGACTTCCTGTCCAAAATCCTCGCGCATTGATGAGGCCAACCTCTGTCGCTTAATGAGTGAGTCGGGGTCAGGGGTTGGGGCGATTTGGCGAGCAAAGCGAGTGATGAGCCCCAGCCCCTGACCCCGCCTCACTCATGCCCTGAAGAGGTTTGCGACAATAACGGTATGACGCAAGAAATCACCCTCACCCGCCCCGACGACTGGCACCTGCACGTGCGCGACGGGGTTGCCCTGAACACCGTGGTGCCGCACACTGCCGCCCAGTTCGGCCGTGCCATCATCATGCCCAACCTCAAGCCGCCGGTGACCACCGCCGAGCAGGCCTTGGCCTACAAGGCGCGCATCCAGGCGGCCGTGCCTGAGGGCATGGCGTTTGAGCCGCTGATGACGCTGTACCTGACCGACAACCTGGCGCCGGACGAGATCAAGCGCGCCAAAGACGCGGGCGTGGTGGCTTGCAAGCTCTACCCGGCCGGTGCCACCACCAACAGCGATGCGGGCGTGACGGATCTGCGCAAGATCTACCCCGTGCTCGAAGCCATGCAGCGCGAAGGCGTGTTGCTGCTGGTGCATGGCGAAGTCACCTCACCTGACATCGACTTGTTCGATCGCGAAGCGGTGTTCATCGAGCAGCAGCTCAAGCCGCTGCGGCGCGACTTCCCCGGCCTCAAAATCGTGATGGAGCACATCACAACGAAAGAGGCCGCGCAGTACGTGGCCGAGGCGGACGACCAGCTGGGCGCCACCATCACCGCCCACCATCTGCTCTACAACCGCAACGCCATTTTCACCGGGGGCATTCGTCCGCATTACTACTGTCTGCCTGTCCTCAAACGCGAGACGCACCGGCTGGCACTCGTGCAGGCGGCGACCAGCGGCAACCGCAAATTCTTCCTGGGCACTGACAGCGCGCCGCATCCAGCACACCTCAAGGAGCATGCCACCGGCTGCGCCGGTTGCTACACCGCCCATGCTGCACTGGAGATGTACGCTGAAGCATTTGACAATGCAGGCGCACTCGATCGGTTCGAAGCCTTTGCCAGTTTCAATGGGGCTGATTTCTATGGCTTGCCGCGCAATACCGGCACAGTCACGCTGCGCCGTGAAAGCTGGACGCCGGCCGAATCCTTTGCCTTTGGCGAAGCTGAGCTCAAGCCCTTGCGTGCTGGTGAGGCACTGCCTTGGCGTTTGGTGAAGGCTTGAGTCCCACCCTCGTCAAGCCTGTGCGCCGCGCAAGCGGTGCGCGCTGTGTGGGCGTGGACCCCGTGGTGTTGGGCGTTGCTGATATTGATTGGTCGGCGCCCTGGCTTGTCGATTGGCGTGCGGTGGGCGAGCCCTTGGCGGTGCGCATTGCTGCGGGGCAGCCACAGCCTCAAACCTTGAGTGGGGCAGCCTGTGCGCCTGTCACTTTTGTGCCGCAAGCCGAGCTGCCTGCAGGCATGGCCTACGAAGCTTTTATTCGCGACACCGCACGAGTACCCACTCGCGAGGGCTTGCACGACTTTTTCAATGCCCTGTGCTGGATGCATTTCCCGCAAGCCAAACTGCACCTCAATCGCTTGCAGGTCGCCGAAATTGCTCGCGATGGGGTGCAAGGCAAGCGCGGCAGGGTGCGTGATGCGATCACGGTCTTTGATGAAAATGCGGTGTTGATACAGGCTCCCGATCAAGTGTGGGATGCCCTGAGTGGTCACCATTGGCATGAGGCTTTGGTGCAGCTGCGCCCTGTGTGGCAGGAGGTGCGCCTGTGGATGTTTGGGCATGCCGCGCTTGAAAAACTCGTGCGTCCCTACAAGTCCATCACTGCGCATCTGTGGCGTGTGCCCCAATGGGTGCAGCCGGCAGCGCTCGATGCTTGGCTGGCCCAAGACCTCAGTACCGTCAAACTGGCAAGTAAGCCCTTCAGTCCCTTGCCCTTGTTGGGTGCGCCCGGTTGGTGGGCCGCCAATGAGGACGCCAGCTTTTATGCTGATGCGCAGGTGTTTCGCCCCGGGCGCAAGATCGCATCTCCCGTCCAATAACCCCGGATATTTCAGGAAATCCAGGCGCCAGATTGAATTTGTGGCGGCTGTGCCTCATATTCGCAGGCGTGCGCAGGATGCGCAGGTAAACCGATAAGGGAAATCATGAAAAGAATCATGTTGTTTGTTGCGACCAACCTGGCTGTGGTGCTGGTGTTGGGCGTGGTGGCCAGCTTGCTCGGTGTCAACCGTTACCTCACAGCCAATGGCCTGAACCTGGGCGCCTTGTTGGGTTTCGCGCTGGTCATGGGGTTTGGTGGCGCCATCATCTCGCTGTTGATCAGCAAGCCCATGGCCAAATGGTCGGCGGGGGTGCAAATCATCGAGCAACCGCGTAACCAGGATGAGGCATGGATTGTCGACACGGTGCGCAAGTTTGCCGACAAGGCGGGCATTGGTATGCCCGAAGTGGGTATTTTTGAAGGTGACCCCAATGCCTTTGCCACTGGGGCTTTCCGCGACTCGGCGCTGGTGGCGGTGTCCACCGGTTTGCTGCGCAACATGACGCGCGAAGAGGTCGAGGCCGTGATCGGCCACGAAGTCGCCCACATTGCCAACGGTGACATGGTCACCATGACCCTGATCCAGGGCGTGATGAACACCTTTGTGGTGTTCCTGTCGCGCGTGATCGGCTATGCGGTGGACAGCTTCCTGCGCAAGAACGACGAGGAAAGCAGTGGTCCCGGCATCGGCTACTTTGTTACCACCATCGTGCTCGACATCGTGTTGGGCTTTGTCGCAGCCATCATCGTGGCCTGGTTCAGCCGTCAGCGCGAATTCCGTGCGGATGCGGGGGCTGCCGAGCTCATGGGCCGCAAGCAGCCCATGATCAATGCGTTGGCGCGGCTAGGTGGGTTGCACAGCGCAGAGCTGCCCAAGAGCGTGGCCGCCATGGGCATCGCTGGCGGTATTGGCCAGCTATTCTCAACCCATCCGCCCATCGAAGAGCGGATCAACGCCTTGCAGGCGAAGTAAAGCGAAAGGCCTTGCCGACTCAGGTCGGCAAGAAGCCTTCCGTTGAGAGGTACCGTTCACCGGTGTCGTAATTGAAACCCAACACCGTGCTGCCAGCAGGCAGCTCGGGCAGTTTTTGGGCGATGGCAGCCAGCGTAGCGCCAGAAGAAATGCCGACCAGCATGCCTTCTTCGCGTGCCGAGCGTCGGGCGAATTCCCTGGCGGCTTCGGCGTCCACCTGGATCACGCCGTCCAGCAAGGAAGTGTCCAGATTGCGCGGCACAAAGCCTGCGCCAATGCCTTGAATCGGGTGTGGTGCGGGTGCACCGCCCGAGATCACGGGCGACGCGGCGGGCTCCACCGCAAACACCTTGAGTTGCGGGAATTTCGCTTTCAGTACTTTGGCCGTGCCCGACAGGTGCCCCCCGGTGCCTACGCCGGTGATGAGCACATCAATGCCTTCTGGAAAGTCTTGCAGGATTTCCTGCGCAGTGGTGCGCACGTGCACGTCAACGTTGGCGGGGTTTTCGAACTGTTGGGGCATCCAGCTGCCCGGGGTGCAGGCCAGCAGTTCTTCGGCGCGGGCAATCGCCCCTTTCATGCCTTTTTCGCGTGGGGTCAGGTCAAAGCTTGCGCCATAGGCCAGCATCAGGCGGCGGCGCTCGATGCTCATGCTCTCGGGCATCACCAAAATCAGCTTGTAGCCCTTGACGGCTGCCACCATGGCCAAGCCAATGCCGGTGTTGCCCGAGGTGGGCTCGATGATGGTGCCTCCCGGTTGCAGCAGGCCGCGACGCTCGGCATCTTCAACCATGGCCAGCGCAATGCGGTCTTTGACCGAACCGCCTGGGTTGCTGCGCTCGGACTTGATCCAGACGTTGGCGCCAGCGCCAAACAGGCGGTTGATGCGGATGTGAGGGGTGTGACCAATGGTCTCAAGAATGTTGTGTGCTTTCACGCGGTGCTCCTGTGAGGTCAGTTCATCACGGTCATTGTGCGTGATCCTTTAGATGCGTGAGTGCATGAGGGTATGGCCTGCGGTGATAATGGAGGTGTGGAGCTTTCCAGACCGCCGCTGGTGTGAGCCGAAAGGCCGCACTGGAGGAACGTCCGGACTGCACAGGACAGCGTAGGAGGTAACACCTCTCCACCGCAAGGTGAGGATCAGAGCAACAGAGACGAGCCGCTTGAGTGCGGGTGAAACGGGCAATCTCTACGCGCAGCAATACCAAGTAGGCCAACCTGAAGCATCGCGGTTCGCCGCGTTGTCGATTCCTTGTGGTTCCGCAGGGCGAGTTGGCGGGTAGGTAGCACCGAGCCGGGTGGGCAACCCCCGGCCCAGATTAATGGCGGTCACGCAGCGGGCAACCGCTGTGCACAGAATCCGGCTTATCGGAAAGCTCCACACTTTCCACCACCACACCAGACATGAAAAAGCCCACGCTCAGGTGGGCTTTTTTTGACGAGGTCCGTGATGGACTTCAGCTGCGAGAGGTCAGCAGCGAGCCCGCCAGCGCAAACACCGAATTGGGTGCGTTGACCTTCATGGCCTGCAGTGTCTTGGGTCGAGCAAAAACACCGCGGCGTGTGCTGGTGGTGTTTGCTGGTGGCTCCACCTTGACACCCTTGTTGCGTTGCTCGGCGACCAGCTGGCGCAGGCTGATCGACTGCAGGTGGGCCAGCATTTTGTCATGCAGACCGGCCCACAGTTCGTGACGCATCCAGGTGCTGGACTCAATGCCATCTTCCTGTTCGGGCGCATCCACTGCGGCGACGATGTCGGCCATGGTGATTTTTTCAGCGCTGCGAGCCAGTGAGTAACCGCCACCGGGGCCGCGAGTGCTTTCCACGAGTTCGGCTTGGCGCAGCTTGCTGAACAGCTGCTCCAGGTAGGACAGGGAGATCTGATGCCGTGCACTGATGGCGGCCAGGGCCACAGGGCCGTGGTCTTCGCGCAGGGCCACGTCAATCATGGCGGTGACGGCAAATCGGCTTTTGGTGCTCAAACGCATGGTGTTCTCCTTTGCTGCGTTCAGACTCTATGGCTGATGACCATCGGAGCCTGTCTGGTGCGCCACCCGACGGGGCAGCACGAGTGAGTGATGACTCATTGTCGCAGACACATCCACAGATAAGGTTTCTGTGGTGTAAATCAAGATGAAATTGCGATAAAGGGAAAATTAAAACTTTTCACCAAACTTCAGGGGGCGCCAGTCTCCGGCCTGGAGAGGGTGCAAACTCTTTTGGCCGATACGCTGGCGACGCAGTTGCCACTGCCCCTCAGGCAAACTGGCCGCGATGGCGGGCAGCCAGCCTGGGGCCTCTGGGGTGGGGGTGATGACACGCAGGGTGCCGCGCTCGTTCTGGCGCTGGCTGATGCTGCAGCGCACCTGCCAGCTTTGCAGCTTGCTCAAAGTGGTCTCCAGCAAGGCGGCGGGTACGGAAAGCATCCACTCGGCCTCCAGCGGACGTTGCCGGTCGGCAAAACGTTGCAGCACCATGGGGTCGTTGCTCCAGACCTCCAGGCCCGAAACGGGGCCGGAAGGCAGCGGAAACAGAGGCGCATGCTTGTGCAGATTGCCAGGCAGCCTGGGGCCTTCACCTTCGGGTTTGGGGCTGGGCCAGGTGTGCGGGGTTTGCATATAGGCCAGCACCGTCCAGCGCGTCTGAGCAGGGGCAAGGCCTTGCCGGGCCAGCACACTGACGCTGTCGGCATGAACGCGGCGGGCTGGGTCGGTGATTACTTGTCCATCCACCTGCACTGCGCCCGAGGTGATCCAGGCTTCGGCCTGGCTACGTGAGCAGTTTTGCAGCGCGGCCACCACCTTGGACAGGCGCACGCCTTCAACGGTCGGTGTGCTCATGCCTGCAAGGTCTCGCGAATGTGATCCACATGCGCTTGCAGCGAGCGTGCGGCCACGGTCCACAGTCGTGGCGGCACATCGGCGTAGGCGTGCTCGACCCATTGTTGCAGCGTACCGTGCGGCAGGGCCTGCATGGCGGCTGCAATCTTGGCTTCACGCCTGAGGCGGTGGGCCTTGAGCTGATGGATGGCCTGCTTGGCAAAGCCCAGCACGTGGCCGTGCGCGGGCAGGATGAATTCAATGTCGAATCGATCGCAAGCCCCAGCCAGCAAGTCCAGCGAGTTCAGGTAGTCGCCCATGTGGCCGTCGGGTGGATCGATCACGGTGGTGCTGCCGTTGAGGACATGGTCGCCCGAGAACAGCAAGCCGTCTTCTTCCAGCACCAGGCACACATGGTTGGCCGCGTGGCCCGGGGTGTGGATGGCGCGCAGGGTATGCGTGACGCCTGATGCCTCCAGCACCCAACGTTCACCGTCCTGCAGTTCGCGATCTGGCGTGAATTGACTGTGGGCGCGCGCTGTAGGACGTGAGGCCAAGCCCAGAATGGAGGGATGCCCTGCGCACATCGCCTGCAGGGGGCGGGCGCCCGGTGAGTGATCGGGATGTGAATGGGTGCAGACAATGAAGCGGATATTGCCGCCAGCGGCGCGCCAAAGACGCTCCAGGTGCTCGGTGTCTGCCGGACCCGGGTCGATGACGATGTAGCCGGTGTCAGGATCACCCACCAGGTAGCTGTTGGTCCCGGGGCCCGTCATCACGCCGGGGTTGGGCGCAGTCAATCGCTGCACGTTTTTGAGCAGGGAAACTGCGTGCTGGCTTTGCCAGTCCAGATGGTGCAGCATTTGGCCATCCGGGCACACCATGGCCAGCTCACCAAAGGCAGGCTCGTGCTCCATGTAGCGCACTTCCTGCCCGGCCAGCCAGCCCGCGCGGGGGCAGCTGGTCCACAGTGGCTCTTCGGTGGTGGCGCAGGCGGCGAGCACCTCGTCCACCGTTTGCCACGTTTGCAGGCGCTCCAGTGTGCGGATGGTCGGAAAGATGATGAAAAACTGCCCGGCCTCATGGCGCGCCAGAGCGTCGGCCGGGCGCACCCAGACAGGCTCGAATTGCTCGGCCTCGTCGGCCACAGGGTTTTGTCCTTCGGGCATGCGGGCGACCAGAAAAGGCACGTTGAAACGCAGCGGCAAGTCCCGGTCCGTGATCCAGTGGGCCAGCACAAACACCTGGTCTGCGGCCAGTGTCAGGCCACGCGCTTCGCATTGCGGGGCAAAGGGCGCTTTGCGGTCAAGGGCCGCAATGTCGCTGGCATCGGCCCAGCGGCCATCGGCATGCCGGGCCAGCAAGACGCCTAGCTCTTCAAAGCTTTCGCGAATGGCGGCAATGGCTTCGGTCAGGTGCAGGACTTTTTGGCTGACACGGCGGCTGGCCAGGGCGTGCGATTTGGCATCGTGGGCATCGATGCCGCCGCCTGGGAAGACAAAGGCGCCGGGGGCAAAGCTCGCTGCCATGGACCGACGTGTCATGAGCACTTCAAGCCCTTGCGGGCCATCGCGCAAGAGCAAAACGGTGGCCGCCTCGCGCAATGGGGCAGGCGTGTGGGCCGGGTGCAGGAGTTGAGTGCTTCTAACCATGCCCCATTATGGTCTGCACAAGGGATAATGGCTGCCATGCGCATTCGCTTTACCAAAATGCAAGGTGCGGGCAACGACTTTGTTGTGCTCGATGAAACCCGGGGCCGTTTGAATCTGTCAACGGCGCAGTACCGTTTCCTGGCCGATCGACACTTTGGTGTCGGGGCGGACCAGATCCTGAGCGTGCGGCCGTCGCCTGCGCCGGGCCTGGACTTTGAGTATGTGATTCACAATGCCGATGGGGGCGAAGTGGAGCACTGCGGCAACGGCGCACGCTGCTTTGTGCGCTTTGTGCGGGACCAGGGATTGACTGACAAGCACACCGTGCGTGTGAAAGTGCAAAAGGGCGAGATCGAACTGGCCATGAACGCTGATGGCCGTGTCACGGTAGACATGGGTGCGCCGGTGTTCGATGTGTCGCAAGTGCCTTTCAATCCTGAGGGTCTCAGCTGTGCCGAGGTCAACGGCTGGCCAGTGTTTGATTTGCCCTTGGGCGAGCTCGGCACCGCACGTGTCGGCGTGGTGTCCATGGGCAACCCGCATGCGGTGCAGCGGGTTGAAGATGTGGATACAGCGCCGGTGCTTACACAAGGGCCGTTGATCGAAAACCACCCGGCCTTCCCCAAGCGGGTGAATGCAGGTTTCATGCAAATTGTCTCGCGCAGCCAGATTCGCCTGCGGGTCTACGAGCGTGGTTCCGGCGAAACTCTGGCTTGCGGCACAGGCGCGTGCGCCGCCGTGGTGGCTGGTATTCGCCAGGGTTGGCTGGATGCCAGGGTGGATGTGCAGACCCGTGGTGGCATGCTCACCATCGAGTGGGCGGGCCAGCCCGACAGCCCCGTGCGCATGACGGGCCCGGCCACGCCTGTGTTCCAGGGCGAAATTGATATTCCAGAACTTTGAAGGTTGACCCATGAGCGACGCGCAGATGCCCCCTATCACCGAAGATGACATTGCCGACTACCTAGCCAACACGCCCGACTTTTTCGAGCGCCACGCTGACTTGCTGGCCAGCGTGCAACTGACCCATCCGCAAAGCCAGCGTGCTGTGAGTCTGCAAGAGCGGCAGGCCATCATGCTGCGCGAAAAAATCAAGGGCCTTGAGCACCGCATCATGGACATGATTCGGCATGGCCACGAAAACATGGCGCTGACGGACAAACTGCACCGCTGGGCTTGTGAGTTGATGGTCACGCCCAAAGAACAACGGGTCGCATCGGCACTGGACAACATCGAGCAACTTTTCCAGGTGCCTCAAGTGGCCTTGCGTGTATGGGATGTGGCGCCTGCCTGGGCGCAGGAGATCTATGCCCAAGGCGTGACCGAATCCGTCAAAGAGCAAGCGCAGGCGCTCGATACCCCCTATGTGGGGCCCAACACCGGTTTTGAAGCTGTGCAGTGGCTGGCCCATCCCGAGCAGGCTGCTTCGGTGGCCTTGATGGCCGTTCGACGCGCGCCAGGGCAAGCTGCCTTTGGTCTGCTGGTGCTGGCTTCGCCGGATGCGCAGCGCTTTAACGCGCAGATGGGCACTGATTTGCTGGAGCGGCTGGCGCAGCTGGCCGGTGCTGGCTTGTCGGTGTTGCAGGTCGACTGACCATGAGCGCTGCAGACCTGCAGCAAAGCTCGTCCCTCACGGCGACGGACCCTTGGGTGGTTCGTTATCTGGACCATGTGCGTTTCGAAAAACGTCTGGCTACGCGTACCTGCGCACTCTACGCTCAAGACCTAAAGCGCCTGCAAGCGTACGCGCAAGAGGAGGGCATAGGCCTGCCTCAGGTGTTGGCGCACCATGTGCGTTCCTGGGTGGTGCGGATGCACAGCCAGGGGCGCAGCCCGCGTGGTATTGCTCTGATTTTGTCGGGTTGGCGGGGGTTTTACGACTGGCTGGCCCGCGAAGGTGCGGTTCCCGCCAACCCGGTGCAAGGCGTGCGGGCACCCAAAGCCGCCAAGCCATTACCCAAAGCTCTGGGAGTGGATAATGCTGTGGCGCTGGCTGAACACGACAGCGAGGCTGATGACCCGTGGCTGCAGGCCCGTGATGCCGCCATGGTGGAGTTGCTCTACGGCTGCGGTCTGCGCGTGGGTGAGTTGACCGGTCTGGACGTGGCGGCCAGCCCGCAGGCCCTGCAAGCGGGCAGGGGCTGGATCGATTTGCAGGCGGCAGAGGTGCAGGTGCAGGGCAAGGGCAGCAAGCGCCGGATCGTGCCTTTGGGGGCTCAAGCTGTGCAGGCGCTGCAGCATTGGTTGCCCTTGAGGCTGCAATTGACGGGCATGCTCGATGTGGCCGTGCCCTCGGCCAGCAGCCAGTCTCTGGCCTTGTTTGTAGGGCAGCGCGGTACGCGCTTGACAGCGCAATCCATCTGGCAGCGTCTGCGCAGGCGCAGCCTGATGGCAGGTCTGGCCACCCCAGTGCACCCGCACATGCTGCGCCACTCATTTGCGAGTCATGTGCTCCAGTCCAGCGGCGATTTGCGTGCGGTGCAGGAGTTGCTGGGACATGCCAACATCACCACCACGCAGGTGTACACCCGCCTCGATTTCCAGCACCTGGCCAAAGCCTATGATGCTGCCCACCCCCGGGCCAGGCGCAAGACCTGAAGGCTGTAGGCAGTCCGATTGTCCTCACGAAAAAGGGCGCCCGAAGGCGCCCTGAGGATGGCCGAAAACACTTATTTTTTGCTGCGCAGTTTCACGATGCCCAGCATGTCCATGACCATTTTTTCGTAGTAAGGCTCGGACGTGCCTTTCTGCATTTTGCGCAGGAAGTATTTTTCGAAGGCCACCTTGGCCAAGTGCACCCACTTGCCTTCACCAAACCAGCTCACGTTGCGTGGCGGGATTTGCGGTAGGGCCACAAAGGCGGCGCCGGTGTCGCCAAAGTCAGCCAGACACACGGTGTTCCAGGTGGCTTTGTGGCTAGGCTCTTTGCCGTCGAGCATCTCACGGATGTTGTGCGCCGTTGCCGTCACCATCGACTCGATCATGTAACCCGTCTTGGGTGTGCCCACAGGGACCGGGGTGGCCTCGACCGGAGGGATGGCGACGCACACGCCTACGCTGAAGATGTTGTGGTACTTGGGGTTGCGCTGGTGTTCATCGATGGTGATCATGCCGCGCGGGTTGGTCAGGCCTTCGAGACCAAACACGGCGTCCACGCCTTTGAAAGCGGGCAGCATCATGGAGTGCTTGAAGGGTAACTCGTGCTCACGCTTGGGATTGCCCATGTCGTCGTGCTCCGTGACGTACATCTTGCCGTTTTCGATCTTGGTGGTTTTGGCGTTGCAAATCCACTTGATGTGACGGTCGCGCATGGCCGCTTCGAGCAGACCTTTGGAGTCACCTACGCCGCCCAGACCGAGGTGACCAATGTAGGGCTCGGAGGTGACATAGGTCATGGGCACCTTGTCGCGAATCTTGCGCTTGCGCAGATCCGTGTCCATGATGAAGGCGTATTCGTAAGCGGGACCAAAGCAGGATGCGCCCTGCACCGCGCCCACCACAATCGGGCCGGGGTCTGCTACAAATTTGTCCCAGTTGACTTGGGCTGTTTCTGCATGGCTGACGTGGCAAATGGATTGCGTGTGGCCGTCCGGTCCCAGGCCAGGGACT
>JBEEOS010000036.1:0-20772 GCA_041191485.1 Pseudomonadota bacterium
CATCTGTTGCTGGTTGGCGCACCACATGCGGTTGGTGTTGATGACGGCCTTGGGCAGCTTGGTCGAACCGCTGGTGAACAGGAACTTGGCGATGGTGTCTGGACCCGTGGCGGCCATGGCCTTGTCCACCGCGTCGGTCACCGGGGTGGCGGCCAGTTCGGCAAAGGACGTGCTCTGGCGGCCTTCGACGGTGCCTTCACCCATCACGATGGCCATGTCATCGCCCACGGTGGCGGCGATGGCCTTGGCATAGCGCGCATCCTGCGCGAACACCAGACCGGGCGTGACGGTGCGCAGCACGTGCTTGAGCTTGTCGTAGTCCACGCTGATGAGCGAGTAGGGCGGCGATACAGGCGTGTAGGGCACGCCGGCGATCAGACAGCCCAGTGCCAGCTGGGCGTGTTCCAGGCTGTTTTCGCTCAGGATGGCGACCGGGCGCTCGGCGCTCAGGCCGCGGTTGATCAAGCCTTGAGCGATGCTGCGGGCTGTTTTCCATGCCTGCTCGTAACTGACGTGCTGCCAGTCACCCAGGCTGCCATCGGCATTTTTGCTGCGACGAGCCATGAAAGTGTGCAAGGGCTTGACGCGCGCCCAATGTTGCATGCGGTCCGTGAGGCGATCCGGGAAGGCCTGCAGGTCTTGCTCGGCGCGCAGGTAGTGGGTGCCGGGTGCGCCATCGCGCAACACCACGCGGGTGACGCCAAACTTGAGGGGGCGGAATTTTGGGCTGCTCATGACTTGTCTCCTGCGGCCGGCAATCAGTTTGTTTTTTGTACTTTGGCGGCCTTGCCTTCGAGGAAGGCGCGCACACGTGCCTTGGCCTCGGGGGCGGATTGGGCGATCGAGGCCATCAGCGCCTCGGTGAAGAAGCCGTGATCGGCTGGTTGCTCGGCAATGCGCGGCAGGGCGTGCATCAGGGCGAAGTTGGTCAATGGCGCATTGGTGGCAATGCGGGTGGCCAGTTCGATGGCCTTGTCCAGGGCGGTGCCGGTGGGCACCAGGTACTGGGCAAAACCCACGCGTTCGCCGTCCTGGGCGTTGTAGACGCGGCCCGTGAGCATCATGTCGGTCATGCGGGCCGCGCCAATCAGTTTGGGCACGCGCACCGCGCCGCCGCCGCCCACAAAAATGCCGCGCGTGCCTTCGGGAAGGGCGTAAAAGGTGGTCTCGTCGGCCACACGGATGTGTGAGGCACTGGCCAGCTCCAGACCGCCGCCCACCACCGCGCCATGCAACGCGGCGATGACGGGCACGCGGCCTTGCTCAATGGCGTTCAGTGCCACGTGCCAGCTGCGCGAGTGGTAGACGCCTTCGCCCGCATCGCGCTCCTTGAGTTCGGACAAGTCCAGACCCGCGCAGAAGTGCTCGCCTTCACCGTCAATGACGGCAGCCTTGGCCTCAGCGGGCAGGTTCTGGAACACATCGCGCAGGGCTTCGATCAGGCCATCGCTCAGAGCGTTGCGCTTGGCCGGGCGACGCAGGGTGACCACAGCGACAGCGCCGCGCATGTCCAGGGTGACACCGTTGGCGGCTGCACGTTCGAGAATGGGGTTGCTCATGAAGGCTCCAGATGTGGGCTTGACTTGCAAGCCTTGAAAGTTATGATTGATAACCATATTGTTGGCGCCCAGATGCACTTCGCTGCCTAGGACTTTCCCTAGGTGAGGGGCTATTCCACCGCCATCACCGGAGACACTTGAGCCATGAAACACCAAGACCTGCTTGCGATTGACATCCACACCCACGCCGAAGTGAGCTGCTGGAACCCGTTTGACAACTACGGCGAGGAGTACGACCGCGCCGCCGACAAATACTTTGGCTCCAACCGCCGCCCCACCATCGCCGAGACCGTGGCTTACTACCGCGAAAAGAAAATCGGCCTGGTCATGTTCACCGTGGACAGCGAAGCGCAACTGGGCCGTCGCCGCATTCCGAACGAAGAGATCGCGCAGGCCGCGCGCGAGAACAGTGACATGATGATGGCCTTTGCCAGCATCGACCCGCACAAGGGCAAGATGGGCGCTCGCGAAGCCGAACGCCTGATCAAGGAAGAGGGCATCAAGGGCTTCAAGTTCCACCCCACGGTCCAGGGCTTTCTGCCTTACGACCGTATGGCCTGGCCGATCTATGAAGTGATCAACGAGTACAAGTTACCCGCGATCTTCCACACCGGCCACAGCGGCATCGGCTCGGGCATGCGCTGCGGCGGTGGCTTGCGCCTGCAAAACAGCAACCCCATGCTGCTCGAAGACGTGGCGATCGACTGGCCCGACATGCAGATCGTCATGGCGCACCCGAGCTTTCCGTGGCAGGACGAAGCATTGAGCCTGGCCACGCACAAGCCCAACGTCTGGATCGACCTGTCCGGCTGGAGCCCCAAGTACTTCCCCAAGCAGCTGGTGCAGTACGCCAACACCCTGCTCAAGGACCGTGTGCTCTTTGGCAGCGACTACCCGCTCATCACGCCCGAGCGCTGGATGAAGGACTTTGAAGTCGCTGGCTTCAAACCCGAAGTCATGCCCGGCATCCTCAAGGGTAATGCGGTGCGGCTACTGGGGCTGGATAAGGCGGTTTGAGGGGTGACGACCGTCGCCTGGTCCGTGGTTTCTGGCGAATGGGCGGTTTGCAGTGTCGCTGTAGCTGAGGGCAGGACCTTCCGGAGGTTTCTACGGTTTCAGCCGGTGTACCAAACTCTGGCTTAGCCACGGCCCCAACACGAGCACGATCAGAAAGCGCGCCAACTGCATGGCCATGACAAAACCCGTGTCCACATTGCTTGTGGCAGCGATCACGGCCATGGAGTCTGCTCCACCGGGGCAGGTTGCGAGGAACGCACTCAAAGGATCGATGCCTGCGCCCCAGACCAAGGCTGCAGCCATCAGCAGCCCCACCCCCATGAGCAAGACAATGCACAGCAACACTTGGGGCAGCGTCCGAAGGGCATGTGCCAAGATGGCATGGTTGAAGCGCAGTCCCACGCTCCAGCCTAAAACAGCGTAGGCCAAGCCCATGAGTGCGGGGGGCAGCGAAGGCTCCAGCCCCCAGGTGGCCTGCAGCAGCACCGTGCCCACCAAGGGCAATACCAGAGCCCCTCCTGGCAGTGCAAGCCGCGGTGCCAGGAACAAACTGCACAACACCAATAGGGCAGTGACCCCAAGGCCACTGATACTCGCACCTGTCCACAGCGACAGACTGCTTGTACCTTGTGAGGAGGGGCCGAGCACGGCTCGGGTCACCAGAGCCGAAACCAGGGTGACGATCAACACGCGGGTGTATTGCATGAAGGCAACGAGTCGGGCATCCGCGCCGTAATCTTCGGCCATCAGCACCATGGCGGTGGCAGCCCCTGGTGTCATGCCCCACAAGGCCGTGGTGCCGGGCATGATCTGGCGACGCATGAGCCAGCCGCCGAGCAGCGTACTCACCACGATCAACACCGCGGCGGCGCCTAGGAAGACGGGCCACCTCTGCACCACCGAACCCAGGTACTGAGATTGCAGGCTGTGGCCCATCAGGCAGCCCATCAGCCCTTGTCCCAGGGCAAACAATGGCCGAGGCACTGACAGCGTGGTGCCCCGCAGTGCCCATGCCAAGCCGGCAAGCATGCAAGCCAGCAGCACAGCAGCAGGCACGTGCCACGTCAGCAGCAAGGCCGCCAACAGGGCGCTGCTCAGTCCCAGCAGACCCCATTGGACCGACACGCTGTACGTGGACGCTCCGGGCATCAGGTGGCCTGGTTACCCTGACGGCCAAATCGCCGATACAGCGGTGGCAACAGCAGCATGGCCGCCACCCCGATCCACAGACCTACAGCAATCGGACTGCCCCACAGAATGCTCAGTTCGCCATTGGTGATGGACAGGGCACGACGCAGGTTTTGCTCCATCATGTCACCCAGCACAAAACCCAGAATCAACGGTGCCATCGGTACTCCTGCCTTGCGCAACAGGTAGCCCACCAGTCCCAAGACCACCATCAGTACCAGGTCAAATGTGGTGGCATGGATGGCGTACACGCCGACGGCGCTGATCGCCAGGATGCCAGGAACCAGTATCCAGTTGGGCAATGCCAACATGCGGGTGAAGACTCCGACTAGGGGAATATTCATCACCACCAACAACACGTTGCACACGGCCATGGAGGCAATCAAGCCCCAAACCAGCGCTGGTTGTTGGGTGAACAAGGCCGGGCCGGGCGTGATGTTGTAGAGCGACAGCGCCCCCACCATCACCGCGGTGGTGCCCGAGCCCGGCACACCCAGTGTGAGCATCGGCACGAACGAGCCATTGGCCGAAGAGTTATTGGCGGCTTCGGGTGCAGCCACACCACGGATGTCGCCCTTGCCGAAGGTGCCTTCTTTATCGGTCAGGCGTTTTTCCATGGTGTAGGCCATGGCACTGGCGATGGTGGCGCCAGCTCCGGGCAGCACTCCCACGAAGAAGCCCAGCACCGATGAGCGAACCGTGCCCCACCAGGTCAGCGCCAGTTCGGCGCGGTTGAACATGTTGCGACCCAGGCTTCGGATGGCAGGGACCTGGCCCAGATGCTGTTCCAGCATGAGCAGGATTTCACTCACCGAGAACAGGCCGATCACCACCGAAACGAACTGAATGCCGTCGGACAGGTGCACGCTGTCGAAAGTGAAGCGGTACACACCCGAGTTGCTGTCCAGGCCCACGGTCGAGAGTGACAGACCTAGCACCGCAGCCAGCACGGCTTTCATGGGTGCATCGCCCATCAGCCCGGTGATGCAGGCAAAGGCAAAGCACATCAGCGCGAAATACTCCGCTGGCCCGAAGGCCAAAGCCCACTGCGCCAACCAGGGTGCAGCAATCACAATGCCGATAAAGGCCACGAAGGAGCCAATAAAGGACGACCATGCCGAAATCGACAACGCCACACCAGCCTGGCCCTTGACGGCCATGGGGTAGCCGTCTACGGCAGTCATGATGGCCCCGGCGTCGCCCGGCACGTTGATCAGGATCGATGAAATGCGCCCGCCAAATTCACAGCCGATGTACACAGCGGTGAGCAAAATCAATGCTGACTCAGGAGGCAGCTTGAGCGCGAAAGCCAGTGGCATCAGGATCGCCACACCATTGATCGGTCCCAGCCCGGGCAGCATCCCCACGACGGTGCCAATGAAAGAGCCAATCAAGCCCAGCAGCAGATTCAATGGCTCCAGCGCGACGCCAAAGCCTTGCATCAAATGTTCCAGCGTACTCATCTCAACGCCCTCCCAACACAAACGCGAGTACGCCAGTAGGCAGGATCACGTCGAACACTTTGTCGAACAGGAAAAACAACCCCAATCCCAAGCCCAAACCTGTTGCCAAGAGCGGCAACGCTCGCCCGCCAAAACAGCGTCCCACGGGCAGCGCCATGAAAGTCGTCGCGAGCACAAAACCAAGCCATTGAAACAGCAGCGCATAGACCAGCATGCTGAGCACGGTCAGTGCCAACGGCCACAAAACCGGCTGCTTTAATGCGCCGCCATCAGTGCGGCGGCTCGGGCGCAGCGCGATCCAGCTGCCGACCAAGGCCAGCACCGCGGCCAGCAGCGTGGGAAAGGCCCGCGGCCCGACAGGTTCGTAAGAAATGGCAGCGGCGTAGCCATGCGCTGCCTTGGCGATGGCCACCGCCAGCACCAGGCTCAGCAAGCCCAGAATCCGGTCACCCATGTTGTACCTTCAAAAATGAGAGCAATTCACGCCCACCCATCCGGGCGGGCGTACGTCAACAGATCAGCTGTGCCTTATTGCGCTACGCGCAGATTGAACTCTGCTGCCAGTTGGCGGTAAGCTGCCATGCGCTCTTTGATGAAGGCGTCCAGCTCCTTGCCGGTCAGTGCGAACTTGAACAAGCCACGCTCGGCGCGCAGCTTGTCAAAAGCGGGCGAGGCCAACATCTTGACGAAAGTGTCGTTCCATACTTTGAAGTCAGCATCGCTGACTTTGGGGCCCATGTAAAAGCCACGAACGATTGGCCATTTCACATCAAAACCCTGTTCTTTCATGGTGGGGATGCCAGACAGCGGCCCCTCCAGCCGCTTGTCGGCCATGACCGCCAGCACACGAATCTTGGCACCGGCCTTGATCTGTTCCTCAGCCTCGGCTGCATCACCGGAGTACACATGCACATGGCCGCCTTGCAACGCGGTGATGGCTTCGCCGCCGCCTTCAAATGCGACAAAACGCATGGCTTTGGGGTCCAGGCCTGTGGCGCGTGCGGTCAGCGCGGCCTTCATCCAGTCCTGGCTGCCTACACTGCCACCGGCACCAAACACCACTTTGGAAGGATCAGTCTTGATGGCGGCCACCAGATCTTTTACCGACTTCAGTGGGGAGTTTTCGGCCACGATCACAGCGCCGTAATCGGTGCCAACGGCAGCGAGCCAACGCACATCGTTCTCGTTGTAGCGGCCAAACTTGCCTTGTGCCAGATTGAGTAGCGAACCGCCTGAGTACGCCACGATGGTGTTGGACTCGGCTGGACGTTGCGCCACGATGGCGTTGTAGGCCACGGCGCCAATACCCCCAGGCATGTAACTCACACGCATCGGATCGTTAAGGTATTTGCCGTCTTGCAACGCACTTTGCGCGAGTTTGCAAGTCAAATCAAACCCACCGCCAGGTTTGGCCGGTGCAATGCATTCGCTCTTGTCCAGCGGGCCGGCCTGTGCCAAGGAAGCCAAAAGTGCTGTAGTGACGCCAAGCGTTGCAAAAGTCATACGTAAGGTCATGGAAGTCTCCTGTTGGTTGTGAACTCACCCCGTTGCAACCCTCTGGTGCGCCGGAAGTGAAGAGACTTTAGGAAAAAGCTGCTTTCGATCTGCTTTCAGAAAATGGCGGGAATTTTCAGGGTTTACCCTTGGATTTGTTGGAATCCGTATTTCACGCACTTGCGCGGCTTGGCCATGTCATCACAGCCCGCAAACCAGGTGCTTGAGCCCCGGGGTATGCCTCTTCCAGCAGTAACCGGCCCCCATGACGCTGTGCAATCGCAGAGGCGATAGCCATGCCCAAACCGCTGCCACCTTGTCTGGCGTCAGACTGCGGCACACGTAAAAAGCGCTGACCCACACGGGCTCGATCAGCCGCGGGCATCCCCGGGCCATTGTCCAAAACACCCAGTCGGGCCATGCCGTCTTGCACCCCCGCTTGAACAGTCACCTGGCCGCCTGCAGGTGTGTACTGCAAAGCGTTGTGCAACAAGTTGGCCAGGGCCTCTTCAAGCAGCGCAGGGTGGCCCCAGGCCAGCGTCGGCACAGTGTCCAAGGACTCCAGCCCCAGGTCAATGCCATGCTGACGCGCCAACGGCCACAGGCGCCGAGTGACACGTTCGGCCAAAGCAGGCAGGTCAAGGGGCTCTTGCTGCAGCTCCATGGCATCGGCACGTGCCAAGGTCAACATCTGGTTGGTCTGGTGAATGGCGTCATCGACCTGGTGTTTGATGGCCTGCAATGCTGCTTCACGTTGCAGCGGGTCTGTCTCACGGGAAAGGAAACCCACCTGAGTCGCCAGTGTGGTCAACGGGGTGCGCAGTTGGTGCGAAGCATCGTCCAGAAATTGGCGTCGCTGAGCCAGCACGTGCTGCGTGCGGTGCATGTGCAGGTTGATGGCGTCCACCAGCGGGCGCACGTCTTTCGGCACTCTGTGAGGGTCGATGGGTGTGAGGTCATTGTCGTCTCGCTGGGCCACCTCCGTACGCAAACGCTGTAGCGGCCTCAGCCCTGCGTGGACTGCCACGGCCACGAGAGCCATAGCGCTGACCAAGAGCAAGGTATCGCGTGCCACGGTCTCCCATACAAGACGGCGCGTGAACACTTCGCGGCTGTCTAATGTTTCCGCCACCTGGATGACGACGCGGTCTGCATGAGAGCCTTGAGACAGCGGGCGGTCGAGACGACGTGCGTAGGTGCCTACACGGATGGGTATCCCGAAATAATCAGCGTCGTGAAACTGCGGTACGCCATCGGTCAATGGCAGTTTGGCAGCGGGGAGGTCGGCGTTGCCGATGTCCACCAGACCGTCCCCGGTGGCGACTCTGTAGAACACTTGTCCATTGGCTGTGAGCTCGAAAAATTCGAGCATGCGATAGGGCAGTTCCACAGCCAGACCACCGCTTGCCGTGGAGAGGTTGGCGTCCATGGCCTTGATGGCGCCCAGCAGCGAGCGGTCGAACGCAGCGTTGGCAGCTGCCAGGCTGTTGCGCCAGCTGACCAATATCTCCAAACCCATGACCGTCAGCAAGCCAGGCAGCAGCACCACCAGCAAGGTGCGACGCAGGCTCCAGTGCGCCCAGTGTTTCATGCCTGGCCCGGCGCGGCGTCCGGCTCCAGCACGTAGCCAAGGCCACGCAGCGTGCTGATGCGTACACCGCTGCCCTCCAGCCGCTTTCGTAAACGGTGAACCAGCACTTCTACTGCTTCTGGCTGGACATCGGCTTCATCGGCAAACACACGTTCGATCAAGTCACGCTTGGACATCGGCTCGCCGCTGTGCTGCACCAGCGCCCGCAACATGGCGTGCTCGCGCGGGGTGAGCTTGAGCGGCTCGTGACGCAGCAGCAATTTTTGCCCAACCGGTTCGTACACCAGGGGCCCACAGGCGAAGCGCGGGTGTTCGCTGCCACGGGCACGGCGGATCAAGGCGAGCAGGCGCGCTTCAAGCTCGGCCAGTTCAAATGGTTTGGCCAGAAAATCATCTGCCCCAGCCTTGAGCGTGTCCACGCGCTCCATCAGAGAGTCGCGCGCCGTCAGGATCAGCACCGGCAGTCTGTGCCCTGCATCGCGAAGCCCATCGAGCACATCGTGGCCATCTCGTCCGGGAAGTCCCAAGTCAAGAATGAGCGCGTCATATCGCGTGGACTTGACGCTGGAGGCGACCAGCCTGCCATCATTGACCCAATCCACGTGGAAATCTGATTGGCGTAGCGCCTCCGCTAGCCAAGTGGCCAGTTCGGGTTCGTCTTCGGCGAGCAGGATGCGCATGGTTCAAGTATCAACGATCTCGGAGCTAGAGGGGATGCAAACGAACAGCGATCAACTGTCATGGGTGTTTGTTCATTCCTGGGTATTCTGGCAGTGGCCACTGCAGCAACTCGGCCAGGCGGCATATCACCCAGCGGGCTTCGGCTTCGCTCACCACATCCGGCGTGGCCAACAGGCCTTGCAGGCAACGATCGAGCGCCAGGTCTTCGGTGATACCCAGCTGGAACTGTTGGGTGGCGGCCTGCTCCGTCAGGAGTTGGGCCAGGTCTTCGCACAGCTCATAGCGGCCAGCCATTTCATCCCTGCCGATGCTGGGCTTGATCTTGCCCGCAGGCACATAGAGCGCCGAGAAGCTAGGCGGGATCAGGATCTGGTTGCCGTCATCCATGGGGCGGTCAGGCCTTTTTGACGTATTCGCTCTTGAGCTGCATGGGGCCAAAGCCGTCGATCTTGCAGTCGATGTCGTGGTCGCCCTCAATCAGACGGATGTTCTTGACCTTGGTGCCCACCTTGACCACAGACGACGAGCCCTTGATCTTGAGGTCCTTGATCAGCGTGACGGTGTCGCCATCCTGCAGCACATTGCCGTTGGCGTCTTTCCAGACTTTGGCGGCTTCTTCACCGGCATTTGCTTCGGCAGGGTTCCACTCGTGGCCGCAGCTCGGGCAGATCAACAGGTTGCCGTCTTCGTAGGTAAATTCAGACTGGCATTGCGGGCAGGCGGGGAGTGTGGACATGCGGTGTTTTCCTCAATAGATAGCCCGATTGTCCACGCAGAAACGTCGTTTTGAGACCTCCTCAAGCCTGACGCGCTTCGTACCAGGTTTTGGAGCTGTTGACGATGCGTACCACCAGCAGCATGACCGGAACCTCAATCAAGACACCCACCACGGTGGCCAATGCAGCCCCCGAGTGAAAGCCGAACAGGCTGATGGCAGCTGCCACCGCGAGCTCAAAGAAGTTGGATGCACCGATCAACGCTGAGGGGCAGGCGATGGAGTGTTTCTCACCCAGCTGTCGGTTGAGCCAGTAGGCCAGCGCTGAATTGAAGAAGACCTGGATCAGGATCGGCACCGCCAGCAGTGCAATCACCAATGGTTGGGCCAGAATGGCTTCGCCCTGAAAGGCAAACAGCAGCACCAGCGTGACCAGCAGCGCGGTGATGGACCAGGGCCCGATTTTGGCCATTGCCGCATCAAACGCATCTTGACCTTTGGCCAGCAGCGCTTTGCGCAATGCTTGTGCGATGAGCACCGGGATCACTATGTAGAGGACAACTGAGGTGAGCAAGGTGGCCCAAGGCACGGTGATCGCGGCGATGCCCAGCAAGAACCCCACCAAGGGCGCGAAGGCAAAGACCATGATGGTGTCGTTGAGCGCCACTTGCGAGAGCGTGAACAAAGGATCGCCATTGGTCAGGCGGCTCCAGACAAAGACCATGGCGGTGCAGGGTGCTGCAGCCAGCAGGATCAGGCCGGCGATGTAACTGTCGAGCTGATCGGCAGGCAGCAGCGGGGCGAACCAGTGGCGGATGAAGAGCCACCCCAAAAACGCCATCGAGAAAGGCTTGACAAGCCAGTTCACGAACAAGGTGACGCCGATGCCGCGCACATGCTGGCGCACCTCGTGCAAGGCGCCAAAGTCCACCTTGATGAGCATCGGGATCACCATCACCCAGATCAAGAGGCCTACGGGCAGGTTGACTTTGGCGATCTCCATCGCGCCGATGGCCTGAAACGCACCAGGGAAAAATTGCCCCAGAGCAATTCCCAAGAGGATGCACAGAAACACCCAAAGGGTCAGGTAACGCTCGAAAAAGCTCATCGGCGCATGGGCCGCCAGCTTGGCTGTCACTTCACATTGCGCGCTCATGCCGGGTCCTTGTCTTGGGCCAGATCGCGGGCTGTTTTTTCGATCGACAGTTTGCCCAAGCTGCTCAAAGGCAAGTTCACAAAGATTTCAAGGCGCTTGTGAATCAGGTGCAGGGTTTGGCGAAACGCTTCACGTTTTTGGTCATCGCTGGCATCTCCTGCAGACGGATCAGCATAGCCCCAGTGGGCAGTGGCTGGCTGGCCGGGCCAATAGGGGCAGACTTCGCCTGCAGCGTTGTCGCAGACCGTGATCACCAGGTCCATGAGCGGTGCATCGGGTTTGGCAAACTCGTCCCAGCTTTTGCTCGACAGACCCTCAATCGAGATGCCTGCGTTGGCCAGGGTTTCCAGTGCCAAGGGGTTGGGCTTCTGGTTCTCGCGTGGGCTGCTGCCAGCAGAGTAGGCTTTGAACCGGCCACGCCCCAAGTGATTGAGCAGGGCTTCAGCCAGGATGCTGCGTGCAGAGTTGTGCGTGCACAGGAATAGAACGTTCAAGGGTTGTGTGTTCGTAGTCATTTGATTCATTTCAGCAGCAAGATGATTTGGATGTCGAAGGACTGCAGCAGCTTGCAGCATTTGCAGTTCGGGGTGGGCAACAAGCCTCAGCGGGTTGCGCCACAGGTGCGCAACAAGCAAAGCCATCAGCGGGCCGATTGGCCTCGTTGAAAACCGGGATGTTTCCCAATGTGTGGAAATGCTCCCATGCAATGCCTTGGGGATCGGTGATCCAGTGTTTTTCACTTCGGGCATAGCAACAAGTTGTCTCCCCTTCATCGATGGTTGTCATCTCGGCGCTCTCTGCCGCGGCCTTCATTTCAGTGAGTTCTTCGGTTGAATCGACTTGAAATCCCAAGTGATCCAGTCCGAGCTTGCTGCCTCGGGTAGAGATCGCAAAGTTCACGCGTGGGTCTTCAAGCATCCACTTGGCGTAATCCGTTTCAATCCGTGCAGGCTGGGTTGAGAACAGCTTGGAGTAGAAGGCGATGCTGGCTTGCAAGTCTTCTACGTGGAGATGGATATGGAATCTTTTCATGGGTTTTCTTTCAACAGTGACAGGCGGTTGCTGAGGCGTCCAAACAATCTTCAGCGCCCTGGCAACAGTTCTCCGTGAGGTAGGCGAGGACGCCATTCATCAGGCCGAACTCCACCCGATAGATCAGGTTACGACCATGACGTTCCTGGCTGATCAATCCGGCGCTCAGCAACTCTTTCAGGTGGAACGACAAGGTGGCATTGGGTACGCCCAAGTACTCACCCAGCTCACCGGGAGTTGATCCCTCCTGCCCCGCGATGACAAGGCGACGAAACACCTGCAGGCGATTGGGCTGCGCCAGAGCGGCTAATGCTTTGACAACGTCTTTATCTTCCATATTTCCATAATAACCGAAATATATGACAAATCCATGACTTGAGTTTGAGTTGTGATTCAACACCAGTCATTCAGACAAGCAGCCAAGGCGTCCGTTCCCGTCAAGTCCAGGCTCAGGGTGATGCGATCAGCATCCTGCTGCGTCTGCAGCGCCATGTCCCAGACGTGGCCCTCGTCCACGGGGCCAGGTTCGCCCAAACGGTGGGTCAGGTCTGCCAGCAGCTCACGCACTTCCGTTTGCAAAGCACTGGCGTGACCAGCCGCGGGTGATGCCAGTGCGCTCCAGCTGCGCAAGTCAGAGGTGTCCAGCTGCTCGTCAAATTCGAGGTAGTGCAAAGTCGGCATGGCCGTGATTGTCGCAGGCACGCAGCTCAACAGTTGCATGTTGCACAATGGCGCGCATGAACACCGCCATCGACATCCTCGGCATCACGGGCCCCATCTATCTGGTCATTGCGCTGGGCTATGCCGCAACGCGTGTCGGCTGGTTTGCCCGGGCCGATATGGCGGTGTTTGGCAAATTCACCATCCAGCTGGCCTTGCCGGCTTTGCTGTTCAATGCCTTGTCGCAACGCAGCGTGGCCGAGATTCTGAACGTGCAATATCTTCTGGCCTATGCACTGGGCTCTTTGCTGGTGATTGCGCTGGGCCTGGTCTGGGCGCGTCGAGTCAAAGGCCACAGTCTGAGCTACAGCAGCATGATGGCCATGGGCATGTCTTGTCCCAACAGCGGCTTTGTGGGCTATCCCATTGTGTTGCTCACCCTGGGGCCGGTGGCCGGTGTGGTGCTGGCGCTGAACATGGTGGTGGAAAACCTGTTGTTGATTCCCTTGCTGCTGGCTGTGGCGGATGCGCAAAACCAGAAAGGGCAAGCCGGCTTGGCTGTGTTTAAGCAGACCTTAAAGGGCTTGCTGCGCAATCCCCTGATCATCGGCATCGTTCTGGGGTTTGCGGTTTCTTTTTCTGGCGTGCAACTGCCATCGCCGGTTGTGCGTACGGTCAATCTGTTTGCGCAAGCCAGCGCAGCCTTGTCCTTATTTGTGATTGGCGGCTCGCTGGTGGGGCTGCAGGTGCAGGGTTTGCGCGGCACGGTCAGCCAGATTGTGGTGGGCAAGCTCTTGTTGCATCCGCTGGCGATGACACTCATGGTGTTGTGGCTGGTGCCCGTGCAGGACCCGGCCTTGCGTCAAGCCGCCATCATCACAGGGGCTTTACCGATGTTGGGCATTTTCACCATCCTCAGTCAACGCCATGGTCACGGGGCCATCAGTGCAGCCACGTTGCTGGTGACCACCGTGTGTTCGTTCTTCACGCTCAGCATCTTGCTGGCCATGCTGCGCATGGCCTGAGGTCTGCCTTCAGTTGCCACCCAGGTGCTGTTGCGAGATTTCGCGCAGCAACTGCAGCGTGGCTTGCTGAGTGAGCGTGGTCGGGCGCAGGGCACTGACCGCAGTGGTCAGCTCAATGCTCAATGCTGGCGTGCCGATCGGGCGTGTCGAAAAAGCGGAAGGCCGGATGGAGTGTTTGACCGCGTTGCGCGAGAGGATGGCACATCCCGCACCATCGGCCACCAGATCCAGAATGGCGGCCACACCATCGATTTCCAATGCAATCTGGGGCTTGGCTTGCAGCTCGGCCAGGGCCGATTCGATGCGCATGCGCACCGCGTTGGGGCGGCTGGGTATGACCAAGGGCAGCTCGGCCAAGGCCTGCAGCGTGATCGGCGCCGGCGGCGGGTCCTCTGCCAGGCCCGGTGGGCGCGGTTGCACCAGCACCAGCTCTTCTTGCAACAAGGGGCTGTATTCCAGTCCCTGCAGGGGGCTGGGGTTGTAGAGCAGGGCAATGTCCAGACGGCCGCTTTGCAGGTTTTCCTGCATGGCGGTGGACAGGCCTTCGCTGATGGACAGTTGCGCTTGCGGCAGTTGTTGCCTGAAAGCGCGCGTCAAAGGAACGGTGAGCACACGCGCAATGCTGGGGGGTAAACCCACGGCCACTTTGCCAGCCAGGCCCGTGCGCACGCGGCTGAGTTCTTCTCGCGCTCGTTCGACCTGGTGCAGAATGCCACGGCCGTGTTCCAGCAACAGTTGACCCGCTTCGGTGGGGGTGGCCCCACGGCCATTGCGTACCAGCAAGTTCTGACGCAGCTCCACTTCCAGCAAGCGCACCTGGCGACTCAGGGCCGGTTGCGCAATGCCCAGCACCTGCGCTGCGCGGGTAAAACTGCCGAGTTCGGCCACACGCACAAAGTATTCCAGCTGTTTGAGGTCCATCTTTGCCCTGTTTTGATCATATCGGGTTGTTGGATATTCTATTTTGTTCTAGCTGGTAGAGCGTAGCAAGGCTTACGATGCCTCAGGGATGCCCGGACAATCCGGACATTGTTTCAAAGAGGATCACCATGAGTTTGGCCAAACCCCTGATCATTGACATCCACGGTCACTACACCACCGCGCCCAAGTCGCTCGAAGACTGGCGCAACAAGCAGATTGCGGGGATCAAGGACCCGGCGCTCATGCCCAAAGTGGCCGATCTGAAAATCAGCGACGACGAACTGCGCGAAACCATCGAAACCAACCAGCTGGCCAAGATGAAAGAGCGCGGCAGCGACCTGACAGTGTTCAGCCCCCGCGCCAGCTTCATGGCTCACCACATTGGCGACTTCAATGTGTCTTCCACCTGGGCGGCCATTTGCAACGAGCTGTGCTACCGCGTCAGCCAGCTGTTCCCCGACAACTTCATCGGCGCGGCCATGCTGCCGCAGTCGCCTGGTGTGGACCCCAAGACCTGCGTGGCCGAGATCGACAAGTGCGTCAAGGATTACGGCATGGTCGGCATCAACCTCAACCCCGACCCATCGGGCGGCCACTGGACCAGCCCGCCTTTGACCGACAAGCACTGGTACCCCATCTACGAGAAGATGGTCGAGCACGACATCCCCGCGATGATCCACGTCTCCACCAGCTGCAACGCGTGCTTCCACACCACGGGTGCGCACTACATCAATGCAGACACCACGGCCATCATGCAGCTGATTCAGGGCGACCTGTTCAAGGACTTTCCGACGCTCAAGTTCATCGTGCCGCATGGCGGCGGCGCCGCGCCTTACCACTGGGGCCGCTACCGTGGCCTGGCGCAGGAACTCAAGAAGCCCCTGCTCAAGGACCACCTGCTGAACAACGTGTTCTTCGACACGTGCGTGTACCACCAGCCCGGCATTGACCTGCTGACCAAGGTCATCCCGGTCGACAACATCCTGTTCGCTTCGGAAATGATCGGCGCCGTGCGCGGCGTCGACCCCGAAACCGGTCACTACTACGATGACACCAAGCGCTATGTGCTGGCCACGCCCAACCTGACGGATGAGCAGCGCTATAAGGTGTTCGAAGGCAATGCCCGCCGCGTGTTCACACGCATGGACGCGGCGCTCAAGGCCAAAGGCATCTAAATAACTTTGCGTGACAGATCTTTAGCTCTGTCACCAACCGATTGGAAGGAAAGAACATGTACGAACTTGGTGTGGTTTACCGCAACATCACCCGCGCCGACCGCGAGGTGACCGACCAGCTCGCTGCCCTGGGCAGCGCCACGGTGCACGAGGCCATGGGCCGCGTGGGCCTGATGAAACCCTATATGCGCCCGATCCAGCAGGATGTGAACGTGTCCGGCACCGCTGTGACCGTACTGCTGCAACCCGGCGACAACTGGATGATGCACGTGGCGGCCGAGCAGGTGCAGCCCGGCGACATCGTGGTGGCCACAGTCACGGCCGAGTGCAGTGATGGCTACTTTGGCGATCTGCTGGCCACCAGCTTCATGGCCCGTGGCGCGCGCGCCCTGATCATCGAAGCTGGTGTGCGCGACACCCAGTTCCTGCGCAAGATGAAGTTTCCGGTGTGGAGCCGCTATATCTCTTCCAAGGGCACCATCAAGGCCACCCCCGGTTCGGTCAACATCCCGATCGTTTGCGCGGGTGCCTGGGTGACCCCGGGCGATGTGATCGTGGCCGACGACGATGGCGTGGTTTGCGTGCCCAAGGCCATGGCCGCCAAGACGCTGGCAACCGCTTTGGCCCGCGAAGCCAACGAAGGCGAAAAGCGCGAGAAACTTGCCAGCGGCGTGCTGGGCCTGGACATGTACAAGATGCGCGAGCCGCTGGCGGCTGCGGGTCTGAAGTACATCGACTGATCGATGGTTCGTGGTGGTGCGATGAGCGGCAGTGGCCGCGCCGGGGCTCCTCAGTCCTTCGGCCAGCAAGTCGCCCCAACACGGCCACTGCCGCTTATCGCAAGCGAAGATGGCGGATGGGATGTAAAGGACAAAATATGAGTAAACCAACAACAGGTGACTTCACCAAAACCGCGGGCTGGATGGACTGGTACAGCGGTCCGAGCAAGCCGACTTTCAAACTGCCCGCTGGCGCGGTGGATGCGCACTGCCATGTGTTTGGCCCCGGCGCTGAGTTTCCCTATGCGCCCGAGCGCAAGTACACCCCTTGTGACGCCAGCAAGCACGAGTTGTACGCCCTGCGGGACCACCTGGGCTTTGCACGCAATGTGATCGTGCAAGCCACCTGCCACGGCGCCGACAACCGGGCCATGGTGGATGCCTGCCTGAGCAGCGGCGGCAAGGCCCGTGGCGTGGCCACGGTGCGCCGCAGCGTGACGGATGAAGAGATCCAGGCCATGCACGACGCCGGCGTGCGCGGTGTACGTTTCAACTTCGTCAAGCGCCTGGTGGACTTCACGCCCAAGGACGAGCTGATGGAGATTGCTGCCCGCATCGCCAGGTGGGGCTGGCATGTGGTCATCTACTTTGAAGCCGTGGACCTGCCCGAGCTGTGGGACTTCTTCACTGCGCTGCCGACCACCGTGGTGGTGGACCACATGGGCCGCCCCGATGTGAGCAAGCCGATTGATGGCCCCGAGTTCGAGCTGTTCCTGAAATTCATGCGCGAGCACAAGAACGTGTGGAGCAAGGTCAGCTGCCCCGAGCGTCTGTCTGTGACCGGCCCCAAGGCCCTGAACGGCGAGCAGACCGCGTATCAGGACGTGGTGCCTTTCGCCCGCCGCGTGGTGGAGGAGTTCCCTGACCGCGTGCTCTGGGGCACCGACTGGCCACACCCTAACCTGAAAGACCACATGCCCGACGACGGCCTGCTGGTGGACTTCATTCCGCAGATCGCGCCCACGGCCGAGCTGCAACAGAAGTTGTTGGTGGACAACCCCATGAAACTGTATTGGCCTGAGGAGGTCTGAGATGGCATTGGACAAACCCTACAAGGACGTGCCCGGCACGTGCATGTCGCTGATGAAGGCCGAGAACCGCGAACGGTTCAAGGCCAACGAGCGTGCCTACCTGGACGAGTGGGCCATGACCGAAGAGCAAAAGCAGGCGGTGCTGGCGCGTGACCTGAACTGGTGCATGCGCACGGGCGGCAACATCTATTTCCTGGCCAAGATTGGCGCTACCGATGGCCTGAGTTTTCAGCAAATGGCGGGCTCCATGACCGGCATGACTGAAGAGGAATACCGCGCCATGATGCTGGCCGGTGGTCGCAGCGCCGAAGGCAACCGCTACATTGGCGAAGACGGCGACGCCCAGGAAAAGAACCAACCCCAAGGTGCAGCCGGTCGTGCTGCCAAGAAAGGCTAAGCACATGGCACGCATCACCGCATCTGTTTACACCAGCCACGTGCCCGCCATCGGCGCGGCCATGGACCTGGGCAAGACACAAGAGGACTACTGGAAGCCGCTGTTTGCGGGTTACGACTTCTCCAAGCAATGGATGAAGGACAACAAGCCCGACGTCATCTTCCTGGTCTACAACGACCATGCCACGGCCTTCAGCCTGGACCTGATTCCGACCTTTGCCATTGGTACCGCTGCTGAATACAAGCCTGCCGATGAAGGTTATGGTGCACGCCCGGTGCCAGTGGTCAAGGGGCATCCGGAACTGGCCTCGCACATTGCGCAGTCGGTCATCCAGCAGGATTTTGACCTGACCATCGTCAACAAGATGGACGTGGACCATGGCCTGACGGTGCCCCTGAGCCTGATGTGTGGCGAGCAAGATCCGGTCAAGGGTGCCTGGCCCTGCCCGGTGATCCCGTTTGCGGTGAACGTGGTGCAGTACCCCGTGCCCAGCGGCCAGCGTTGCTTCAACCTCGGCCAGGCCATTCGCAAGGCGGTCGAGAGCTACGACGAAGACCTGAACGTGCACATCTGGGGCACGGGCGGCATGAGTCACCAGCTGCAGGGCGCACGCGCGGGGTTGATCAACCGCGAGTGGGACAACAACTGGCTGGACCTCATGATCAATGACCCGGTGGCCTGTGCGAAAGTGCCGCACATCGACTATGTACGTGAAGCCGGCAGCGAAGGCATTGAACTCGTCATGTGGCTGATCGCTCGTGGCGCGATGAGCGATGTCAACAACGGCCAAGTCACTGGGCCTCTGCCCAAAGTGGCGCATCGCTTCTATCACGTGCCTGCCAGCAACACCGCTGTGGGTCACGCCATTTTGGAAAACAATTAATCAATCACTTTGCGGGACAGATCTTCAGCTCTGTCCCCAACTGGAGAAGAAACATGACCATCAAAGTTGCACTCGCAGGCGCTGGCGCCTTCGGCATCAAACACCTGGACGGCATCAAGAACATTGCAGACGTCGAAGTCGTCTCCCTTATCAGCCGCGATCTGGAAAAAACCCAGGAAGTGGCCGACAAGTACGGCATCAAGCACGTCACCACCGACCTGGCTGACAGCCTGGCCATCAAGGAAGTGGATGCCGTGATCCTGTGCACGCCCACGCAAATGCACGCCTCCCAAACCATGGCGTGCCTGGAAGCGGGCAAACACGTGCAGGTCGAAATCCCGCTGTGCGACGTGCTGGCCGAAGGCGAGCAGGCCTTGACCATGCAAAAGCAAACCGGGCTGGTGGCCATGTGCGGTCATACCCGCCGTTTCAACCCCAGCCACCAGTGGGTGCACAAGAAAATCACTGCGGGTGAGTTCAACATTCAGCAAATGGATGTGCAGACCTATTTCTTCCGCCGCACCAATATGAACGCGCTGGGCCAGCCGCGCAGCTGGACCGACCACCTGCTGTGGCACCACGCTGCCCACACCGTGGACCTGTTCGCTTACCAGGCGGGCAGCCCCATCGTCAAAGCCAACGCCATCCAGGGGCCGATCCACCCCACGCTGGGCATCGCGATGGACATGAGCATCCAGCTGCAAGCGGCCAATGGCGCGATCTGCACGCTCAGCCTGTCGTTCAACAACGATGGCCCGTTGGGCACCTTCTTCCGTTACATCGGCGATACCGGTACCTACATTGCCCGCTATGACGACCTGTTCAGCGGCAAGGAAGAAAAAATCGACGTATCCCAAGTGGACGTGAGCATGAACGGCATCGAGTTGCAGGACCGTGAGTTCTTTGCTGCCATCCGTGAAGGCCGTGAGCCCAACGCCAGCCTGGCCCAGGTGCTGCCGTGCTACCAGGTGCTGCACCAGCTGGAGCAGCAGTTGAACGGGTGAACTGACTGACAGCCAAAACAAAGGCCTCAACCCGTAAGGGTTGAGGCCTTTGTTGCTTCTGGATCAGTGCATTTACCAGGCGATATAAGCCCAGCCGCGTTCCTGCATTTCCATGAGGGCGGCGGCGCCGACCTCTTCAATGCGGGCCTGGGGGATGATGTCTTTGGCGCTCCAGCCGATTGTTTTCATGGTGTTGCCGCAGGCCACCAATTCAGCACCATAGTTGTCAGCCAGACCACGCACGCGCTGGCGCAGGATGTCGGGCATGGGGCGACCGGGATGGGTGGCCAGCAAGTGAATCCCCGGGCCAAACGCGACAATCGCAATCTGCACATCGTCAACGTATTTGCCGAGCATGGCGGAGATCGAATTGAGGATGTGCTCGATGTATTCGGGATCGGCCTTGTTGATTTGATAGACCACCTTGTGTTTGGCACCATCGAGCGCGGGCGTGGTCGCATGGGCCGGTGGTGTGGCCATGAAACTGCCTGCACCCGCAGCGGCAACGTGCCCCAGCCATTGACGTTTACTGTTGTCCATGTCTCCTCCTTGAGCTTGGCATCATAGGGCAGTGCGGCCAAGTACACTTTCAGCTGTTTTTCATCATTTGTTGTGCAGGCCATGACTGACCGCTACGCCGTGATCGGCAATCCCATCGAGCAAAGCAAGTCCCCATTCATTCATCTGGCTTTTGCCAAGGTGGCCGGGCAGGACATGGATTACGTCAAAGTGCTGGCCCCGCTGGGGGGCTTTGCAGCCGAGGTGGATGCGTTTCGCCGTGCGGGCGGGCGCGGCATGAATGTGACGGCGCCGTTCAAGATCGATGCGTTTGCCTATGCCACTGACTTGGCGCCCAGTGCGCAAATGGCTGGCGCCGTCAACGCCATGAAGTTTGAGGGCGATCGTGTCTATGCCGAAAACTTTGATGGCGTGGGCTTGGTGCGCGATGTGGTGCACAACCTGGGCACTGCCCTCAAAGGCAAGCGCGTGTTGGTGCTGGG
>JBEEOS010000037.1:0-16800 GCA_041191485.1 Pseudomonadota bacterium
CCCTGCTCAATCAGGGCTGGCGTTTGATCAGCCGTCACCACACGCGGGCGTGAAATCACCTGGCCTTTGCCCTGGGACTCCAGCGCAGAAATTTCCAGGTTGATGAAACGATCTGCCGCCGCATTGAACAAGGACACCGCCACACTGGCGGGTGCATACACTGCCTGCCCCGCCCCGGTGGCCGGAAAGGACGATTGCGGCACCGCGCTCACCCCAGCGCCTTCGGGCAACAAAGCGCCGCCCAGTTGCGCACGCCCCGTTTTGCCGCCCACCGACAGGGGCACAGACAAACCGGCGCCCAGCTTGACGCCCAGTGACTCGCCAAAGCGGCTGTCGGCTTCGAGGATGCGCGCTTCAATGACCACCTGGCGAACCGGCACATCCAGCGCATTGATGATCTGCTCCATGGCCTGCACCCGCTCCGGCACATCGGAGACAAACAGCTGGTTGGTGCGTGGTTCAGCCATGACGGTGCCACGCGCACTCAACCACTTGCCCCCTGCGCCCTGCAATTGCTTGGCCACATCCGATGCACGTGCGTACAGCAGGCGTCTGGGCAAAAGCTGCAGCGGCTGGGCTTGTGTCAACACCAGCCCCGCCTCCACATGTTGCTTTTGCTGCTCCAGCCATTCCTGGCGGCTCATCACCCACAGCACATTGCCCAAGCGCCTGTGCATGAGCTTGTGGAGTCCCAAGACGAGCTCCAGCCCCTGATCCCAGGGCACCGCCTTGAGCTGCAGGCTCACCTGCCCTTGAACCTGCTCGGACAAGACCAGATTGAGCCCAGCCTCATCGGCCAGCATTTTGAGCACTGCGCGGACATCCGTCGCTTCAACATCCAGCGTCAGGACATTGGATAGCGTTGGTGGACTGGCTGCCATGGCCAAAGGCATGCACCACGCCATCGCCACCAGGCTGAAACATCGAAACCTTCTTTTCATGGCCTCTCCCTTTTGTGGATCTTCAGACGCTGGCCGCCACTTTGATCCTCCCGCGCCAACCAGACCGATGCACCCGGCCCCACGCTGTGCAGCACGTGTCCCTGCCTGCCGACACGTTGACCCACACGCACCACCCACTGACAGGCGCCCTCACGCAACACTGCCTGCCCCGGGTGTCGACCGCCCCCCTCCAGCAAGCCCACCAGCTGCAAGCCTTGTACGGCGGACTTCAAGGAATCTTTTGGGCATGGGGACCGATCAGAGGAGGCCGCCTGCGTCAAGGCGCCTGCGCCTGCGGGCGCAAGCGCCCCTGTCAACGACAGCCGTGTCAACCCGAATGGATCTTGCTGCAGCGCCATCCTGGCAGGCACCCAATCGTGCACGTCCTGCGTCCACGCGCCCTGAGCTCGCTCCTGGTCAGACAGCAAGACCCGCCACTGCCCGTCAATTTGCAAGCGTGTCTGCCCTGCCGCAGGCGACATGGACAGCTGCACGGGCCACCAGGCCACGCCCTCGCTTTGCGAGGTCTCCCACCACTGCATCCATTGACCATAGGTCGCCAGCAAGCTGATGGACAAGAGCGCTTGCGGTCCCTCGGCTGACATCTTTTCTTTGACGGGCTTGGCCACATCCGCAAGCACCTGCATGGACTGCACCTGCATGCCCAGGTTCTCCAGCGCCTGCGTCAAACCCAGCATGACCGAATCGACCTGGGTGTGGGCGGGCAAGCGTGTCCAAACTGTCAGCGCTTCAGAGGGGCGCTGCATCGTTGGAGCCGGCATGGGCAAAGCCGCTTGCTGCGCTTGTCCGCGGTGGCTTTTGCCCACACCCTCCCACCAACGGGCCCAGCTGTCCAGGTTCAAGAACAGGACCAGCGCCGCCGCAAGCAGGATGCCTGTCAAGGCGCCCAGCAAACCCGTCAAGGTTTTGCGTTGGGGGATGGCCATACCCACTCCAGTTGAAAGCTGCCACTGCCTGTGCTCGCGGCAGCTGCCCAGGTTTTCAGCTCGCCGCGCACGCCTTGCTCAGCCCACAAGGCATCGCGCATGCGAATGACTGCCGCCATGTCCGGTGCCTGCCCTTGCAAAGTCCATCGCTCCCCCGACCATTGCAAACGCCCAAAGGTCAAACCCTGTTGCGCCCCCGACTGCGACAAAAGCTGCCACAAGCGCGCAGCCTGCGCATGCTGGTCGAGCATTTTGCTGACCTGCTTTTGCCATTGAAGCCTGCGCTCATGCAGCGCTTGCTGCACCTTGGCCTGCCGAGCCTGTTCAGCCAACGCAGACAGTCTGGCCTGCTCGCGCTTTTGCTCGACGGCATTGAGCTGAACACGCGCCTCGACTTGCCACGTCAGGATTTGCATGCCCAAGCCACCCAGCAGCAGGCCTACGCCCAAGGCAAGCGCCCCCCAGCGTCGCAACTCGCGTCGCTCGCCATCGGGATAGCGCAACAGATTGACGACTTCGCCCATGGTCATGCGGGCAAAGCCATGCCACAGGCCGCCAGGCGCAAGCCTTGCGCCGTCGCACCCCAGGTCTGAAGCCAGTCAAGCACCGTGGCAGGCGGATGCTGAGGCTCGCAGGAAAACCGCCAATCCATGGGCGCACGCGCCTGCAGGCTGCTCTCACCCCCATCCAGACGCGACAGGGCCTGTTGCTGCGCCCATTGCTGTGGAGACACACGACGCAAACCCCAACCCAGCGGCTTCAGATCAGCCTGAACTTGTCGCACCCAGTTCTGAGATGTGGCCCACCATTGCCAGGGTTCACCTGAACGCTCTTGCGCATCAAAACACACCTGGCTGTAGTCCTCACCCACCGCTTGTGCCGCCAGAACCTGGATATCGGCCAGCACGGTTTGTCGCTTGCTACCAGCTTCGGCCGCGTACTGCCCCGATGCGACCCAAGCTTGTGGACAGGCCAGCGCCAACAGCGTGTTGCCTGCCTGCATGCCCTTCTTAAGTGGTTCCCAAGGCAAGCCTGTGGCCAGTCCCTGCGCAAGCTGTTCGCTGCCCCAGGCATGCGCACTGGCGTGCAGGGCTTTGACATGGTAGGCCGCAGCCTCTCCCCTGCCCACAGCCTGCAACTGCACGCCCGCCATCAAGCCTTCTTGCCAGGCACATCCCAGCGATGTCGGTCGCAGTCTTGACCACGCCCCGAGCTTGCGCGCGAGCTCTCTCATGCATCACCCCCTGATTCGTGCTTTGCAATTGCATCTATTCAAATTTTTAGCACTGAAGGTTTCGATCTACAAGCCAGACATGCCCTAATGCACAGCAGGGCATCTGGAGACAGGTCATAAGGTGTTTTTTATAATGAGGCCCTTTCCTGCCCGTCTTTGTGGACTGCTCCACAAGCCCAATCCTCATGAGTTCTACCCCTGCCTCTCCTCAAACCGGCCGTCCATGGTGGCTCAAATTGCTGCTGGCCTTGCTGGGACTGGGTGTGGCCGCTGGGCTGGCCATCGTCTTGCTGGTGGGTGTGGTCATGGCTGTGGCTTACCCACAGCTGCCCGACGTCTCCGAACTGGCCGACTACCGCCCCAAGCTGCCGCTGCGTATCTACAGCGCCGAAGGCCAGTTGTTGGGCGAGTTCGGCGAAGAGCGCCGCAAGCTCACGCCCATCAACGACATCCCGAAGGTGATGAAAGACGCCGTCCTCTCGATTGAGGACGCACGCTTTTACCAGCACGGTGGCGTGGACTACCTGGGCTTGTTGCGCGCCACCATTGCCAACATCGGCCACACCAAGAGCCAGGGCGCATCCACCATCACCATGCAGGTGGCCCGCAATGTTTACCTCTCCTCCGAAAAGACCTACACCCGCAAGATCTTCGAGGTCCTGCTGACCTACAAACTGGAAAACGCGCTCTCCAAGGACCAGATCCTGGAGATCTACATGAACCAGATTTATCTGGGCAACCGCTCCTACGGTTTTGCGTCCGCGGCTGAAACCTATTTTGGCAAGCCTCTCAAGGACATCACCGTGGCCGAAGCGGCCATGCTCGCTGGCCTGCCCAAGGCACCTTCGGCCTACAACCCCTTTGTCAACCCCAAGCGCGCCCGTGTGCGCCAGCTCTACATCATCGAGCGCATGCTCGACAACGGTTTCATTAGCAAGACCCAGGCCGAGCAGGCTCGCCAGGAGCCCATGGCCGTGCGTGCGACCGTGCAGAAAAACCGCATCCATGCCGAGTACGTGGCCGAGATGGTGCGCCAGATGATGTTTGAGCAGTACGGCGCTGAAACCTACACCTCCGGCCTGAACGTGTACACCACCATCCTGGCCCAGGATCAGCAGGCGGCCTACGAAGCCTTACGCAAGGGCATCATGGATTTTGAGCGCCGCCAGATTTACCGCGGTCCCGAAAAATTCATCGACTTGCCCAAAGACCCCAAGGAAGCCGAAAACGCCATTGACGATGCGCTCGAAGACCATCCGGACAACGGCGACGTGATGTCTGCCGTGGTGCTGCAAGCCAGCCGCAACAAGGTCACCGTCGTGCGCCAGAACGGCGAGCAAATTGTCATCACGGGTGCCGGACTGAAGCCTGCCGAGTCCGGCCTGTCCGACAAGGCTGCGCCCAACATCAAACTGCGCCCTGGCGCGATCATTCGCATTCTGAACACCGGCAAGAGCTGGGAGATCACGCAGCTGCCCGAGGTCGAAGGCGCTTTTGTGGCCCTGACGCCGCAAACCGGGGCGCTGCGTTCGCTCGTAGGCGGGTTTGATTTCAACAAGAACAAGTTCAACCACGTCACCCAGGCCTGGCGCCAGCCAGGATCGAGCTTCAAGCCGTTCATTTACTCGGCTGCGCTGGAAAAAGGATTCTCTCCGGCCACCATCGTCAACGATTCCCCCTTGTTCTTCGACGCAGGCGTCACGGGTGGCCAACCCTGGGAACCCAAGAACTACGACGGCACATTCGATGGCCCCATCACGCTGCGCAAAGGCTTGGCCAAATCCAAAAACATGATTTCCATTCGCGTGCTGCAAGCGGTGGGGGCTCGCGATGCGCAGCAATGGATCACGCGCTTTGGCTTTGACGAAGACAAGCACCCACCCTACCTGACCATGGCCTTGGGCGCAGGCTCCGCCACCCCCATTCAAGTAGCCACGGGTTATTCAACCTTTGCCAATGGGGGCTACCGCATCAACCCTTACCTGGTCAGCAAGGTCGTCGATGCCAAAGGCGCGACCCTGTTTGAAGCCCCAGCCATCACCGAGCTGCCCGAGGAAAGCCGCGCCATTTCCGCGCGCAATGCTTTCGTCATGAGCAGCCTCTTGCAGGAAGTGGCCCGCAGCGGCACAGCCGCTCGCGCACAAGCGACTTTGCAACGCCCCGACCTGTACGGCAAAACAGGGACCACGAACGATGCCATGGACGCCTGGTTTGCCGGCTTCCAGCCCAACTTGGCCGCCGTGGTCTGGATTGGTTATGACAACCCACGCAAACTTGGCTCACACGAAACCGGTGGGGGTCTGGCACTGCCCATCTGGATCCAGTTCATGAGCACAGCACTGAGAAACGAACCTGTGGCCGAAATCCAGCCTACCAGCGGCGTGGTCTTTCAAAATGGCGACTGGTACTTTGATGAATTTGCCAACAACCAGGGCGTGACATCGCTGGGCCTGGGTGACAGCGCCAACAGCAAGCTGCCCAAACCCGACGAGCGCAGCAAGATTCTGGATTTGTTCAGGAACTGAAGTTCAAGCTCTGGCCTGCCTGCTCGCTCGCATAGCGCGACAGGCTTTGCCAGAACTCGCCCTGACCCTTGGTGTCTTGCCAGCGTTGGCCATCAAACTTGTAGTGAAAACCACCACAGCGTGCAGCCAGCCAGACCTCGTGCAAGGGTTTTTGCAGATTGATCACGATCTGGCTGCGATTGGCAAAAGTCAGCGTGACCATCCCGCCCACACGCTGGTTGTCAATGTCGGCGTCGCTCTCGTCATTGATGCGGTCGCAGCTGGCTTCCACGCCAGCCAACAGGCGCTCGGCCTGGTCCAGAAATTCAAGGTCGGTCATTACAATCCGTACATGTTCAAAGTCCTGAAGATTTTATGCATCCCGGCCACCCTTGCTGCCATTGCGGTCTTGTTGACCGGCTGTGGCCAAAAAGGCCCCCTGGTGCTGCCTTCGGGTGCGGATGCTGCCCACCGGGCCACACTCCCCCAGACCCTCAACCCTTGGCACTCCCCTGCCCAGCCCGATTCAACTGACACACCACGCTGATGACCATGACCCCAACTGTTGACCTGCCGGGCTCGCCCTTTGTCGCTTACGCCGCCCATGCCCAGGGTGAGCATCTGCATGTGGAAGGCGTCTGCCTGGCTGACCTGGCACGCGAGCACGGCACGCCGCTGTTTGTGTATTCCAAGGCCGCCATGCTGTCAGCCCTGGCCGCCTACCAACGCGGTTTTGCGGGGCGCAAGGCGCAGATCTGCTACGCCGCAAAAGCCAACTCCAGCCTGGCCGTGCTGCAGGTCTTTGCCGATGCGGGCTGTGGCTTTGACATCGTCTCTGGCGGCGAACTCACCCGGGTGCTGGCCGCCGGGGGTGACCCGGCCAAGATCATTTTCTCGGGTGTGGGCAAGACCCGCGCTGAAATGCAGCAGGCGCTCAAAACCGGTATTGGTTGCTTCAATGTCGAAAGCGAAGCCGAGCTGGACGTGCTCAGCGAAGTGGCCGTCAGTCTGGGGCTGCAAGCGCCTGTGAGCCTGCGCGTGAACCCCAATGTGGATGCCAAGACGCATCCCTACATTTCCACCGGCCTGAAAGGCAACAAATTCGGCATCGCACACGACCGCGCCTTGCAGGTCTATCAACATGCGGCCAGCCTGCCGGGCCTGAAGGTGGTGGGCATCGACTGCCACATTGGCTCGCAGATCACTGAAGTCACCCCTTACCTGGATGCGATGGACCGCATCCTGGATCTGGTGGCCGACATCGAAGCCGCAGGCATCGCCATCCATCACATCGACTTTGGTGGCGGCCTGGGCATCAACTACAACGGCGACACCCCGCCCGCAGCGGATGCCCTGTGGGCACAGCTGCTGGCCAAGCTGGATACGCGTGGTTACGGCCAGCGCCAACTCATGATCGAGCCTGGCCGCTCACTCGTGGGCAACGCCGGTGTGTGTCTGACCGAGGTGGTATTCACCAAGCCCGGTGAGCAAAAGAATTTCTGCATCGTCGATGCAGCGATGAACGACTTGCCTCGCCCGGCCATGTACGAGGCCTTCCACCAGATCGTGCCGGTCACGCCGCGTGCGGGTGATCCCATTACCTACGATGTGGTGGGCCCTGTGTGCGAGAGTGGTGACTGGCTGGGACGTGACCGCCAGCTGGTGGTGCAAAGTGGCGATGTGTTGGCCGTGCTGTCGGCCGGGGCGTATTGCATGAGCATGGCCAGCAACTACAACACGCGTGGTCGGGCTGCGGAGGTGTTGGTGGATGGCGACAAGGCGCACTTGATTCGTCAACGCGAATCGGCGTTTGACACCTTCGTGCTGGAACAGCTCGTTGGCTAAGCTGTAAGCCGTCACAAACGCCGCTTCGGAGGGGCAGGCCTCGCCCTCCTCATGAGGCGCTACGCGCCAAAAATCGTCAGCCGAGCCCTGCCCCTCTCAAGCTCGGTGGTTTTTCAACCTTCGTCCCCATCGCCACCCCAGCAAAGCGGCTAGGATCAAGCCATAGATCCAGACTTCTGTGAAGTTCTGCTTGCCAGCGCGCATCCACCAGAAATGCAGGATGGCGAGCACCGCCACGGCATAGACGCTGCGGTGCAGGGCTTGCCAACGACGGGCGCCCATGCGGCGGATGGCGCCATTCCAGGAAGTTGCAGCCAAGGGCACCAGCAGCGCAAAGGCCAGCGCTCCCACCAGGGCAAACGGGCGTTTAGGAATGTCCTTGACGATATCGGCCCAGACAAAGCCCATGTCAAAGCCGCTGTAACACAGCAGGTGCAGGCAGGCGTAGGCAAAGGTGAGCAAGCCCAGCAGTCTTCTAAAGCGCAGCAGCTCGGCCCAGCCAAGGGTGACACGCAAGGGCGTGATGGCCAGCGTCAGGCACAGCAAACGTAAGGTCCAGTCGCCGGTGGCGCGAATCAAGGTTTCGGCGGGGTTGGCGCCCAACTGGTCGGTCAATGCTCCCCACAACAGCCATGCCAAGGGTGTCAAACCCAAGGCCAGCATGAGCCACCAGGCAAGCCGGGAACTCAAAAAAGCCCGCATCTCAGTAGAACTTTTTCAGATCCATGCCGGCATACAGATGCGCCACTTGTTCGGCATAGCCATTGAACATCAGCGTTTTGCGGCGGGGAGAGAAAAGACCGCCCTCACCGATGCGGCGCTCTGTGGCCTGGCTCCAGCGGGGGTGATCCACCTCGGGGTTGACGTTGGAATAAAAGCCATATTCACGGGGTGCTGCACGGCCCCATGCGGTGACGGGCTGCTGCTCCACGAAGCGAATGCGCACCAGACTCTTGGCGCTTTTGAAGCCGTACTTCCAGGGCACCACCAGCCGCACAGGCGCACCATTCTGACCCGGCAGCACCTGCCCATACATGCCCATGGCCAGCAAGGTCAGCGGGTGGCGCGCCTCATCCATGCGCAGACCTTCCACATACGGCCAGTCCAGCACGCGCGAGCGCACACCGGGCATGAGCCCGGGGTCCGCCAAGGTGGTGAACTCCAGGTATTTCGCGCTGCCCAAAGGCTGCACCTTGTCGATCAGTTTCGAAAGGCTGTACCCCACCCAGGGAATGACCATGGACCAGCCTTCGACACAACGCAGCCGGTAGACACGCTCTTCCATGGCCGACAGGCGCAGCAGATCTTCAAGCGCGATGTCCATGGGCTTGTTGACCAGCCCGTCCACACGCACCGTCCACGGGCGCCCCACCAGGCCTTGGGCCCGCTTGGCAGGATCGGCCTTGTCGGTACCGAACTCGTAGAAATTGTTGTAAGACGTCGCGTCCGCCAGGGAGGTGGGCCGCTCCATCATGTTGGCGCCAGGCACGGCAGAGGCCTGTCCCTTGAGCGCAGGCAAGGCATCCGATGCAGAAGAGGCCTGCGCTGCACGGCCAACGGCGCCCCCCAAGGCCAAAGCCAGGCCAGACTGCAAATACAAGCGTCGCTGCGCATACACCCCTGCGGGGGTGATCTCGCTGGGCAGAGTGTGCATGGCGTACTCCTTACAAAGTGCCGTAGCTGTGCAAACCGCTGAGGAACATGTTCACACCCAGGAACGCAAAGGTCGTGACCACCAAGCCCGACAAGGACCACCAGGCCGCTACGGTTCCGCGCAAGCCCTTCATGAGACGCATATGCAGCCAGGCCGCATAGTTCAGCCACACGATCAGGGCCCAGGTTTCCTTGGGATCCCAACTCCAGTAACCGCCCCAGGCCTCGGCGGCCCACAAGGCGCCAAGCACTGTGGCGATAGTGAAGAAGGCAAAACCCACCGCGATGGATTTGTACATCACATCGTCCAGCACCTCCAGCGCAGGCAGGCGCTCAGCAATACGGCCACGCATCTTCAAAATGCCGGCAATGATCAGCGCGGCAATGCCGAAGTACACCATCCAGTAGCTGCTGATGCTTTCAAGGCCTGACTTGCGGAACACCACCGGTTCAAAGCACAGCACAATGCCCAGCAACCACAAGGGCGCCAGTTTGTACCAGCGCGTCTCCTGCGCCTGGATCTTGATCAAGTACGCAAACGCCACCATGGCGGCCAGCGCAAACGTGCCATAGCCAATGAAATTGGCAGGCACATGCAGCTTCATCCACCAGCTCTTGAGCGCGGGCACCAGCGGTTGAATGGCATGGGCCTCACGCACCAGCGTGTACCACAGCAGAAAACCCACGGCGGCGCTGACCACCAGCATCACAAACGCACCCAAGGCGCGCGTGCGGTATTCACGCTCGTAGTACAGGTAAAACAGCGTGGTCATCCAGCAGAACATGACAAACACTTCGTACAGATTGCTCACCGGAATGTGGCCAATGTCAGGCCCCATCTGGTGGCTTTCGTACCAGCGCACCATGGTGCCCACCAAGGCCGCTCCAACAGCTACCCAGGCAATGTGCGAGCCCAGGCGTTCCATGGTTTCACCTTGACCACGAATCAGCATGCCAGCCCAGTAAAACACGGTGCTGATGAAAAACAGCATGCACATCCACAAAATGGCTGACTGGCTTGACAGGAAGTACTTCAACCAGAACACCTGCTCGGCGCGTGCCAGCTGCCCGTCATAAGCTGCGATGGCCGCCAACGACAAAGCAGCCACCACCACCATCAAGTGGCGCAACGGGCGCCAGAACCAGCCCAGCGCCACAGCGGCGGGGCCACTGGCCAGCAAGATGCCCTGCTCGTACACATCCATGGCGTGTTGATAACGCACAAACGCAAACAGCATGCCCGCCAGCGTGATCAATGCAAACGCCCAATCGCTCGGGCTGCGACGGCTCCAGTAACCGGGGTTGAGGGTCATGGTGGTCATGCGGACGGCTCCTCCTGCTTGAGCAAACGCTTTTGAAGTTGTTCGAATTCCTGGTCAACATCGAGCGTACGGCGGTTGACCGACATGGCCATGCGCGCCTGCAGGCCATGCCCGTCCGGCGTCAGCCAAATCCACAGCCTGCGCTCACGGATGTAGAGCATCGCAAAAACGCCCAGAATCAGCAAAGCACAGCCCAGATAAACCACCGTTTTACCAGGGGCTCTGGCCACCTGGAACACACTGGCTTGCACCTGCTTGAAGTCCTTGAGCATCAGCGCCATGGGCGCCGGATACAAGGGTGCGTCACCCAGGGAGATGACAGACTGCGTCATGAACGCCTGAACCGCACTCTCGGGCAAGGGTTTGACACCGGCGCGCTCGCGGGCCAAGGCATCGAGCTCGTACAACACCCCGTTGAGGATGCGCACAAACATTTCACCCGCGCGTGCGCGTTCGGCCTCAGGCACATTCACATCCAGAAAATCGGCCAGAGCCTGAAGACCCCAGACTTTTTTACCCGCCACTTCTTCTTGTCCTGCATACAGGCCCAAGGCACGCTGTGCGGACTGCGCCAACTGGCCACGCAATTCAGGACGTTTGGGGTCCACCGCTTTGGCTGCGTAACGATCGATAGCCAATGCGCGCATGCCCGTATTGCCCAGCGCATCTCGCAAGCGCACAAAACCCTCCATGCTGTCGTTTTCATCGACAGGCAGACGCAAATAGCGGAAAGGCTCGGCAGGCGACTCCCGCATGCCCAGCAGGAACACGCGCACACCATCGCCCGTGTCCACAGGCAGCATGTAGTTGTTGTACTCGCGCGCCTGGCCTGCAGCGTCGCGTAACTTGTAGCTCACGCTGGGGCCCACATTGCGCAAATCACGCTGCGTCACCGTTTTGTCAGCCGACCCCAGGCGGGCCTCGATCGACGAGCGCAAGTCCACAGCTCGCACATCGGTCGCGGCCTTGTTGCCCGCCATGTTCTCGACGTTGATGACACGTAAGCCGGTGAACTCCAGCGTCAGTTTATCCTGACCATTCGTCAACTCGGTCGAGGAACCGATCGTGCCCTTGACTTCGAAAGGCTTGCTGGCCTGCCCCATGGGAACAGCCCCCAAGGTCACCTCCGAGCCGCCGTCATCAAAGCTGGACTGGTAAATCTCGACGCCTTTGAAGCTGGCTGGATGGTTCACCTCGACACGCGCTTCTTTTTTCTCGCCCGTGGCCTTGTCGTAGATGACGATGTCGCTGGCAAACAACTTGGGCATGCCGGTGGAGTAGTACTCCACAATGAACTTCTTGAGCTCGACGGCAAACGGCAACTCCTGCAACAGCACGCCATCGGATTGCGACAAAATCGCTGTGCTTGATGCCGTTCCTTCTGCCACCATCAAGTTTCCACGGAAGGCCGGATTGCGCTCGGACAGACGGTGCTGCTCGGGCACCTGCGAGATCAGCCCACCGCCGGTGTACACCGATTTGCCGCCCATCCACGTCTGTGCGCGCACGAACAAATCACCATCGAGCAAACCACCAATGCAAATCAGCACAATCGCCGAATGTGCCGCGATGTAGCCCAGCTTGTTGGCGGCTCCGGACTTGGCAGCAATCATCCAGCCTTCGCCTTGCGAGGTCTGCCGCGACTGCAAACGCACCTTCCAGCCCCCAGTGGCCAGCAACTGGCCCAGGCGTTGCGCGGCCGGCGCTGGCGCCTCGGCCCACTGCCCCTGCGCCTTGTGATGAAAGGCCTGCAAGGCCTGCTCGCGAATGTTTTCCTTGTATTGCTTGAGGTCGCTCAGAATCTTGGGCGTGTTGCGTGCAATGCACAAGCTGGTGCTGATGACCAAAAAGGCCAGAATCAATAAAAACCACCAGGCGCTGTACACCGAATACAGCTTGAGGCTGTCAAACACCTGCGCCCAGAAAGGACCGAACTGGTTGACGTAATTGGGATAGGGTTCGTGCTGTTTGACGACGGTACCAATCACCGAGGCCACGCAGATGATGGTCAACAGCGCAATCGCAAAGCGCATCGAAGCGAGCAACTCCACCGCGGCATGCAAACGACCTGCACGGACTGGAGTATCAGCTTGGGGCGTGGTGGAGCTCATGAATCATGCACACAAAAGAAAAACGGGCCTGATCAGACCCGCTCAAGAAGGCTCATTACAGAGCCAAGGATGCCGGTGATGAGCCGGATTGTCTCTCAGACAGATGAAGTTTGCCTGATATCCCTCAAACCCCGGAGGGCATGAGGGCATCATGACGCGATCAACGCAGACCAGCAATGTAGTCCGAAACCGCCTTGATCTCGCGATCGTTCATTTTTGCGGCCACACCGGTCATTTGGGCGCTGTTCTTGCGCACGCCATCGCGGAAAGCGATCAGCTGGGCCGTGGTGTAGTCAGCGTGCTGGCCAGACAGACGCGGGTACTGGGCAGGAATGCCTGCACCGTTGGGGCTGTGGCAGCCAGCGCAAGCGGCAATTTGACGATCAGGCAAACCACCGCGGTAAATACGCTCGCCCAACAGGACCGTGTCCTTGTCCTTGGCAAAGCCAGGCTTGGCTTTCTGGGAAGCCAGCCAGTAAGAGATGTTGCGCATGTCGGCATCACTCAGACCCGCCACCATGCCGCTCATGACGGCATTGGCGCGCTTGCCGGACTTGAACTCGTGCAACTGCTTGACCAGGTATTCGGGGTGCTGCTGGCTCAGCTTGGGGTTAACCGGCGTGGTGGAGTTGCCATCAGCAGCGTGACATGCAGCGCATACTGCGGTGTAAGAAGCCTCTCCCTTGACCAGATCGGGCTTGGCGACCTTGGCTTCAGGGCCATTGGCCAGGGCGGAACCTGCCACCAGGGCAGTCATCAAAAAGGAAACCAGTGCTTTCATGAGGTACATCCTGAAACGGCGCAAAACCATGGGATTCTACAATGAGGCCATTGTCAGTTTCCTGACTCGCCTACACTTGCTACCCATGACCCAGCCTACCCCTCGTCCTTCACACCCTGCCCAAGCAGCTGCCAGCGCCAGCGTGACGCCTTTAGGCTGGATGCACACCGCCCGGTTTTTGACCACAGCCGCCCAGCTGCAGCACCTGCCCGCACATGATCTGCCCGAAATCGCCTTCGTGGGGCGCTCCAACGCGGGCAAGTCCACCTGCATCAACACCCTGACGCAGCAAAAACAACTGGCCTTTGCCTCCAAAAAACCCGGCCGCACCCAGCACATCAACCTGTTTTCCCTGGGCAAACAAGGCGTTCACGATGCGGTGCTGGCCGACCTGCCAGGCTACGGTTACGCAGCAGTGCCCAAAGCGGACAAGGCCCGCTGGCAGCGCGTCATGGCCAATTACCTGGTCAGTCGCCCCAACCTCATGGGCGTGGTCATGCTTTGCGACCCGCGCCATGGCCTGACCGATCTGGACGAAGCCTTGCTGGACATCATCCGTCCGCGCGTGCAGGAAGGCCTGAAGTTTCTGGTGCTGCTGACCAAGGCCGACAAGCTGACCCGAGCCGAACAGGCCAAAGCCCTGTCCATCACCAAGCTGCAAGCCGGAGGCGGCGAGGTCAAACTGTTTTCGGCCCTCAAAAAGCAAGGCGTGGAAGAAGCGGCCCAACACCTGTGGGACTGGATTCACCCCGCTCAGCCTGAGGCAGAGCCAGCCACCGAACCTGCCATCAATACACAGGATCCGAGCCCGGCGGACGCGTCTTGAAGCGCTTGTGCACCCAGTAATACTGCTCGGGCATGGTCTGCACCTGGTCTTCCAGCGCCTGGTTCATGCGCCGGGTATCGGCCATCACATCGTCTGAGGGAAAGCCCTCCCAAGGCTCGCCCACTTCAACCCGATAGCCCCAAGGTGTCATGCGGGACACCACCGTCAGCACCTGTGCGCGACCCAGGCGCGCAAAGCGTGACAGGGAAGGCAGTGTTGCCGCCTGCACGCCAAAAAAAGGTACGAACACGGACTCGGCCGCACCAAAATCCATGTCCGGCAAGAGATAGAGCTTTTCCCCCTGACGCAGGCCTGCCACCAAAGGCTTGACGCCCGCATGCCGCTCGTAAAGCCGGTTACGTCCGTTGCGGTTGCGGCCATGGCGCACCCAATCGTCTAGCGCCTGGCCGCGCTGGGGTACATAAATGCTGGCCATGGGCACATCCTGCACCAAAGTCAGCGCCACGCCTCCCGCATCCAGCCCCACAAAGTGCGGCGCAAACACCACAACGCCGCCTTCTTGCTCAAGGGATGAGACATCTCCCGTCACCTGCAAGCGCTTTTGCAACACCCGCACCGGCGCATGCCACAGCCACGCTCGGTCGAGCAAAGACTGCATCACGCACACAAAATGCCGACGCACCACCTGGCGCCGCTGCGCATGACTCCACTGCGGGAAACACAACGCAAGGTTCACATCGGCCACATGCCTGCGCTCACGGGCCAAGGCATACAGCACCACCCCCAGCACTGCACCCAAGCCTCGCAACAAGGGCAAAGGCCACCAGGCCAGAAAACGCATGAACACAATCAACAAACGGGCCATCAGCTGTCCTTGCGGGGTGATTTGTAGCGCGCATAACCCCAGAGGTATTGCGACGGTCGCTGCAACACCATGCTCTCCATGGCCTGGTTGATCTGCACCACCGCAGTGGCCAGATCGGAGGACAACTCAAAGCCCAGCGTCTGCGTATGCAGGCGATAACCCCGGCCCCAAGCCAGGCGTTCTCCCCAAATCAGCACCGGTCGTGCCCCGGTTTGCTGCACCAGCCGGGCCGCCAAAGTCATCGTGTAGGCTGGCTTGCCAAAAAACGGCGCCCATTGCCCCAGACCGTCTGGTGGCACCTGGTCGGGCAACAACCCTACGGCCCGCCCTTGGCGCAAAGCCTTGATCATTTGCCGCACACCCGCCAGCGTGGTCGGTACCGCTTCCAGGCCCGGACGGTTGCGCGCCATCTCCATCACTGCGTTCAGCTGAGCCTGGCGCGCCGGACGATACAACACGGTCAACATGCCATAGCGCTCACCGAAGCGCTGCGCCAGCGCCTGGGCCGTGATTTCAAAACACCCCATGTGTGGCGTCAGGAACACCACGCCCTGACCTTGGGCATAAGCGGCTTGTGCGGCCTGGTCGTCTGCCCAGACGACACGTGGTGTGCGGCCCAGCCACAACCGCGGCAATTCAGCCGACATGCAACCCGCCTGCCCGACCGCGCCCCAGACCCGGGACCAAGCCAAACCTGCCTGTCTGGCATTGGCCACAAAGCGTTGACGGTAAGCAGGCGCAGCCAGCCACGCGACCCATCCCCCCACGTAGCCAAGCACGTGCAGCGCCCACAAAGGCCAACGGCTGAAAAAACGAAACCAGAAGAACATGGGGCCCGATTTTGCCCTGAAGCGGTGCAGGGATTTCTGTCAGCCCTTGAAACCTGCACAAATGCCTTTATGATTAGCACTCGAACCGAATGAGTGCTAACAACACCATTCAAGTCAGTTCGCGCCAACTTTGTTGGCAATGATTTCAAACCAACCTTTGTATTTATCTTCAAGGAGATGTCATGAACCTGCGTCCTCTGGCCGATCGCGTGATCGTCAAGCGTCTGGAAAACGAAACCAAAACCGCTTCGGGCATCGTGATCCCCGACAACGCCGCAGAAAAGCCTGACCAAGGCGAAGTCCTGGCCGTCGGCCCCGGCAAGACCAACGACAAAGGCGAAACCAAAGCCCTGTCCGTGAAAGTCGGCGACCGCGTCCTGTTTGGCAAGTACTCGGGCCAGACCGTCAAGGTCAACGGCGACGAGCTGCTGGTCATGAAAGAAGAAGACCTTTTCGCCGTCGTCGAATAAGGAAGCTACTGCGCGTTTGCCAAGCGGCGTTGTGCGGTGCTCGCCATCCTCACGACCACAAGGTCGTTCCGGTGGCTCCGCTCCGTGCGCCTTGCCTGACAAGCGCTCGCTACGCTTCATTTCAATACTGAATTAATTCTGGAGAATTTCAAAATGGCAGCAAAAGATGTAGTTTTCGGCGCAGATGCACGCGCCCGCATGGTTGAAGGTGTCAACATTCTGGCCAACGCCGTCAAAGTGACCCTGGGCCCCAAGGGCCGCAACGTGGTGCTCGAGCGCTCCTTCGGCGCCCCCACCGTGACCAAGGACGGTGTGTCCGTGGCCAAGGAAAAGTCGCTTCCAAGACTTCTGACAACGCTGGCGACGGCACCACCACCGCTACCGTGCTGGCCCAGGCCATCGTGCGCGAAGGCATGAAGTACGTGGTCGCCGGCGGCAACCCGATGGATCTCAAGCGCGGCATCGACAAGGCTGTGGAAGCCCTGATCGCCGAACTGAAAAAAGCCACCA
>JBEEOS010000038.1:0-16363 GCA_041191485.1 Pseudomonadota bacterium
CGGCGCCAACGCGCCTGCTGCCAAGCGCGAGCTGATCGATGTGCACACCGATCTGTTCAATGTGCGCTTTGACACCGAGGGCGGCTCGATTGTTCAGACGACTTTTGTCAAGCTGCTGGACAACGACAAAAAGCCTCTGGTGCTGCTCGATGACAGCACAGAGCGCCGCTACATGGCGCAAACCGGCTTGATTGGCGGTGACTTTCCCACGCACAAGAGCGTGATGCACTTTACCGGCGAACGCCAAATGGCCGATGGCCAGGACAGCCTGAGCGTGCGTTTTGAATCCGACGTGGTGGGTGGCGTCAAGCTGGCCAAGACCTACACCTTCAAGCGCGGCAGCTATACGATTGATGTCAAGAACGAAGTCATCAACACTGGCGCAGCAACCGTGCAGCCGCAGCTGTACATGCAGCTGGTGCGCGATGGCAACAAGCCTGAAGGTGAGTCCCAGTTCTATTCCACGTTCACTGGCCCCGCGATCTATACCGAGGCGGCCAAATACCAGAAAGTGGACTTCGAAGACATCGCCAAAGGCAAGGCCGAAGTGGACAAGCAGTCCACCAATGGCTATGTGGCCATGGTGCAGCACTACTTTGCTTCAGCCTGGTTGCTGGGCGATGGCATCAGCCGCGAAAACTTCGTGCGCAAAGTGGGCGACAACCTGTTTGCCGTGGGCATGATCACACCCTTTGGCGAGGTCGCTGCTGGTCAAAGCAAGGCGATTGAGAACCGCTTGTTCATTGGCCCACAACAGGAAAAAGTACTGGAAGCCCTGAGCCCAGGTCTGGACCTGCTCAAGGACTACGGCTGGCTGGCCATGCTGGCCAAGCCGCTGTACTGGCTGCTGGACAAGCTGCACAGCTTCATCCAGAACTGGGGCTGGTCCATCATGGCGCTGGTGCTGATCATCAAGCTGGCGTTTTACTGGCTCAATGCCAAGGCCTACGCCAGCATGGCCAAGATGAAGGCCATCAACCCCAAAGTGACTGAAATGCGTGAGCGCCTGAAGGGCGACCCGCAGAAGATGCAGCAGGAAATGCTGCGCATCTACCGCGAGGAAAAGGTCAACCCCATGGGAGGCTGCTTCCCGATGCTGATCCAGATCCCGGTGTTCATTGCCCTGTACTGGGTGCTGCTGTCGAGCGTGGAAATGCGCCACGCTCCCTGGATTGGCTGGATCACCGACCTGTCGGCTCCTGATCCTTTCTACATCCTGCCGATCGTCATGACGCTAACGACCGTGGTGCAGACGGCGCTCAACCCGATCCCGCCGGACCCGATGCAAGCGAAGATGATGTGGATCATGCCGCTGGCTTTCAGCGTGATGTTCTTCTTCTTCCCCTCTGGATTGGTGCTGTACTGGATCACCAACAACGTGCTGACGATTGCACAGCAGTGGATGATCAATACCCGCCTGGGCGTGCCGCCGCAGTTCAACCTGCCCAAATTCAAGTAAGGTTCACGCCCTCCCTACAGGCCGCACCAGCGGCCTGTTTTACATTCAACACCATGCTTGCCCGACACCAGGACCCCATCGTTGCCGTTGCCACCGCCCCCGGGCGTGGGGCCGTGGGCATCGTGCGCGTGTCAGGCAAGCAATTGCAACCTTTGGTGCAGGCATTCCTGGGTCGTGCGCTCAAGCCCCGCGAGGCCACGTATCTGCCGTTTGCGGATGCCGATGGCAGCCCCATCGACCATGGCCTGGCGCTGTACTTTCCGGCCCCTCACTCGTTTACTGGTGAAGATGTGCTGGAGCTGCAGGCCCATGGCGGGCCGGTGGTGCTGCAGCTGCTGGTAGCGCGCTGCCTGCAGCTGTCCAAAGCGTGCCTGCCGGGCTTGCGTGTGGCCGAGCCGGGCGAGTTTTCCGAGCGCGCGTTTCTCAACGACAAGATCGACCTGGCCCAGGCCGAAGCCATTGCCGACCTGATCGACGCCAGCACGGAAGCTGCCGCACGCAGCGCCAGCCGGTCTTTGGCTGGCGATTTTTCGCGTGAGGTGCACACCCTGCGCGATGCTCTGGTGCATTTGCGTATGCTGGTCGAAGCCACGCTGGACTTTCCCGAAGAGGAAATCGACTTTCTGCAAAAGGCCGATGCACAGGGGCAGCTCGACCGGCTGCGCCAGCAATTGCAGCAAGTGATGCAGCGCGCCCGTCAGGGCGCTTTGCTGCGCGAAGGCATCAAGGTCGTGATCGCCGGGCAGCCCAATGCGGGCAAGAGCTCTTTGCTCAATGCCCTGGCCGGGGCCGAGCTGGCCATCGTCACGCCCATTGCCGGCACCACGCGCGATGTGGTGCAGCAGACCATTCAGATTGAAGGTGTGCCCCTGCACATCATCGACACTGCAGGCCTGCGCGAAGGCGATGATGTGGACCCGGTCGAGCAAATCGGTATTGAACGCGCCTGGGGCCAGATCGAGCAGGCCGATGCGGTACTGTTCCTGCATGACCTGACACGCACACACTTGAGCGACTACGCCCGTGCAGACGCCGACATTGCACGCACCCTGGGCCAGCGCCTGCCCTCTGGCGTGCCGATCGTCCATCTGTGGAACAAGGCCGATGCTGCCACGGCCAGCGCAAGCGAGGGACTGGTGCTCTCCGCCAAAACCGGCGAGGGCCTGCAAGCGCTGCGCCAGCGCCTGCTGCACGAGGCGGGCTGGCAACAGGCGCCCGAGGGCTTGTTCATCGCCCGCGAACGCCATGTGCAGGCTCTGCAACGGGTCCATGAGCATCTGACTCTGGCGCATGAGCTCTTGCAGGCCCAGGCGCAAAGCCTGGATTTGCTGGCCGAAGAATTGCGCCAGGCGCAAAACGCATTGGGCGAGATCACCGGCGAATTCAGTGCCGACGATTTGCTGGGTGTTATTTTTTCTAAATTCTGTATCGGTAAATGAGCACCCAACTGCACACATAAGCAGTCAAACGGGAGCTTATTTCGCTCTTCGTGTCCTGAATCGGATTGGCGTGCCTACAATGCACCATGATGGTGACACAGTCTTCGTTTACCCCCACAACGCAACCACCAGGGACTGCACACGTTGTCATTGTTGACGACGAACCCTCGGTGGCCAACGCCATTGGCATGTGGATGCGAATGCACCAGACGGCCGCGTGCATCTTCAACTCGGGCCAGGCATTTCTGGACAGTGTCAAGCTGGAGGACGGCGAGCTCAAGGTGGCCTGCCATGATCAGCTCTACCCAATCCGGTTCGTGTTGTTTGATCTGAACATGCCTGTCATCAACGGCATTGAGCTGGCCCATAAAGTGCGAGCACTCAGCCCGTCCATGAGCATCACCATCATGACCGCCGCCATGCCCGATGAAATCGCGCGACACGGCCCCCTACCCACGGGCGCCGAGCTGCTCATCAAACCCTTTCGCGGCGAAGCCTTGCAGGCCCTGCTGGATCGATAAGCCTCAAAGCGAGAAGTCGTACTCGACGGTGATGGGGGCGTGGTCCGAAAATTTCTCGCCTTTATAGATGGACTCGGTGCGGGCTTTGTCTGCCAACGCCGGGGTAGCGAGGTGGTAGTCCAGACGCCAGCCCACGTTCTTGGCATACGCCTGCCCACGGTTGCTCCACCAGGTGTAGCAGGCATCGGTCGCATCAGGCTGCAAGTGCCGATACACGTCCACCACACCGCCTTCGCTGGTCAGCCGGGTCATCCATGCGCGCTCTTCAGGCAAGAAGCCACTGTTCTTGAGGTTGCCTTTCCAGTTCTTGAGGTCCGCCTCTTTGTGCGCAATGTTCACATCGCTGCAAACGATGAAATCGCGCCCTTGCTTGAGTTCCATCAGGTGCGGATACATCTTGTCCAGAAAGCGGTACTTGGCCTCTTGCCGCTCAGGCCCTGAGGAGCCGCTTGGAAAGTACACGCTGATGATCGACAACTTGCGCGTGGGCGTGTCAAAACGCAGCTCCACATAACGCCCTTCGGCGTCGAACTCGCCGCCGTCGAAACCCACCACCACATCGCTGGGCTCGTGGCGCGTGTAAACGCCGACGCCCGAGTAGCCCTTTTTCTCGGCAAACTGAAAGTGCCCCCGCATGCCCGCCAACACTTCAAATTTGCCCGCTACATCGGCCGCCTGGGCCTTGACCTCCTGCACGCAAATACAATCCGGAGCATGTTGCTCCAGCCAGGCCTCGACGCCTTTGGTCGTGGCCGAACGGATACCGTTGAGGTTAAGGCTGGTGAGTTTGAACAAGGATGTCCCCATGATGAACGCCGCAGGCGCAGCCGATACGAAGGCCCTGGCGCAGGATTTTGTGCAATTTGCCGTAGATGCCGGCGTGCTGCGCTTTGGTCAATTCAAGACCAAGGCAGGCCGCATGAGCCCCTACTTCTTCAACGCCGGCTTGTTTGACGATGGCGCCAAGCTCAGCCGACTGGCCCAATTTTATGCACAGGCCCTGGTGGCCAGCGGCATTGAATTCGACATGATCTTCGGCCCCGCCTACAAAGGCATTCCGCTGGGTGCGGCCGTAGCGGTCGAACTGGCCAGACTGGGCAAAAACGTGCCCTTTGCCTACAACCGCAAGGAAGCCAAGGACCACGGCGAAGGCGGCTCACTGGTGGGCGCGCCGCTCAAGGGTCGCGTGCTCATCGTGGACGATGTGATGAGTGCGGGCACTGCCGCACGCGAATCGATTGCCTTGATTCAGGCGGCAGGCGCAACGGCCCACGCCGTGGCGATTGCCCTGGACCGCCAGGAAATGGCCACCGAAAAACAAGCTGACGGCTCCACCAAGGATGTGCCACACAGTGCCGTTCAATATGTGCAAAACACGCTGGGCCTGAAAGTCTGCGCCATCGCCAAGCTCGAAGACCTGCTGGCCTACCTGGGCAGCCAAAGCGGTCACGAGCTGGGCCAGCACCTGGGAGCGGTGCAGGCGTACCGCGATCGCTACGGTGTTTGAGCGATGCTGAAATACCTCACCATCCCCGTCACCGCTTTTCAGCAAAACTGCTCCTTGGTCTGGGATGACCAAAGCCTGCAGGCCGCCGTGATTGACCCCGGTGGCGATCTGGATGTGATTCTGGATGCCGTGGCCAAACTCGGCCTCAAGCTCGAACAAGTCTGGATCACCCATGGCCACCTGGACCACTGCAGTGGCGCCGCAGATTTGGCACAGCAGTTGGGCCTGCCCATCATCGGCCCACACCCGGGCGACCTGTTCTGGATTGAAGGTCTGCCCGAAGCGGCGATGAACTATGGTTTTCCGCCCGCGCGCTCGTTTGCCCCCACACGCTGGCTGCAGGATGGCGACACCGTCACGCTGGGCGCGCATACGCTAAACGTTCGCCACTGCCCGGGTCACACGCCGGGCCACGTGGTGTTTCACTCCCCGGAGATGAAGCGCGCCTTTGTGGGCGATGTGCTGTTTGCCGGCAGCATTGGCCGCACAGACTTTCCGCAAGGCGACTTTGACACGCTGATCGACAGCATTCGCCAGCGCCTGTGGCCCATGGGCGACGACACCGTGTTCATCCCCGGCCATGGCCCGGAGAGCACCTTTGGTCGTGAGCGGCGCACCAACCCTTACGTGCGCGATCTCTGATCAGCCCTGCGGCCGCGCCTGTTGGTACAGGTGCTGCACCTTGGGCAAATTGGACTGCAGCTCTTCAATGCGGTTGGAGCCACTGGGGTGGGTGGACAAGAACGCCGGGCCGCCATTGCCATTGGCGGCCAGCATTTTTTGCCACAGCTGCACACTGGCCTCGGGGCGGTAGCCACCACGTGCCGCAATTTCCAGCCCGACCAGATCGGCCTCGCTCTCATCATCGCGGCTGTATTTAAGCGTGAGCAACTGCGTGCCCAAATCCGCAGCCACGTTACCCAGCTGCCCCAGGCCCAGCAGTTGCGAGGCCAGTGACAAACCAATATTGGTGACCTGGCTTTTGGCCAGACGCTCGCGAGCATGCTCGCGCAGGGCGTGTGCCATTTCGTGGCCCATGATCATGGCGATTTCATCATCCGTGAGTTTGAGCTGGTCGATGATGCCGGTGTAGAAAGCAATCTTGCCGCCGGGCATGCACCACGCATTGAGCTGTTTGCTGCCAATGAGGTTGACCTCCCACTTCCAGCTGCGCGCACGCGCGTTCCATTGTGTGGTGAACGGAATCAGCCGCGCCGCAATCTGGCGAATGCGCACCAGCTGCGGGTAGTTGTCCGGCGCCAGGGCCCGTTGTGCGCGCGCTTCGCTCAGGGTCTGCGCATACTGCTGACGAGCCGAGTTCTCCAGCGTCTCGGCTGGCACCAGATTGCGCACTTTCGAGGACGAGCCCACATCCACCTGCGCCAGCGCAGAGCCAGCACCGGCAGCGCCTGCTGCCAGCAAAAAGCCACGTCGCGCATCCCACGCGCGCGAAGCGCCTAGGGCAGGGGTTTTAAGGTCACAAAGCCAACACATGATGTGCAAATAATAGCTGTAAAGTTGTCAGCTTTTCGGATGCCGATAATGCGGTCATGAGCACCCCAAACCCCTCACCAATACCCACGCCCGCACGATCATGGCTGGCCGCCTTTGCGCTGTACCTGCGGCCAACCAGTCTGCGCATGTTGTTGCTGGGTTTTTCGGCGGGGCTGCCTTTGCTGCTGGTGTTGGGGACGCTGAGCTTTCGTTTGCGCGAAGCGGGCATCGACCGCAGCACCATCGGTTACCTGAGCTGGGTCGGGCTGGCTTATGGCTTCAAGTGGATGTGGGCCCCCTTGGTGGATCGCTTGCCTTTGCCGGGTCTGACCGCGCGCCTGGGGCGCAGACGCAGCTGGTTGCTGCTGTCACAACTGGCGGTGGCCGCCGGCTTGCTGGGCATGGCCAGCAACGACCCCACCCAGGCACTGGCCCCACTGGTGTGGTGCGCTCTGGCCGTGGCTTTTGGTTCGGCCACGCAAGACATTGCGCTGGACGCCTATCGCATTGAATCTGCTCAAGTCGATGAACAGGCTGTCCTGGCCGCCAGCTACCAGACCGGTTACCGGCTGGCCATGATCTGGTCTGGCGCTGGCGTGCTGTGGCTGGCCGCCTATGCCCAAGGCACGGACACCGGCTATGCGCAAAACGCCTGGCAATGGGCCTACACCATCATGGCCGCCAGCATGCTGCCCGGCATGGTCACCGTGCTGAGCTCACCCGAGCCAGCACCTGCCCCTTTGAAACCCGCACGCACCTTGGGCGAATGGCTGCATGGCGCCCTGCTCGAGCCCTTTGCCGACTTCTGGCAACGTTACCGCTGGCAAGCCGTGCTGGTGCTGTCGCTGATTGCGGTTTACCGCATCAGCGATGTGGTCATGGGCATCATGGCCAACCCCTTCTACGTGGACATGGGCTTCACCAAAGACGAGGTGGCCGCCGTCACCAAAGTCTTTGGCGTCATCATGACGCTGGTGGGCGCCTTTGTGGGGGGCGTGCTCTCGGCCCGCCTGGGCGTCATGCGCATTCTGTTTCTGGGCGCCTTGCTCAGCGCCGCCAGCAACTTGCTGTACGCCTGGCTCAGCCATGTGGGGCACGATCTCAACGCCCTCATCTGGGTGGTATCTGCGGACAACCTGTCCAGCGGCATGGCCTCGGCCGCCTTTATTGCCTACCTGTCTTCGCTGACCAATATCCGCTACTCCGCCACACAGTACGCGCTGCTGTCGTCCATGATGCTGCTCTTGCCCAAGTTCATTGCCGGCTTTGGCGGCGACTACGTTAACGCCCACGGCTATGCCGACTTCTTTACCGCCACCGCCTGGCTGGGCGCGCCCGTGCTGATCCTGGTCTGGCTGGCCGCACGCGTGCACAGCAAAGGCTGAGGCCGTTCCTGCAAATTCAAATTCATATTTTGAATTTGCAGGATTCATGTAAACTTGGCACCATGATCCCCCGACATATTCAACCACTGCTGCAGCGACAAGCTTCGCAATATCCAGTGGTCACCGTGATCGGCCCGCGTCAAAGCGGCAAAACCACCCTGACCAGAACCTCCTTCCCCGACAAGCCTTATGTGTCGCTGGAAGATCCGGATGTGCGTCGTTTTGCACAAGAAGACCCGCGTGGTTTTCTGGCGGGGTACAGCTCGGGCGCCATCTTCGATGAAATCCAGCGTGCGCCGCAATTGCCCTCTTATTTGCAAGGCATGGTCGACCGCAATGACAAGCCTGGTCAATTCATTTTGACGGGCAGTCAACAATTCGAATTGATGACTCAGGTCACCCAGTCGCTGGCTGGCCGGACCGCCCTCTTGCGGCTGCTGCCCCTGACACTGGCCGAAGTTTCAAGCGCCGAAAACACGCACAAGAGTCTGGCCTCAACACTGCTGCATGGGTTTTACCCACGCATCCACGACAAACGTCTGGATCCATCCCAAGCCATGGCCGATTATTTTTCGACCTACGTCGAACGGGACCTTCGTCAACTGGCCGCCGTGCAAGACTTGCGCCAGTTCGAGCGATTTGTGCGCCTGTGCGCCGGCCGTACAGGGCAACTGCTCAATTTGAGCAGCCTGGCCAACGATGCTGGCATTTCCCAGCCCACAGCCCGCGCATGGATGGATCTGTTGCAGACGAGCTTCATCGTTCATTTGCTGCCCCCTTGGCATACCAACGTAGGCAAACGACTGATCAAGGCGCCGAAGCTTTATTTTCATGACACGGCTCTCGCTTGCTGGCTGCTGGGGCTGCGCACACCAGAACAAGTACAGCGCGACCCTTTGTGGGGGGCCCTGTTCGAGAATTTTGTGGTGATTGAAGCACTCAAGGATCGGCTCAATGCAGGCGAAAGTGCCGAGTTGTATTTTTACCGCGACTCCGAAGGCAACGAGGTCGACTTGTTCATTCCTGTGGGACGACAGTTTCATGCCGTGGAGATCAAGGCGGGCGCCACCGTCAATCCCGACTACTTCAAAGGCATCAACCGCTTTGACGCCCATTTTCCCGGTGTTTTGTATAGCGGATGCGTCGTCTATGGCGGCGACCAACCCCAAAATCGAGCACATTGGCCCGTCCACCCTTGGCAACAGCTGCGTCACAAACCTGCCTGAAGCACTGAGCCCGAGCAGCGGTTTACCCAACTTTACCCAGCAGACAAGCCCACTTAGAAGCGCAGGAACAAGATGCCACGCATGCAATCCATCCTCATGATCGAAGACGATGCCCGCCTGGCCAGCATGGTCTCGGACTATCTGCAAGCCAATGGCTACACCGTCATGCATGCGCCTGATGCGCAAAGCGGCCTGAACCAGCTGGGCGCCCAGGCCGTTGATCTGGTCATTCTGGACCTGATGCTGCCCGACATGGACGGCTTGCAGGTGTGTCAGCGCATTCGCGCCCTGCCGGGTGCCACGGGCCAAACACCGGTGCTCATGCTCACGGCCAAAGGCGATCCCATGGACCGCATCATCGGTCTGGAAATGGGCGCAGACGACTATCTGCCCAAACCCTTTGAACCCCGCGAGCTGCTCGCCCGCATTCGCGCTGTGCTGCGCCGCAAAGTGATGGACGCCGAAACTGCCCACCACATCATGCAGTTTGGCAGCCTGGAAATTGACCGCGATGCACGCAAAGTCAGCGTTCGCGGCCAGGAGTGCGACCTCACCTCCTACCAGTTCGACTTGCTGGTGGCGCTGGCCGAACGCGCCGGACGCGTGCTCAGCCGCGACCAGATCATGGAAGCCGTGCGTGGCCGCGAGCTCGAAGCTTTCGACCGCTCGATCGACGTGCACATGGGCCGCATCCGGGCGGCCATTGAAGACGACGTCAAGAACCCCCAGCGCATCCTGACCGTGCGCGGCGTGGGCTACGTGTTTGCCCGTCAGCAAGACTGAGGCCTTGATGCGCACACCCTCCCGACACCTGTATGTGCGCGTGTGGCTGGCCGCCGTGCTGGCCCTGGCGCTGGTCATGGTGGTGGCGGGCGTGGCCTGGCACATTCAGCAGCGCGACCGTGAACGCAGCGGCGGCCCCATCATTTCGCGCATGCTGATCGTGCGCAACACCGATGGCGATGTCCTGGCCGTTGCACCCCAATTGCCGCGCCGCGGACAAGGCTACGAATTCCAGGTGCTCATGCCCAACGGGCAAGAGTTTTATCTTCAAGTGCCCCGCACCACGCCAGGCGGCCCACCGCCGCCGCGTGCGCTGCCACCCTGGTGGGCACGCTCCCCCTATGGGTTTTTGTGGACACTGCTGCTGGTGGGCATGGTCGTTGCGCTGGCGCTGTACCCGGTCATTCGCCGCCTGACCTTGCAGCTCGAGCGTTTGCAAAACGGCGTCAAGCGCTGGGGCGAAGGTGATTTGAACGTGCGCTTTCCCATCCAGGGGCAGGACGAGGTGGCCGACCTCTCGCGCCGCTTCAACGAAGCGGCCGATCGCATCCAGAACCTGATGACCTCGCAAAAGTCATTGCTGGCCAACGCCTCGCACGAACTGCGCTCGCCGCTGGCACGGATTCGCATGGCGATGGAGCTCATGGACTCTCCCGGCCTGGACAACGCCGTGCGTCAACGCACACGCACCGAAGTGCTGCGCAACATGACCGAACTGGACCAGCTGATTGACGAGATCCTGCTCGCCAGCCGGCTGGACGCCAAAGAGGCCGACATGGGCACCATCGAATCGGTGGAGCTGGTGGGCCTGTGCGCCGAAGAGTGCGCCCGCGTCGGCGCCAATCTGGAGGTGCCCGAAGGCCAGTCCAGCTTTGAAGTCCAGGGCGTGAGCAAGCTGCTGCGCCGATTGGTGCGCAACCTGCTCGAAAACGCCAAGCGCTACGGTGCCACAGCCTCCCAAGGCGACGAATCTGACATTGAACTGTCCCTGCGACAGGAAAACGGCCGCACTGTGCTACGCGTGAGCGACCGCGGCCCCGGCGTGCCCAGCGAACTGCGCGAACGCATCTTCGAGCCCTTCTACCGTCTGCCTGGCGCCAGCGAGCGCGTGGGCGGTGTGGGCCTGGGCCTATCGCTAGTCAAATCCATTGCAGAGCGACACGGCGGCAGCATCCGCTGCGAAGACCGCGAGGGCGGCGGCGCCCGTTTTGTCGTAACGCTGTAGCTGGCTTCCATCACATGGCTCCACGACATGCCCCCTGTTGGGTGTAAATGCTCAGTAACGCCACCGCCCAAATGGTCACATATGTGTTACCATTTAAGCCATGAGCATACAAATAAAAGAGCTCTTGCTGGTTGACGGGGAGAGTCCATTTGCCAGATGGTTTACGGAGCTTGAGGCACCCTCTGCCGCCAAGGTTCGTGTTGCCATCAGCCGCATGGAGCAAGGTAACTTGTCCAATGTGGAATGGTTTCGTGGCATTGGCGAATACAAGATCGACTGGGGACCAGGCCTGCGGATTTACCTGGCCAAAGACGGGCTCAAGCTCATCCTCCTCATCGGCGGCGGCACCAAAAAACGCCAGCAGCAAGACATCGACCATGCGCTCATACTTTGGGAGGACTACAAACGCCGAAAAGCAATCGGTCAGAAAGGAAAATGAAATGGCACTGACCCGCGACTTCAAAGAAACCGTGGCGGCCCGCGTACAAGCGGACCCCGCATTTGCACAAGCGCTACTGGATGAAGCCATCGCTTTGTTCGTCAACGGTGAGCACGAATCCGCAAAACTCATCCTGCGCGATTTGGTCAACTCCACCGTTGGATTTGAGGCCTTGGCAGCAGAAATCGACAAGCCCGCCAAGAGCCTGCATCGCATGCTGTCTCATGCAGGAAACCCCACCATGAGCAACATCTCCGCGGTTTTCGCTGCCATCAAGCGGCAGCTTAATGTTGAAATCCGCACACAAGTGGTTTTGGCTTAAGGCACACTTGGCGCCATGGCCAAAGACAAGACGACATACAGCTGCACCGAGTGTGGTGCCAGCAGCCCCCGCTGGATGGGCAAGTGCCCCGGTTGCGGGGCGTGGAACACCCTGATTGAAAGCGTAGCCGAGTCCGGCACAGCCGGCAAGAATCGTTTTGGCAGCGCCAGCTACCAGGCCTTGGCGCCATCGAGCGCCGTCATGCCTTTGTCGCAGATCGAGGCGGCCGATGTGGCGCGCGTGCCCACAGGGCACGACGAGCTGGACCGCGTGCTTGGCGGCGGCGTGGTCGAAGGCGGGGTGGTGCTCATTGGTGGCGACCCTGGCATTGGCAAGTCCACACTGTTGTTACAAGCGCTGGACTCGCTCGACAAGCACTTCACCCCTCACAACAGCACGGCGCCTGAAGCTGCCAGCGAACGTGGCCGCTCCACGCTGTATGTCACCGGCGAAGAAAGCGGCGCGCAAGTGGCGCTGCGGGCACGTCGCCTGGGCCTGCTGGACTCGCAGGTGCCCGTGCTGGCCGAAATTCAGCTGGAAAAAATCCTCGCCACCCTGCACGAACGCCAGCCCAAAGTGGCGGTCATCGACTCCATCCAAACCGTGTACTCCGACCAGCTCACCAGCGCCCCCGGCTCGGTCGCACAAGTGCGCGAATGCGCCGCACACCTGACCCGTGCTGCCAAAGCCAGCGGCACCGCCATCGTGCTGGTCGGCCACGTCACCAAGGAAGGTGCACTGGCAGGCCCGCGCGTGCTCGAACACATGGTGGACACGGTGCTCTATTTTGAGGGCGACACGCATTCAAGCTTTCGCCTGATCCGCGCCATCAAGAACCGCTTTGGCGCCGTCAACGAAATTGGCGTCTTCGCCATGACCGAAAAAGGCCTCAAGGGTGTCACCAACCCCAGCGCCATTTTCCTGAGCCAGCACAGCGAGCCCGTGCCCGGAAGCTGCGTCATGGTCACCCTGGAAGGCACCCGCCCGATGCTGGTCGAAATCCAGGCCTTGGTGGACAACGGCGGCCCCAGCCCGCGGCGCCTGAGCGTGGGCCTGGAGCGCGACCGCCTGGCCATGCTGCTGGCGGTGCTGCACCGCCATGCGGGTGTGGCCTGCATGGACCAGGACGTGTTCGTCAACGCCGTGGGTGGCGTACGCATCAGCGAGCCTGCGGCCGACCTGGCTGTCATGCTGTCCATCACCTCCAGCTTGCGAGGCAAGGCCTTGCCCAAAGGCTTCATCGCCTTTGGCGAAGTGGGCCTGGCTGGCGAAGTGCGCCCCGCTCCGCGCGGTCAGGAACGCCTGAAGGAAGCCGCCAAGCTGGGCTTTACCGTGGCCATCGTGCCCAAGGCCAACTTGCCCAAGAAGTCCGACCCCGCGCTCAAAGGCCTGCAGGTGCATGGCGTCGAGCGCATCGAAGAAGCCATGCAGATCGTGCGCGGTCTGGACTGAGCATGCCTGCTGCTCAGGCAGCCAGTTTCGCGCTCACCAAGCGGTTCAAGCTCACCTGCTGCTCATGCGCCGCAATGGCCAATTGGCGGTGCAAGGCTGGGGGAATACGCACCCGAAATTCGCCGCTGTAGTTGTGCTCGGCCAGGGGCTCTGGCACGGGCTCTCCACTCGCAATCATCTCTTTGACCGCATCCGCCACTACGCCCCTAATTCCTGACAACGCCGCTTCAGGCGTCTGGGCCAGCCACGACAGTGATGGCATCTCTGCGCACAAGCCCACGTGCTCGCCATCCTCGGCAGACCAGGTCACGCGGTAGGTGTAATGCTCAATGTTCACGTCCTTGTCCTTTCAACTTTTCAATGGCGGCCAGCACCTGGCGGACTTGGTATGCCTTGGCCTTGCCTTTGTCGTTTTGAATATTGACACGTGGGTCCCCTACCCACGGCATCTTGAAGACGGCATGGCTTGTCCCGCTTTGCCGGGCTTGACCAAAAAAGTGCTCGCACACCTTCTTCAACTCATCAAACCGCACGCCGCCTGGTTGCTCAGCCATCTTCTGCAAAATCTTTTCAAGATTTGCCATGCCTCTCCCTGATCATTATTTTCCGAAATGGTACCATTATTGGAACCATTGAACAACACACTGCCACCAAAAGTGAATCGATAAAATCAATCCATGCAACTCAACGCCCCCCACACCCTGCAGCTGGCGCGCGAAGCGCTGGCCATCGAAGCCCAGGCTCTGCAGACCATGAAAGACCGGCTAGACGAACGCTTCCTCCAGGCGGTTGAACTCGTGCTCAAGGCCAGCGGACGCGTGGTGGTCACCGGCATGGGCAAGAGCGGCCATGTGGGCACCAAGATTGCTGCCACCCTGGCCTCCACCGGCACCCCCGCCATGTTCATGCACCCCGGTGAAGCCAGCCATGGCGACCTGGGCATGATCCAAAGCGGCGACGTGGTGCTGGGCCTGTCCAACAGCGGCGAGAGCGACGAGCTGGTCGCCATCCTGCCTGTCATCAAACGCCTGGGCGTGCCGCTCATTGCCATGACGGGCGGTCTGCAATCCTCGCTGGCACGCAACGCCAACGTGGTGCTCGACACCAGCGTCGCCAAAGAAGCCTGCCCGCTGAACCTGGCCCCCACCGCCAGCACCACGGCGCAAATGGCCATGGGTGACGCGCTGGCTGTCGCCCTGCTGGACGCCCGGGGCTTCAAGCCCGAAGACTTTGCCCGTTCGCACCCCGGCGGCTCGCTGGGCCGGCGCTTGCTCACGCATGTCAGCGACATCATGCGTAAGGGCGACGAGGTCCCGCGTGTCTTGCCCGAGGCCAGCTTCAGCGAACTCATGCAAGAGATGAGCCGCAAAGGCCTGGGCGCCACCTCGGTGGTCAACGCCCAAGGGCAGGTGCTGGGCATCTTCACCGACGGCGACTTGCGCCGCCTGATTGAAAAAGGCCTGGACCTGCGCCAGCTCAAAGCCAGCGACGTCATGCACGCCACCCCCCGCACCCTGCAAAGCAACGCGCTCGCCGCCGAAGCGGCCGACCTGATGGAAGCACACCGCATCACCAGCGTCTTGGTGGTGGACGCAGATGGCACCCTGGTCGGCGCCATCAACACCAACGACCTGATGCGCGCCAAAGTCATCTGAAGGCCACACCATGAGCACCCTGCGCCCCATCGAACCAACCCTGCACTTTGCCCCCGAGCTGCTGCTCAAGACGCAAGGCATTCGCATTGTGTTTTTCGATGTGGACGGCGTCATGACCGATGGCGGCCTGTACTTCTCCGAACACGGCGAATCGCTCAAGCGCTTTCATGTGCTCGACGGCCAAGGCCTCAAGCTGCTGCAACAAGCGGGCATCACACCTGCCGTCATCACCGGCCGCGACTCTGCACCCCTGCGTTTGCGCCTGAAGGCCCTGGGCATCACCCAGGTGCGCTTTGGCACCGAAGACAAACTCCCCGCTGCCCAAGCCATGCTGCAAGAGCTGGGGCTGGACTGGCCGCAAGCCGCCGCCATGGGCGATGACTGGCCCGACCTGCCCGTCATGCAACGCGCTGCCTTTGCCTGCGCACCTGCCCAGGCCCACGCCCAGGCCAAAGCGCTGGCCGACCACATCACCACCGCGCGCGGCGGTGATGGCGCCGTGCGCGAGCTGTGCGACCTGCTGCTCGTGGCCAGCGGCCGCTATGTGCAGCTGCTGGACAACGTCGGCACCGACCGTGCGCACAAAGGCCCCTCGGCATGAAACTGCCAACGCCCCTCGCCCGCGCGCTGGACCGCCTGAGCCTGTACACCCCGATGGTCGTCATGGGCGTGCTGGCCCTGGCCAGCTGGTGGCTGGTGCGCAGCCTGCCCGACCTGGGCGGGCCGCAAGCGCCCAAAGTGGTGCGCTCCGACCCCGACTACAGCCTGCGCAACTTCTCGGTCCAGGCCTTTCGCCCTGACGGCACCCTGTACCGCGAGGTGCACGGCACGGAAGGCCACCACTACCCCGACACCGACGAGCTGCACATCCAGCAAGTGCGGTTTCGCGGTCTGAGCCTGAACGGCTCACGCATGAACGCCCATGCCCAGCAAGGCATGGCCAGCAGCGACGGCGAACGCGTCACCCTCCAAGGCAACGCCGTGGCCGTGCGCGAAGCACTTGGTACTTCGCCCGCCATCACCCTCCAAGGCCAGGAACTGGTGGCCTGGCCCAAGAAAGAAGAACTCAAATCCACACAGCCGGTGCGCATCGAACGCGCCAAAGACGTCTTTACCGGCAACACCCTGGACTTCAACGCCAATACCGGCGAGTACCTGCTCCAGGGTCAGGTCCGGGCGCAACTGGCACCGCGCAACCCCTGATTTGAACGGCCATTGTTGGCACATGGCCCTGCTACGATAGGGCAATGAATTCTCTTGAGCTGACCCTGCTGTACCTGCTGGCCGCCGTGCTGGGCGTGGTGGCGTGTCGCTCGCTCAAGTTGCCCCCCATGCTGGGTTATCTGGCCGTGGGCGTGGTCATTGGCCCCAACGCATTGGCGCTGGCGCAAAACACCACCGGTATTCAACACCTGGCCGAGTTTGGCGTGGTGTTTCTGATGTTCGTCATCGGGCT
>JBEEOS010000039.1:0-16267 GCA_041191485.1 Pseudomonadota bacterium
GACATCCTGCACGACCTGGGCGCCATCAGCATGATGAGCAGCGACAGCCAGGCCATGGGCCGCGTGGGCGAGGTCATCATCCGCACCTGGCAGACCGCGCACAAGATGAAAGCGCAGCGCGGCAAGCTTCCCGGCGACACCGAACGCCACGACAACGCCCGCATCAAGCGCTACATCGCCAAGTACACCATCAACCCGGCCATTGCCCACGGCATGAGCCACGAAGTAGGCAGCATCGAAGTCGGCAAATGGGCCGACCTGGTGTTGTGGAAACCGGCATTCTTTGGCGTCAAGCCTGCCATCGTCATGAAGGGCGGCTTCATCGCGCTGGCGGCCATGGGCGATCCGAACGCGTCGATTCCGACACCGCAGCCGGTGCACTACCGGCCTATGTTCGGCAGCTTTGGTGGCGCGCTGGCCAAGGGTTCGCTGACCTTCGTGTCGCAGGCGGGCCTGCAGGCGGGCATTGGCGAACGCTATGGCCTCGCCAAGACCTTGAGTGCGGTGAAGAACATCCGTGGCGTGCGCAAGCAGGACATGGTCCACAATGCCTACGCGCCCCGCATGGAGGTGGACCCGCAGACCTATGTGGTACGCGCCGACGGCCTGCTGCTGACCTGCGAACCCGCGGCCAGCCTGCCCATGACCCAACGCTACTTCTTGTTCTGATGATCATCTGCTCCAAACGCATGCCCCAGGGCAAAGGCCTGGCCAAGGTGCTGGTGCAACGCGCCCCTTCCATCACGCTCGACTGGGACACCCGCCAGAAAAGCCGCTTTGACGCCACCGACAGCACGGGCCGCCAGCTGGGCGTGTTTCTGCCGCGCGGCACCGTGGTGCGTGGCGGCGATGTGCTGGTGGCCGAAGACGGCTCGCTGGTGCGTGTGCAAGCCGCGCCACAAGCTGTCTTGCGCATCACTTTTTGTGCTGAGCATGGCACCCCTTTCGACCTGATGCGCGCCGCCTACCACCTGGGCAACCGCCATGTGCCGATCGAACTCAAGCCCGACCACCTCAAGATCGAACCCGACCATGTGCTGGCCGAGCTGCTGCAGTCCATGCACATGACGGTGGCCGAGGTGCAGGAGCCCTTTGAGCCCGAAGGCGGCGCCTATGGCGACAACGCCATGATGGGCCACGAGCACGGGCATGGACACACGCACAGTCACTCGCCTGGGCACTCACACGCCCACGACCACAGCAGCTGCGGCCACGACCATGAGCACCACCACGGCCATGGCCACTGATGCGCCCAGCACCCCTGCCCTGCTGCAACTGATCTGGCTGGCCTCGCCTGCCCTGCCGGTGGGCGGCTTTTCCTATTCGGAAGGGCTGGAGGCCGCCATCGACCACGGCCTGGTGCATGACGAGGCCAGCTGCACGCAGTGGCTGCTGGACCAGCTGCTGCTCACGCAGGCGCGTGGCGACATGGCCGCCATGGCACAGGTGGTGCCCGCCTGGCAAGCCATGGACACCGAGCGCCTGCATGCGCTCAACGCCTGGGTACTGGCCACGCGCGAGAGCAGCGAGATGCGCCTGCAGACCGAACAGATGGGCCGCTCCCTGCTCGATTGGCTGCGCAATTTGCAGCAAGCCCGCCCCGAGGCGCTGCAATGCCTGGCGGCCTTGCCCCCCACTTACCCGCTGGCCTATGCGCTGGCGCTGGCCATCACCCAGGCGCCGCTGGAGCAGGCCCTGCAGGCCTACGCCTTTGGCTGGGCCGAGAACATGACCCAGGCCGCCCTGAAAGCGGTGCCGCTGGGCCAAAGCAGCGGCCAGCGCATGCTCGCCGCCTTGGCACGCACCATCCCTGAGGCCGTGCAAACGGCACTCTCCCTCACCGACGACACGCGACAAGCCTTCAGCCCCATGCTGGCCATCCTCTCGTCGCGCCACGAAACCCAATACTCACGACTGTTCCGATCATGACTTCTGCACTGCACCACATCCCGAACCGCACCAAAAAACTGCCGCCCCTGCGCGTGGGCATCGGTGGCCCTGTGGGCTCCGGCAAGACCACCCTGCTGGAGATGCTGTGCAAGCACATGCGCGAGAAGTGGGACCTGATCGCCATCACCAACGACATCTACACCAAGGAGGACCAGCGCCTGCTGACCATCAGCGGCGCGCTACCCGCCGAGCGCATCATGGGTGTGGAGACCGGTGGCTGCCCGCACACCGCGATCCGCGAAGACGCCTCGATCAACCTCGAAGCGATTGACCGCATGCTGGAGAAGTTCCCCAACGCCGACATCGTGTTCATCGAAAGCGGCGGCGACAACCTGGCGGCCACCTTCAGCCCCGAGCTGAGTGACCTGACGATCTACGTGATCGACGTGGCCGCAGGCGAAAAAATCCCGCGCAAGGGTGGCCCCGGCATCACCAAGAGCGATCTGTTTGTCATCAACAAGACCGATCTGGCCCCGCATGTGGGCGCCAATCTGGACATCATGAAACAGGACACCGACCGCATGCGCCCCAACCCCGAAACGCGGCCCTGGGTCATGACCAACCTGAAAACCCTGGAAGGGCTGCAAGCGGTGGTCTCCTACATCGAGCGCAAAGGCCTGCTCAACGCACAATGATGGCTGGCCAGTTACGAAAACAGGGCCGCCCTTGCCGTTACAATGCTGACCAGCAGACCCAGGAAGAGTGGCAGAGTGGTCGATTGCAACGGTCTTGAAAACCGTCGACTCGCAAGGGTCCGTGAGTTCGAATCTCACCTCTTCCGCCACACACTTGCAAAAAGCGCCTGACGGCGCTTTTTTGTTGCCACTTTCGATCCGGGGGCATTGATGAATTTGTCGTTCAAGCGTGAGGTGTGCCAATGAACATCGTGTGGACAGTTTTGCTGCTGGTGTGCTCCAACATCTTCATGACCTTCGCCTGGTATGGTCATTTGAAGAGCTTGTCATCTGCCCCTCTGTGGATCGCCATCGTTGCGAGTTGGGGCATCGCGTTTTTTGAGTACACCCTTCAAGTGCCCGCCAACCGCTTGGGCTTTGAAACCTTGAGCGTGGGACAGTTGAAGGTCTTGCAGGAAGTCATCACTTTGTTGGTTTTTGTACCGTTCAGTGTTTACTTCATGCAGCAACCCCTGAAGCTTGACTATCTATGGGCTGGCTTGTGTCTGGTGGGCGCCGTGTATTTTGTGTTTCGCTCCTGAGACACATCTAGTAATAACCCCAATATAGAAGTTGTATACACATTTTGTGAGTTTTTATTAGAATTCACACTTATGGAAAAAAACACTCGCCCTTTGGCTGCCGCCTATCTGCGCTTTTTGCAGCTGGCCCGCGTTGTGCAAGCCTTGCCGGAAGGCACCGAAATGGATGCCAATGAATCGGCCTTGCTGGAAGCGGTCGTTTTGCGTTGGTACGAACAAAAACCAATGACCGTTCGCGAGGCCATTGGTCTGGCCCAGCTCGGCTCGCCGGCAACGCTGCACAAACGCATCACACGTCTGCGCGACAAGGATATGCTCGACACCATGAACCAGGACGGCGATCGCCGGGCCAAGTTCCTGATCCCGACTGCTCGCACACTGGAGTACTTCAGCCAGATGGGTCAAACCATGCAAAAGGTGCAAGTCGCTGCCGCCTGAAGCGCTCGAGACTTCCTCCCAAACAGCACTGCCGGTCGCAGTGCTGTTTTTTTTATGTCTCGGGCAAAAACAGACTTTGCAGATCGCTTAAAAAGTCCAGGCCACGCTGCGTTGGCCAGACCCGGGTCCAGTCCCTGTCAATCAGGCCCTGCTCCTGAGCCGTCTTGAGCCCCTGCTGAATGCTGGTCAAGGCCAGACCTGTGCGCTCCATGTAGTCGCTCAATGCAAAGCCCTCTTTCAGACGCAAGGCGTTAAGCATGAACTCAAAAGGCAGATCCTGACGCGAGACCTCATCGCTTTGCGTGACCGGTTCGCCTTTCATGGCTTGCTGCATATAGAGCTGTGGCTCGCGGTAGCGCACCTGCCGCACGATGCGGTGTGCAAAGCTCAGCTTGCTGTGCGCGCCCGCGCCAATGCCCAGGTAGTCGCCAAACTGCCAGTAGTTGAGGTTGTGGGCGCAGGCGTGACCCGGTTTGGCGTAAGCCGACACCTCGTAGCGCCCCAGGCCAGCGGCTGCCGTGCGCTCGGTGATGCGGTCCATCATCTCGTAGGCCTCGTCGTCTTCGGGCAATGCTGGCGGGTGCTTGGCAAACAGGGTGTTGGGCTCGATGGTGAGGTGGTAGATCGACAGGTGCGGCGGCGCAAATGACAACGCTGTTTCCACGTCTTCTGTCAGCAGCGCCAGCGTCTGGCCGGGCAAGGCGTACATCAGGTCGAGGTTGAAGGTGTCGAACACCTGCGCCGCTTCGGTCACCGCAGCCAGCGCCTGGGCACGGTCGTGCACGCGACCCAGCGCCTTCAGGTGGGCGTCGTTGAAGCTCTGCACCCCGATCGACAGGCGCGTGATGCCCGCCTGACGGAAGGCCTTGAAGCGGTCTTTTTCAAACGTGCCGGGGTTGGCTTCGAGCGTGATCTCCGCGTCGGCCGACAGGCGCAGCCGTGCACGCAGGCCGCTGACCAAGCGGTCGATGGCCTCGGGCGAAAACAGGCTGGGCGTGCCCCCACCGAAAAACACGGTGTGCACCGTGCGGCCCCAGATGAGCGGCAGGCTGGCTTCCAGGTCGGCGAACAGTGCATCAATGTAGGCGTCCTGCACGCTGCGGGCGTCTTGAGGCTCGCGCCATTCGTGCGAATTGAAGTCGCAATAGGGGCACTTCTTGATGCACCAGGGCAGGTGCACATACAGCGACAGTGGCGGCAGGCCCTGCAGCTGCAGCAGGCCCGGGCGCATGGCGTGAACAGGATCGAGCGGGAGGCTCACGGGCGCAGGCTCCTTACGCGGAAAACCAGCGCTCGCGCATCAGCGCCAGCATCTGCTGCACGGCGCGACCACGGTGGCTGTGGGCGTTCTTCACCTCGACCGGCAGCTCGGCAAAGGTCTTACCGAATTCAGGAATGAACATCACCGGATCGAAGCCAAAGCCGTTGGTGCCACGGCGTTCGGTGGCGATCTCGCCCGTCACGCGGCCCACCGCGATCAGCGGCTCCGGGTCATCGGCCGAGCGCAGCGCCACCAGGGTGCTGACCATGGCGGCTCGGCGGTTGGCGATGCCCTGCATCTGCTCGAGCAGTGCCGTGACATTGTTGTCGTCGCTTTTTTCGTAGCCAAAGCGCGTGGCGTAGTAGGCCGTGTCCACACCCGGCTGACCGCCAAAGGCATCCACACACAGGCCGGCGTCGTCGGCGAGCGCGGGCAGCCCTGACAACTGGGCTGCATGGCGCGCTTTGGTCAGGGCGTTTTCCACAAAGGTGCGGTAAGGCTCTTCGGCCTCGGGGATGTTCAGATCCGCCTGGCGCACCAGCTCCAGGCCCAGCGGCGCGAGCATGGCCTGCAGCTCGGCCAGCTTGCCCTTGTTGTTGGACGCCAGGACGATCTTCATGTCGTCACTGGCCCAAGGCCTGCTTTTGCAATTGAACCAGCTCACCAATGCCCTTTTCGGCCAGCGCCAGCATGCGGTCCATCTCGACACGGGTAAAGGCCACACCCTCGGCCGTGCCCTGCACTTCCACAAAGTTTCCGGCGCCAGTCATCACCACGTTCATGTCGGTGTCGCAGGCCGAGTCTTCAGGGTAGTCCAGGTCCAGCAGCGCAGTGCCGTCCTTCAGACCCACCGAAATCGCGGCCACATGATCCAGGATGGGGGATTCGGTCAACTTGCCACTGCGCATCAGCCAGTTCACAGCGTCCTGCGCAGCCACAAAAGCGCCAGTGATGCTGGCCGTGCGCGTTCCTCCGTCGGCCTGCAATACGTCGCAGTCCAGATGGATAGTGCGCTCGCCCAGCTTTTTAAGATCGAACACGGCACGCATGGAGCGACCGATCAAGCGCTGGATTTCCTGCGTGCGGCCGCTTTGCTTGCCGCGGGCGGCTTCGCGGTCGCCCCGGGTGTGGGTGGCGCGCGGCAGCATGCCGTATTCGGCCGTGACCCAGCCTTCGCCGCTGCCCTTCTTGTGTCCAGGCACCTTTTCCTCGACCGAAGCGGTACACAGCACACGGGTGTTGCCAAACTCGATCAGCACCGAGCCTTCGGCATGGATGGTGTAGCCACGGGTAATGCGCACTTGGCGCAAAGCGTCAGCAGCACGTGACGTGCGCACGTAAGAGGCAGAAGTAGTCATGGTCTGAGCCTAGAAAATACCTGGTTGAGTGAATGCAGAGCCAGACCAGGCAGTTTGAGATAATGGCGGGCTATTGCACATTGCAGCGCCCAGTGCGGGCCACAAGAAAGTAGCTCCATGCCAGTTTACAGTATGACCGGATTTGCCAGCGTGCAGCACAGCCTGCAGCCACCGGCAAGCGCTGAGTCCATGTCCGGCGCTCTGCCGCCAAGCGCGCGCTTAGGGCTGGACATCCGATCGGTCAACAGCCGCTTTCTGGACCTGAGCCTGAAACTGCCCGAGGACCTGCGCCACCTGGAACCTGCGCTGCGCGAAATGCTCACCAAGCAACTCAAGCGCGGCAAGGTGGAAATTCGCGCCTACATGGAACGCAGCCAGTCGGATGACTGGCAAGCCCCCAGCGTGGTCGCATTGCAAAAACTCGCTGCCCTGCAAGGCAAGGTGCAAGACTGGTTGCCCAAAGCGCGCGAGTTGAGCGTTGCGGACGTGCTGCGCATGAGCCAGGGCTCACAACAAACCACGGCCGTGGAAGACAGTGTGTGGCTGGACTTGGCCAAGCAGGCGATCGGGGCCATGCGTCAGGCGCGTGAGCGTGAAGGCCAGCGCTTGGCCACCATGCTGCTCGGACATATTGCTCAATTGCAGCAACTCGCGTCCCAAGCTGCACCCTTGGTGCCTCAGCTCGTTGAGCAGCAACGCCAGCGTTTTCTGGAGCGCTGGAAGGACGCCATGGCCCTGACCGAAGGCGGCGCATTGCCAGAAGCTGCCCAGGACCGTGCGTTGACGGAAGCCACAGCATTTGCCATCCGCATCGATGTGGCCGAAGAAGTCACGCGTCTGCAGTCACACTTGCAGGAAATTGCCGAGTTGCTCGGCAAGGGCGGCGAGATCGGCAAACGACTTGATTTCCTGATTCAGGAACTGCACCGCGAAGCCAATACACTGGGCTCAAAGTCTGCCGTGCTGGAGATGACCCGCATATCAGTAGATATGAAGGTGCTGATCGAGCAGATGCGCGAGCAAGTACAAAACATTGAATAAGCAAGCTCAAGATGGACTATCCCGGTAACCTTTTCGTTGTCGCAGCCCCCAGCGGGGCCGGCAAATCCAGCCTGGTCAAAGCCCTGATGGAGCTGGACGCGCAGGTCCTGCCCTCGGTCTCGCACACCACCCGCGCCCCACGCGGCCAGGAAAAACATGGCCGTGAATACTTTTTCGTCTCCACGCAGGAGTTCGACACCATGGTGCTGGCCGACGCCTTTGTGGAGTGGGCCAATGTGCACGGCAACCGTTACGGCACCTCCAAAAAGATGATCGAAGACCGCATGAGCCAAGGCTCCGATGTGGTGCTGGAGATCGACTACCAGGGCGCCATTCAGATCAAGCGCATGTATGCCAACGCTGTGCTGATCTTCATCCTGCCGCCCAGCTGGGAAGAGCTGCGCTCGCGCCTGGAGCGTCGGGGCGAGGATGCCCCCGACATCATTGAAATGCGCATCAAAAACGCAGCCGAAGAGCTGGCCCAGGCCAAGGAATTCGACTTCGTTATAATCAACGAAGTCTTTGAGCGGGCCTTGTTTGACCTGAAGGCGGTTGTTCACGCCCAGCGTCTGAAGTACATTGCCCAGCGCCGCGCCAGGCCCGACACTTTTGCCGCGCTCAATATCGACTGAATCTCCAGAGGAAACATCACCATGGCACGCATCACGGTTGAAGACTGTCTGCAAAAAATCCCGAACCGCTTCCAGCTGGTGCTGGCTGCGGCCTACCGCGCCCGCATGCTCAGCCAGGGCCACACCCCTCGCGTTGAAAGCAAGAACAAGCCTGGCGTGACCGCCCTGCGTGAAATTGCTGAAGGCCAAATTGGCCTGGAAATGCTCAAGCGCGTTCCCTGAACTGAGTTCAAGCATCTCAAGAAGCCCCGACACCGGGGCTTTTTTTCGTCTGGCAACCGGACTTGTATTTCAGTGCGCGTTAATATTCAGACATGAAACCAGCCACCCCTTCCCCAGCTCCCGCAGCCGTTAATGCTGCTGCGGCCAGTTTTGCTGCGCTGGAAGCCCGGCTGGACTACCTGAGTGAAGCCGATATTGAGCTGGTGCGGCGCGCCTACCGCTTTGCAGACGAGGCCCATCTGGGCCAAATGCGAAAAAGTGGCGAGCCCTACATCACCCACCCGATTGCCGTGGCCGTGCAGTGCACGCAGTGGAAGCTGGACGCTCAGGCCCTGGCCGCCGCCCTGATGCACGACGCCATGGAAGACTGCGGCGTCACCAAGCACGAACTGATCGAGCGCTTTGGCGCCCCCGTGGCCGAATTGGTCGACGGCCTGACCAAGCTGGACAAGCTCGAGTTCACCACCCGCGAAGAAAACCAGGCCGAGTCTTTTCGCAAGATGCTGCTGGCTATGGCGCGCGATGTCCGCGTCATCCTCATCAAGCTGGCCGATCGCAGCCACAACATGCGCACCATGGGTGACATGCCCCGCAGCAAGTGGGGGCGTATTTCGTCGGAAACCCTCGAAATTTACGCGCCCATTGCCTATCGCCTGGGCCTGAACGAAACCTACCGCGAGCTGCAGGAGCTGGCGTTTCGACACCTCAAGCCCTGGCGACACGATGTGCTGGCCAAAGCCGTCTCCCGCGCACGCAACCGTCGTCGTGACCTGGTGCAAAAAGTGCAAGTCGAAGTCGAGGCCCTGTTTGCACAAGCGGGCATGGACATCCGCATCAGCGGCCGTGAAAAAACGCTCTACTCCATCTACAAAAAGATGGACAGCAAACACCTGAGTTTTGCGCAGGTGACCGACATCTACGGCTTTCGCCTGATCGTGCCCAGCCTGATCGATTGCTACACCGCCATGGGCCATCTGCACCAGATGTACAAACCCGTGCCGGGCAAGTTCAAGGACCACATTGCCATTCCCAAGGTCAACGGCTATCAGTCCCTGCACACCACGCTGGTCGGGCCAGCGGGCATCAACATCGAATTCCAGATGCGCACCGAGGCCATGCACGTGATTGCCGAGTCCGGTGTCGCCGCGCACTGGCTCTACAAGGCCAACCCGACACAAAGCCAGCAAGCCGAACGCCTGGGCACACAGTGGCTGCAGTCCCTGCTCGACATTCAGAACGAAACCCGCGATGCAGCCGAGTTCTGGGACCACGTCAAGGTGGACCTGTTCCCCGAAGCGGTGTACGTCTTCACGCCCAAAAGCAAAATCATGGCCATGCCGCGCGGCGCAACGGTCGTGGACTTTGCCTACGCCATCCACAGCAATATTGGTGACCACACCATGGCCGCTCGCATCAATGGCGACCAGGTACCGCTGCGCACCGAACTCAAAAACGGCGATGTGGTGGAAGTCATCACCGCGCCTGACAGCACGCCCAACCCCGCCTGGCTGGCCTTTGTGCGCACGGGTCGTGCCCGCTCCAAGATTCGGCACCACCTCAAAACCATGGCGCAAAACGAATCGGTGCAGCTGGGCGAAAAACTGCTGGGCCAGGCCTTGCGCGCCGAAGGCATTGCACACATTCCGACCGACGAGCCAGCTCACCAGGGCCTGTGGGACAAGCTGCTGCACTTTACCGGCAACCGCAACCGTGCGGACTTGCTCATGGACATTGGCCTGGGCAAACGCATTGCCTCCATCGTGGCCAAACGCCTGGTGGTTTTGCTTGGGGAAGAGGGGCAACGCCCGGACGCCCTGCTCATGACGCGCGAGCGATTTACGGCGCACGAAACCGTCTCGCAAGGTGCCATCACGCTCGACGGCAGCGAAAACGCCTCGGTGGTTTATTCGCGCTGCTGTCGCCCCCTGCCCGGGGACGACATTGTGGGCTACCTGGGTCGCGGCGAGGGCCTGGCCGTGCACACGCGTGACTGCGCCCTGGCCCGCAAGCTCCAGCAAAAAGACAGCGAACGCTTCATTGGCGTGGAGTGGTCAGATGAGCCCACCCGCCATTTTGAAACCGCCATTGAAGTCACCGTGGTCAACGGCAAAGGTGTCCTGGCCCGCGTGGCAGGCGCATTGGCCACGGCCGAGGCCGATATCGTGCACGTCGACATGGGTAACGAGTCTGCACTCGACACCGCCGATCTGCACTTTGTGCTGAGCGTGCGCGATGTGCATCATCTCGACGCAGTCATGCGCCAACTCAAACGCACCCCATCGGTCATACAAGCCAGACGGCAAACGCCCAAAGGCTGATTTCAGCTTTCTGCTTCAGCCTTTGGATGGGGGCGGGTAACTCACCTCCAGCACCTCAATTTCCATCACCCCAGCGGGGGTGTGCAACTTCAACTCATCGCCCACGCGGGATTTGAGCAAGGTGCGCGCAATCGGCGAGATCCAGCTGACCTGCCCTTGCAGGCTGTCTGCCTCATCAATGCCCAAAATCGTGATGGTGCGCTCGGTGCCGCCAACTTCGGCATAGGTCACCGTGGCGCCAAAAAACACTTGATCACTGCCATGGTGAATGGAGGGGTCAGCCACCTCAGCCGCCTCCAGGCGTTTGGTCAAAAAGCGAATGCGGCGGTCAATCTCCCGCAGACGCTTTTTGCCATAAAGATAGTCGCCATTCTCCGAACGATCTCCGTTGCTGGCCGCCCAGTGCACGATCTCCACAATTTTGGGACGCTCGTCATCGATCAACCACAGCAATTCCGCCTTCAGTCGGGCGTAGCCCTGCGGCGTCATGTAATTCTTGGTGCCCGCAGGCAAGGCGGGCAAGCCACCGCCTTCGTCGTCATCGTGATCGGTTTCTTTGGTGAAAGCTTTGCTCATGACAGGTAGACCGAAGTGAAGAACGCCCAACAAAAAAGCCCTAGAACATTTCTGTTCTAGGGCATCTTGTTTGGTGCGGCTGGCAGGATTCGAACCCACGACCCCTTGGTTCGTAGCCTATGATTCTTTATGGAAATTCTTCATAAGTATCAAAGGGTTACGATCACGAGATGTGCAATTGAGATGTAAAACCAGCATCGCTAAGTCCTTGATTTTCCTAGAACCCGCACCCGTCAATTGCACAAAATTGCACAGCCAAACAGCACCAAATCGATGCCCGCTTTGGAGCAGAAATCTCCCCACTGCTTCTGCATCTAGATTGTAATACTCGCAAACTGCCTCCGAATGCTTGAGATTTAGCGCAGCGGATCAATTTCGGCGTATTGGTTGCTATGTAATATGTATCAATCCATACACCATGATTGCTCACGCTATCCGACCGCGAACGGCAGGTTTGCAGCGATAGCTGCCTGACTAACTCAGGAGCTTGGTTTATGGTGCTTGGCAAAAGCCGTCACTGATTCACCCTGTAATGCAGCGACCTCAACGGCCGGTATCGAAAGAACTGCAGTCGTCCTGCGTGGCTGACAGCCGACTGCCCTGATAACTCGCGGCTGAAAGTCAGCAGCTCACACCACTGAACTCACTCTCTTGACCCAAAGCTGTCATATGAGTGATTGCCTATGGCTGGGGTAGATCCAGCCAAACGTGCAGCCCGCCGGAGGTAGGGCTATCCCATTGCAACGCCCATCCGTTGGCGTTGGCCAGCGACTTCACAATTGCAAGGCCTAGCCCATAACCGCCTGTATTCAGACTGCGCGAGGATTCCAATCGTTGAAAAGGCTGCTGAACCCGTTCGAGCTCATGCGCTGGAATGCCTGGGCCTTGATCAAGTACGCCTATACGCACACCACCAGCTGATGGCTCACAAACAACGGTCACAGAGTGTCCCGCAGCGTAGCGTTGAGCATTCTGAATCAGGTTGCTCAACGTACGCCGCAATGCCATGGGTGCAGCCCAAACCCTATCAACTGCACATCGTGTGACCAGTGGAGTTGCCTCGCTCTGGAAGTCTTCCTGTAACGCGGATAAAAACGCGTGAACGTTAAGCAGTTCTGGGGGTTCACTTACCAGACCACGGCCCAGTTCCATTACCTGCGCAATCAGTGCATTCATTCTGTCGATCTCTCGCTCCAGGCGGGACAGTAGCGACGAGTTCGGATTGTCTCGCAACAACTCGACTGTCAAACGCATTCGTGTCAAGGGTGTACGCAAGTCATGCGATATGCCAGCCAGTAAGGTGGTCCTAGACGTCAATAAGACTTGAACCTGCTGCGCCATGACATTGAATTGGTGACTGAGGGAGGACAACTCTTCTGGTCCATCTTCTGGCAAGAGCGCCGGTGTGTGGCCCTTGCCAACGGCGACCATAGCTGAATTGAGTGAAGACAGAGGGCGCACCACCCGTTGCGCCAGCCATCTGGCACTCCACCAAGCGAGACCCATGCTTAACAGTAGCCCCAAGCCGATGGCCAACAATGGCTGACTTTTGATACGGCTTTCAGGCCAGCCGACGGCAAGCATATGTCCGCCTGCAGGGACGTTGACCCAATACCAGACTTCATCATCACGAGGCTGAACCAATAAATGCGTCGGTTGCACCAACCGTTGATTTATGGCCTGCTCAAATAAATAAACAAAAGGAGGATGCAGGGAGGAGACTGGTGAATATTCTTTGGCGGGTTGTAGATCAAGTTGATGGTTATCACGTAACGCATGCAAAAAGTCTGGACGAGTCTCAGGTGGCAATTCGGCCCAGGTTTGTGCTGAAAGTACCACCAAGCCAGCGAGGTCGTCGGCAGCACGGCGTGCCAGCGGCAGGACCAGCCAGTTCAGCATCATGACTGCAACACCCAGCTCCAGCAGCAGAAAAACCAGAGTCAAGCTGGTCGTGTGTTGCCGCAATAAGCTGTACGGCGATTTCATGCCAGCTCACCACCCGGATTAAACAGGTATCCTTCACCCCGGACAGTGCGAATAAATTGTGGGTTGGCTGGGTCAGCCTCAATTTTCTTTCGCAGACGCGTAACCCGGTTATCAATGCTTCGGTCAAAGGCGTCTCGCTCATAACCTTTGAGCAAACTGATCAACACGTCACGGGATAGCACTCGATGGGGTCGTCTGACAAAAACTTCCAGCAAGTCGTACTCTGCAGTCGTCAGATTGATAGTCGTTTGGCCCAGTTTGAGGGTGCGAGAGTTTCCATGCAATCGGAAGGCTCCAAAAGCCCATTGATCCGAGGAGCCCAAAGCACTCTCGTGATTCGACGCTGCATCCAAAGCATTTTCTGATACAGATGCTCTACGCCGTAGAAGCGCACGTAATCGGGCTAAAAGCTCACGTGGACTGAAAGGCTTGGCAAGGTAGTCGTCAGCTCCCACCTCAAGGCCAATGATGCGATCCATTTCTTCACCCTTTGCCGACAGCATTAGAGTGGGCACATCACCGTGTGATTTAACAAAGCGGGTCAGCGACAGGCCATCCTCGCCAGGCATCATCAAATCCAGAACTAGAACATCAGGACGGGAGTGAGTCCACATCTTTCGCAATTCAGCGCCACCTTCAGCTACCTCAACGGTAAAGCCATTTTGTTCTAGGTATGCGCTTAGCAATTCGCGAATATCGGCATCGTCATCGACGATCCAAACCAAGGGAGCTGAAGTGCTAGTCATAGACATAGTGTAGGTCCAGTTTAGGGCAGACCATTGCTTGTATTGTTGCTGATACACACCGCGACACACCGCGACATTTACAGACGCTGGTGGCACTAACCGGCGACAAGCCAGGGGCATGATTCATTCATCGAAAACGACACAACATGAAAGTTCTTCTTAAAACTGCTTTGTTGGGATTGATGCTGGTAATTCAAACTGCAAGCGCCCAAACGACTGAAACTCTATCAACAGAGTCGGAGTTGCCGCGCTTGAATCTGAATCTGCCGCGCTCCTCGTGGCTACCAGCTCAGTCAAATCAATCAGCCAAGACGGATCCAGCTCATGCTGAAAGACCGCAAACCCTTCCCTATGGCAGTGGTTATGAGTCACGGCGTAGCAAGAATGTGGGGACAGGTCAGCAATCACCCATGGTGAATACAAGACGTTCCGGTCGTGGTCGATAAACCCTCGTTAGTTCAACTCAGTAAGGAAGTAAACATGAAAAACTTGAAGACTATCGCCGTTGTTGCCATCTTTGCAGGCTTGAGTGTTGGTGCCTACGCTCAAGGATCTGGCCAAGGAAAGATGAACAAATATGGTGGTGGATCACAGCAGGCGGGCCAGGGTTCTCATCAGGGTGGCGGCACCGGAACTCAGACCCATACTCAGTCTCGAACTCAAGACGGTACACACGTTGGTGGTGAGGCTGCACTGCGTGACCGTATGCGCTCACAAACGCCTACAACCAGCACCACAGTCACACAGTAACTATTTATTCCACAAAGTGCAGGAGGCCGAGAAATCGGTTTTCCTGAGAAATTTGGAGAAGTCATGAAACCAGTTAGATACATCGGGCTGAGCTTACTTGCATTCATCGTCATCCCTGGGTACGCCCAGGAAGTGGGCAAGGTACTCTCTTCTACTCCAGTAATACGTCAAGTCACTGTGCCCCGCCAAGTTTGTCATACAGAAACCGTGGCAGTTCAGGAACCAAAATCAGGTGCAGGAGCCTTGATGGGGGCAATTGCAGGTGGCGCTATTGGTAACGCGATTGGGGATGGCGGTGGCCGCGCAGCTGCCACCATGCTGGGCATGGTCGGAGGCTCGGTATTGGGTGACAAGATAGAAAGTCAGCCTAACTCCCAGCTACAACAGGTTCAACGTTGCGAATGGCAGCAGGTAGTCGAAAACCAAACCACCAGCTACCGTGTTATCTATGAGTTCGCGGGGAAGCAGTACAGCGTGGATATGCCCTCAGACCCTGGTCCCACCATTCCATTGCAAGTAACTCCTTCAGTACCTGCGGTTACGCCGGCGCAGCAGCCTGCTGCCGCGCATTCTGTGCCTGTCGTGGTAGATCAGCCTGTTGTGTACGCGAGCCCTTATGCATACAGCCCACCTGTTCGGATTTACTGGAATCTTGGGCGCTGGCCAGGCCCTCCCGGTCACCGCTGAAAAATTAACTTGAACTGGCATTCCCACGAACCTGTAGCCATCCGTTCAAGTCGAGTGATCTGTTCTGACTTGATACAGCGCAAGGCGCTTACCCCTCAAAAGCGCATGCTGTACTCCCCTCAACTAGATGGGAGACCATCATGGAAACCTCAAGCAGTGTGGTTCATCAGGAACCATGGAACAAGGGCAAGATAGTCGGGCAGAAAGCACCCTTCAAGGTGAAAGACATCTGGGCCCTGCGCGTACGGCTTCAGATGGAGGGCCGGGTTCGCGAGCTCGCCCTCTTTAACCTTGGTATCGATAGCAAGCTTCGAGGATGTGACCTCGTTTCACTTAAGGTCCGCGACGTGTCCCATGGCGATCAGGTGGCTTCCCGAGCCATCGTCATGCAACACAAAACCAAGCGTCCAGTGCAATTCGAGATCACGACTGTCACCAAAGACGCCTTGCAAGCGTGGATCAAGAAGGCGGCATTGAAATCCGACGACTTTCTTTTTCCAAGCAGGCTCCACGATTCACCTCACCTCGGAACCCGGCAGTACGCTCGGATTCTCGGGCACTGGGTGGATGAGCTTGGTCTGGATCGTTCTGAGTATGGGACCCATTCGATGCGAAGGACCAAAGCCACGCTGATCTATCGACGCACCAAGAACCTCCGCGCCGTACAGCTGCTGCTCGGCCACTCCAAGCTGGAGTCAACCGTGAGGTACCTCGGCATTGAGGTCGACGACGCACTTGAAATTTCGGAGCAGACGGAAATCTGAAACAGTCATTGGAGGCGGCCTTTGTTCCAACAGCGGGGCGACCGCTTTAAATGACACTTATGTGGGGGCTGTCAGGAGCGGTGCTTTCGGCCAGAAGCAGACGGCGATAGTCATTGTGATGCTTGGCGTGACCTCGGGATCCATCTTCTCTACGTGTGCGAATGACATCGACTGTAATAAATTACCATTTTGTGATAAAGTAATTGATCAATTACTTTACGAAGCTGGTGTGCTCACACGTACAAAACTCAAAACCGAAGACCGTCAGGCCGAACTGGTACAGGCTGCATTGGTCTTGGCCGCGCAGAAGAGTCCTGCAGAG
>JBEEOS010000040.1:0-16038 GCA_041191485.1 Pseudomonadota bacterium
CAGGTTGACGGCGGCATTTTTCACCGACATCCATGCCGACAGGGCCATGACCTCGGACAGGGTGACATCCTGGTGAAATCGAACACCGCCTTTGCCCGGCCCGCGGCTGAGGTTGTGCTGCACCCGATAGCCTTCGAAATGCGCCACGGTGCCGTTGTCCAGCTCGATCGGGATGTCGACAATCAGGGCTCGTTTGGGGCGCTTGAGGGTTTCAACCCACTTGGCCAAATGTCCCAAATAGGGCGTGACGCGATCGACCTGTTGAAGATAAATCCCCCAAGGACCCAGCTGCATTGGATCCAGGTACGAAGGTAAAGCATGGGTAGTGTTCATGGTTTGAAGGACTTGGAGAAGGAGCTCACAGCTTAGGCGGCCTTGTGCATCTTGTCCAAAGCCAATCCTTTTCCAAGTCATGCACGCCTTGCATAAGCACACGTTTTAATGGCTGCCCTTAAAATGAGCACCCTTTACCCCCGTCATTTGGACGGTGGCCTCGCACAGGTTCGTGTTCTCCTTCGGGCCCGCTTGGGCGCATACAGCATGCTTTACCCTCAGCAATTCGATGTCATCGTGGTCGGTGGCGGCCACGCCGGTACAGAAGCCGCTTTGGCCGCTGCTCGCATGGGTTGCAAGACCTTGCTGCTGTCTCACAACATCGAGACACTGGGGCAGATGAGTTGCAACCCCAGCATTGGCGGCATCGGCAAAGGCCACCTGGTCAAGGAGGTGGATGCGCTGGGCGGCGCCATGGCTTTGGCCACGGACGAAGGCGGCATTCAGTTCCGCATTCTCAACTCTTCCAAAGGCCCGGCCGTGCGCGCCACCCGCGCCCAGGCGGACCGCATCCTCTACAAAGCCGCGATCCGTCGCATGCTGGAAAACCAGCCCAACCTGTGGTTGTTTCAACAAGCGGTGGATGACCTCATGGTCGAAGGTGACCGTGTTGTCGGGGCTGTAACGCAAGTGGGTATTCGCTTTCGTTCGCGCACGGTGGTGCTGACGGCCGGTACTTTTCTGGACGGCAAGATCCATGTGGGCTTGCAAAACTATTCCGCTGGCCGTGCGGGCGATCCGCCAGCGGTCAGCCTGTCGGCGCGCCTGAAGGAGCTCAAGCTGCCTCAAGGGCGCCTGAAAACCGGCACACCGCCGCGTCTGGATGGCCGTACCATCGACTTTTCCAAGTGCATTGAGCAGCCGGGTGATGGCATGCCCGGCGGCATGAATGAGCAGGGTGGGGTGCCGGTTTTCAGCTTCATGGGCAAGGCGAGCATGCACCCGCAGCAAATGCCGTGCTGGATCACCCACACCAACGAGCGCACGCACGAGATCATCCGCTCCGGTTTTGACCGCAGCCCGATGTTCACCGGCAAGATCGAGGGCGTCGGCCCGCGCTATTGCCCGAGCGTCGAAGACAAGATCAACCGCTTTGCCGACAAGGACAGCCACCAGATCTTTCTGGAGCCCGAGGGCCTGACGACGAACGAGTACTACCCCAACGGCATCTCGACCAGCCTGCCATTCGACATTCAGTACGACCTGGTGCGTTCGATGAAGGGGCTGGAAAACTGCCACATCCTGCGCCCGGGCTACGCCATTGAGTACGACTATTTCGACCCGCGCTCGCTCAAGAGCAGCTTCGAAACCAGACAGATCAACGGCTTGTTCTTTGCGGGCCAGATCAACGGCACCACCGGCTACGAAGAGGCGGCGGCCCAGGGCCTGTTTGCCGGCATCAACGCCGCGCTGCAGTGCCGGGGCGAAGCCGCCTGGACGCCCAGCCGTGACCAGGCCTACCTGGGTGTGCTGGTGGATGACCTGATCACCAAGGGCGTGACCGAGCCTTACCGCATGTTCACCAGCCGGGCCGAGTTCCGCCTGCAGCTGCGCGAAGACAACGCCGACATGCGCCTGACCGAAGTGGGGCGCCAGATGGGCCTGGTGGACGATGCCCGCTGGGACGCCTTCTGCCGCAAGCGCGATGCTGTTTCACGTGAAACAGAACGCCTGAAATCCACTTGGGTGAACCCGCGCAACCTGCCTGCCGAAGAGTCCGAACGGGTGCTGGGCAAAGCCATCGAGCATGAATACAACCTGTTCGACCTGCTGCGTCGCCCGGGGGTGGGCTATGCCGAGCTGACCGGCATGAACGGTAGCCGGTACGCCAGCGCCGATGTTTCACGTGAAACGCTGGGCGATCTAACAGACGCCGTGATCGAGCAGGTCGAGATCGCCGCCAAATACTCGGGCTACATCGACCGCCAGAGGGAAGAGGTCGAGCGTGCCGCCTATTACGAGGGTCTGAGGTTGCCCGCCGACCTGGACTACATGCAGGTCTCGGCCCTGTCGATCGAGGCGCGCCAGAAGCTGGCCAAGCACCGACCCGAAACCCTGGGTCAGGCATCGCGCATTTCCGGCATTACGCCAGCCAGCATTTCCCTGCTGCTGATCCATCTGAAAAAGGGCGGCTTCAAGGGCTTCCGTTCCCCCGCTGAAGAAGGCCAGCCCGCATGAGCGACGCTCTGGCCATCCTGAAGTCGGGCGCAGATGAGCTTGGCCTGAGCCTGAGCGACGCCCAGTTTGAGCAGTTGCTGGGTTACCTGGCCCTGATCCAGAAATGGAACAAGGTTTACAACCTGACGGCGGTGAGGGATCCGCAGGAAATGCTGACCCACCATCTGCTCGACAGCCTGACGGCGGTCGCGCCGCTGGTGCGCCACACTCAAGGCCAGGCTGCAAAAGTGCTGGATGTGGGCTCGGGTGGGGGGCTGCCAGGTATCGTGCTGGCGATCTGCCGACCCGAACTCGATGTCAGCTGCGTGGACACGGTGGGCAAGAAAGCCGCCTTCATCCAGCAGGTGGCGGCCAGTCTCAAGCTGCCGAACCTGCATGGCATCCACGCCCGGGTCGAGACCCTTGCCGGACCTTTTGACCTGATTTGTTGCCGCGCTTTTGCGTCCTTACCCGACTTTGTGGCCTGGTCTCACGGTGCGCTGGCCGAGCAGGGTGTGTGGATGGCCATGAAGGGCAAACATCCCCAAGACGAAATCGAAGGTTTGCCCGCTGACGTGGAAGTGTTTCACGTGGAACCGTTGAAGGTGCCGGGGCTGGATGTCGAGCGCTGTATGGTCTGGATGCGGCCTGTACAGACCCCCGCGAACTGAAATCTGCATTGGTCTCAGCCTGCGTGCCTTGCGCAGGTACACTTGCGTCATTGCGTTTCAGAGTACACCATGGCCAAAATTTTCTGTGTAGCCAATCAAAAAGGTGGCGTTGGCAAGACCACCACCACCGTGAACCTGGCGGCTGGCTTGGCCAAAGTGGGTCAGCGCGTCTTGCTGGTGGACCTGGACCCGCAGGGCAATGCCACCATGGGGTCGGGTGTGGACAAGCGCGAGCTGCAGCTCAGCGTCTACGATGTTCTTCTGGAGTCTGCGGGCATCAACGAAGCCGGTGTGCGCAACGAAAAGTGTGGCTACACCGTTCTGGGTGCCAACCGGGAACTGGCCGGTGCAGAGGTCGAACTGGTCGAGCTCGAGCGCCGCGACCAACGCCTGAAAAACGCTTTGGCGGCGGTGGATGCCGACTATGACTTTGTCCTGATCGACTGCCCACCGTCTCTGTCCATGCTCACCCTCAACGGTCTGTGTGCAGCGCACGGCGTCATCGTGCCGATGCAGTGTGAATACTTTGCGCTGGAAGGGCTGACCGACTTGGTCAACACCATCAAGCAGGTGCATGCCAACCTGAATCGGGACCTGAAGATCATTGGTTTGTTGCGGGTGATGTTTGACCCGCGCATCACCTTGCAGCAACAGGTGAGCGAGCAGCTCAAGGCCCACTTTGGCGACAAGGTGTTCAACACCGTGATCCCGCGCAATGTGCGCTTGGCCGAGGCGCCCAGTTACGGCTTGCCCGGCGTGGTGTTTGACCCCTCGGCCAAGGGCAGTGTGGCCTTTGTCGAGTTTGCGCACGAGCTGGTGCAGCGTGCGCCCACGATGTGAGCCATGACACCTGCTGTTTTGATTCTCCCGGGCTGGCAGGGTAGCGGCCCAGAACATTGGCAAATGCGCTGGGCGCGTGCACATGGCTATGCCGTTGTTGAGCAAAACGACTGGATGCGCCCCTTGCGCGGCGACTGGTTGAGTCGTCTGGACGAGGTGGTGGGCGATAGCCCGGTGCCGGTGGTGCTGGCAGCGCACAGCCTGGGCTGCATTCAGGTGGCTGCCTGGGCCAGCCTTTCCCGCCATGTGAACAAAGTGCGTGGTGCGCTTCTGGTGGCACCAGGCGACGTTGAGGCACCCCATCTGCAGTCAGCGCTTCACAGCTGGACCCCGATCGTGCGTCAACGCCTGCCGTTCGACGCCATTCTTGTCGGCAGTGAAAACGATCCCTATTGCAGTCTGGCGCGTGCACAAGCCATGGCGCAGGACTGGGGCGCGCGTTGGGTCAATCTGGGCGCGCAAGGACACATCAACGCCGAATCAGGGCTAGGCGATTGGCCGCAGGGTCATGCCTTGCTGCAAACACTCATGAAGGAATAAGACATGGTCACCAAAAAACCCAAAGGACTGGGGCGTGGACTTGAAGCCCTGCTGGGCCCCACAGTCCAGGACGCGCCGGTGAATGCCGACGGTGCAGTCGTCCATCCCGATGCACCGCAAACCCTGTTGCTCGACGAGATGGTGCCAGGCATGTATCAGCCTCGGACCCGCATGGACGAGGGCGCTTTGTACGAGCTGGCTGAGTCCATCAAGGCCCAGGGCATCATGCAACCGATCCTGGTGCGTCAACTGACCGAAGGCGAGAACGCGGGCAAGTACGAAATCATTGCAGGCGAGCGGCGCTTCAGGGCTTCCCGTCTGGCGGGTCTGGATCGGGTGCCGGTGCTGGTGCGCGATGTGCCCAACGAGGCGGCTGCGGCCATGGCGCTGATTGAAAACATTCAGCGTGAAGACCTCAATCCCCTTGAAGAAGCCCAGGGCCTGCAACGCTTAGTGAGAGAGTTTGGACTCACTCACGAAGCCGCCGCACAGGCGGTTGGCCGCTCACGCAGTGCCGCCAGCAACTTGCTGCGTTTGCTCAATCTGGCGGAACCGGTGCAGACCATGTTGATGGCCGGCGACATTGACATGGGCCACGCCCGAGCCCTGCTGGTGCTCGACCGCGCGACCCAGATCACCGCCGCCAACCAGATCAGCGCCCGCAAAATGTCCGTGCGCGAGGCCGAGAGTCTGGCCAAAAAACTGGGAGCCGAGTTTCAGCTGGTGACCCAGAAACCCAAGAAAGAAAAATCACGCGATGTCCGACGCGTCGAGGAAGAGCTTTCCGACTTGCTGATGGCCGAGGTCGAGGTCAAGGTCAAAAAACGCGTCAAGCGCCTGGGCAAAATCGAAGAGATGGGCGAGTTGACTATCGCCTTCGGCTCGCTGGACGAGCTCAATGGCCTGATCGAAAAGCTGCGTGGCTGAACCTTAGAGGGAAAAAATCTTCCCCGGGTTCAGAATATTCTTGGGGTCCAGGGCGCGTTTGATGGTGCGCATCATCTCAATGGCGCCATCGCCCGCCTCATCGCGCAGGAAGCCCATTTTGTGCAGGCCCACACCGTGCTCACCGGTACAGGTGCCGCCCAGGCTCAGGGCGCGATGAACCAGCTTGTGGTTCAAGGTCTCGGCAGTCTCGAACTCCTGCGGGTTTTCGGGGTCAATCAAATAGCCAAAGTGGAAATTGCCGTCACCCACATGGCCGACCAGGAAGTAGGGAATGCCTGAGGCATCCGCCTCTTCGATCGAATCGAGCAAGGCGTCAGCCAAGCGGCTGATCGGTACACAGGTGTCGGTGGAAATGGCGCGGCAGCCGGGTTTGCTTTGAATGGCCGCAAAGTAGGCGTTGTGGCGCGCGGTCCACAAGCGCGTACGCTCTTCAGGCGTGGTCGCCCATTCGAACGACTGTCCGCCGTGGCTGCTGGCCAGCTCCTGTACCGTCTCGGCCTGTTCTTTTACGCCTGCAGGAGACCCATGGAACTCCATGAGCAGCATGGGTTCCTCGCGCAGGCCCAGCTTGGCGTAGGCGTTGACCATGCGCACAGTGTTGGCGTCAATCAATTCCACGCGGGCGATGGGCACGCCCAGCTGGATGGTTTCAATCACGGTGTGCACGGCATCGGCAATGCTGGGGAAAGAGCAGATGGCTGCAGAAATGGCCTCGGGCAGCGGGTAAATGCGCAGCGTGATTTCCGTCATGATGCCCAGGGTGCCCTCGCTGCCGACCATCAGGCGGGTCAGATCGTAGCCGGCGCTGGACTTTTTGGCGCGGGTGCCGGTGCGGATCGTTTGGCCCTGTGCGGTGACCACTTCCAGTGCCAGCACGTTTTCGCGCATGGTGCCGTAGCGCACGGCATTGGTGCCGCTGGCGCGGGTGGCACACATGCCGCCAATGCTGGCGTCCGCACCGGGGTCAATCGGGAAGAACAGGCCGGTGGACTTGATCTCTTCATTGAGTTGTTTGCGTGTCACGCCGGGTTGCACCGTGACCGTCAGGTCTTCAGGGTTGACCGAAAGCACCTTGTTCATGCGCGAGACATCAATGCTGATGCCGCCCTGCACAGCCAGCAAATGCCCCTCCAGGGACGAACCCACGCCAAAGGCAATGACCGGGGTTTCGTACTGACTGGCCAAAGAGACCGCATCGGCCACGTCCAGGGCGGACTCGGCAAACACCACCGCAGCAGGCGGCGGCACTGAAACGAACACCGACTCATCGCGGCCATGCTGTTCACGCACAGCTTGTGCCAATGAGCATTGAGCACCAAAGCGCGCTTGCAGCGCCGCGATCAACTCGGGCGGCGTTACGCGTTGTGCGATCTGAAGGTGGTGTGCGGCGGTGGGTGCGTTCATGAGATTCTCCTGTGGGGGGATTTTGGCGCAAAATCGCAAGTTGAACAGCCAAGCAAGGGACACCATGGGCAATCGACTTTCGGCTATCGCCACACGAACCGGCGACAACGGCACCACAGGCCTGGGCAACAACCAGCGGGTGTCCAAAAACAGCTTGCGTGTGCACGCCATGGGTGAGGTCGATGAGCTCAATTCCCACATTGGCGTGTTGCTCTGCGAGGACATGCCCGTAGCGGTGCGTGAGTTGTTGGTGGAGGTGCAGCACCAGCTCTTCAACCTGGGCGGCGAGTTGTCCATCCCCGGCTTCGAGTTGCTCAAGGCCGAGGCCTTGTTGGTGCTCGATCAGGCCTTGGCAGACCACAACGACACTTTGCCCCGCCTGCAGGAATTCATCCTGCCAGCAGGGACCCGCGCCGCTGCACTTGCCCACGTCTGCCGAACCGTTGCACGTCGGGCCGAACGCCATGTGGTCGCGTTGGGTCAGGAGGAGGCGCTGAACGAAACACCGCGTCAATACCTGAACCGTTTGTCGGATTTGATGTTTGTACTTGCTCGCGTGCTCAACCGCATGAATGGGGGAGACGATGTGTACTGGAAAAGCGAGCGGATGCAGCGCAACACCTGAAGTGAGTCACGCGCATTCATTTGACGTCAATAATTGATTAAGATGGCGTATATCGGTCGGCCCGCAGGGCCGATTTCTGTTTGCGGCATCGGCCCGAAAGGCGTTAGACCTTGGGCTCAGGGAGAAAATCATGCAATTGATCTGGATATCCGGTCCTTCGGGCCGGATGCGGTCCTGGACCCTTCGGCGGGCTCACGTTTTTGGGGCGCTGTCCTTGGCCATCATGTTGCCTATGACCAGCACGATGGGCAACGTGCTTTGGCGTTGGTGGGGCGGGCAAGAGCAAGTGGAGCAGCAGGCGCAGCACCAGGAGCAGCTGCACGACATTAACAGCCGACTCGCACAGATGGTGGCCCAGGTGCAATTGCTGGAGCAACAGAAAAAAGAAATGCTGCGCCTGCTGGGCGCGCGGGTGTCATCCGAGGAGGCGCCGGCGGGTAAAGGGAGTTTGCGTTTTCAGGGCGGGCCTTTGAAGCTATTGATGGGGGTAGATCTCCACAACGACCCTTGGGCAAGTACCCAACATGAACTCAACGCCCACACAGCCTGGCTTCATCGGCTGAACGCTCAATGGCAAAAGGAGCAAGCTCAACTTGAAGCCATGCCCCTGGCAATGCCACTTTCATCGGGATATGAAATCAGCAGTGAATACGGTGCCCGGCAAGACCCGTTTACAGGCATGGGGGCCATGCACGAGGGTCTGGACTTCACGGCAGATCTAGGAGCGCCTGTGCTGGCAACGGCACCTGGGCGCGTTGTGCGTGCGGGGCATGCGGGCGCTTATGGACAGATGGTCGAGTTGGACCATGGCAACGGCTATGTGACGCGCTACGCACACATGCGCAAGCTTCTGGTCACACAGGGCGCAAGCGTTCAGCGAGGTGATGCGGTGGGCGAACTGGGCAACACCGGGCGCTCAACGGGCGCGCACCTGCACTATGAAATCCGTTACCGCGGACAAGCCATCAGCCCGCAAACGCCACTGATCGCGTGGAACCGTTGAAGACCCCGACACCACAGGAGAGACATATGTTCACCAGCAAGAGAAACAAGAACGCACCCCTGGTGCTGAGCGCAGAGAAATTCGATACCCTGATTGGCATGGGCTGCAAAATCCAGGGCACCTTGATGCCAGAACAAAGCCTGCGTATTGACGGCGTGGTGGAGGGCGATGTACGCGCCAGTGGTAAACAGCAAGTGAGCGTGGTGGTGGGGCCACAAGGCCGTATCAAAGGCAATATCCATGCTCACCGAGTCGTTGTGGCCGGGACGGTTCAAGGCGACATCCATGCCAGCGAGCGGGTGGAGTTGCAGGCGCAATGCAGGGTGGAAGGCGATATTCGGTACGGCTCCATTGCGGTGGAGCACGGCGCCTGCCTGCTGGGCTTGTTGCTCAAACTGGAGGAAGACAGTGTGGCCCAGGACCCGCAGCCGCAAGTGGATGCGGTGATTCAGAAGGCACAAAATCAGAAGGCACAAAAACCTGCCGCCAAGGGCACCGAATAAACCCAAAGCAGGGACAACAAAAAAGGGTGCCACACATTTGCGGGCACCCTCTTTGAACCGTCAAAACTCAGTTCTTGTGCAGCTCGGCGTTGAGCTCGCCCCAGCTCTTGTTGCGTGGGATCGCGTGCAGCGCGCCCGACTGAGAGTCGCGGCGGAACAGAATGCCGTTCTTGCCGGACAGATCTTTGGCTTTCATGATCGAGCCGTCGGGCAGTTGTACGCGGCTGCCGCCGGTGATGTAGCAACCGGCTTCGACCACGCAGTCGTCGCCCAGCGAGATGCCAATGCCGGCGTTGGCGCCCAGCAGGCAGCGCTTGCCGACCTTGATGACTTCCTTGCCGCCACCCGACAGGGTACCCATGATGGAAGCGCCGCCGCCGATGTCGCTGGCGTCGTCCACCACCACGCCCGCGCTGATGCGGCCTTCGACCATGCTGGCGCCCAGGGTGCCGGCGTTGAAGTTGCAAAAACCCTCGTGCATGACGGTGGTGCCGCTGGCCAGGTGTGCGCCCAGGCGCACGCGGTCGGCGTTGGCAATGCGCACACCGCTGGGAATCACGTAGTCCGTCATCTGCGGGAACTTGTCCACACCTTTGACCTCCAGCACGTGGCCGCTGGCACGCGCGCGCAGACGGGCCGCAGGCACATCGGCCACGGCGCAGGGGCCGAAGTTGGTCCAGGCCACATTGGCCAGCAGGCCAAAGATGCCCGTCACGTTGGCGCCGTGCGGTTGAACCAGGCGGTGGCTCAGCAAGTGCAGGCGCAGGTAGGCATCGTGTGCGTCAGCGGGCGCATCGGCCAGCGATTTGATCTCGGTGCGCACAGCCACCACCGTGGTGTTGCGCACGGCACACGCTTGCAGGGCCTGGGCCGCTTCGGCACCCAGGACAGCTTCCACTTCGGCTGCTGTCAGGCGGGTGCTGCCACTGGCGGCAACGCTATCGCTCAATTCGGGGGCCGGGTACCAGGTGTCCAGTACGGTGCCGTCTGCGGCCAGTGTGGCCAGACCGATGGCGCTGGCGCCGGTGGTGACGAAGGTGCTCATGTATTGTTCTCCGCTGAAGATTCGTAAAACCCCCGATTATCGGGGAGGCAGGCCAGACGTGCTCAAGCCGGGCGGCGATTGACCAGCACAATGCCCAATGTCACCAGGCCCAGAGCGGACAGCAGGGTGATGGACGCCGTCTCGTGCAACAACAGCGTGCCAAACAGCAGCGCAAACAGTGGTGTGAGGAAAACGAAAACTGAAATCTTGGTGGCCGGGTAGCGTCCCAGCATCCACATCCAGGCCAGGTAGCTGGCGAATGCGCCGATCACGGTTTGGGCCAGCACCGAACCCCACGCCAAAGGGCTCCAGTCAAACGACCAGGACTCGCCCAACGCCAAGGAGATCCAGGGCACGACCATGGCGGTGGTCGCGATTTGGTAGAACAGCAGTTTCTCGGGCGAGATGCGCGTCAGGCCAGTGGCGCGGATCGACACGGTGGTCAGTCCCCACAGCGCGCCAGCGGCCAGCCCCAGCAAGTCGCCAGTGGCGCTGCTGCCGTTTGAGCCCAGACCTTCACGCATGGCAAAGGCCACGGCGACAAAGGCGCAAGCCAGCCCCAGCCATTGCATGGGGCGCAGTCGCTCGGACTTCACGAACAGCGGTACCAGCGCGGCCACCCAGAAGGGGGAGGTGTAGAGGAACACCGTCAGGCGCGACGCCGTCGTGAACAGGAGGCCCAGATAAATGCAGGCGAACTCGGCCGCGAACAGGCTTCCCGCGAGCAGACCGGGCCACAGACTGCCGTCACGCTCAAACAGGCGAATGCCACGTGCGCGGCACCACAGCAGCAACAGCACGCAGGCCCCAATGCAACGCACACTCGCTTGCATCAGCGGGGGGACTTCGGCCATGACGGCCTTCACCAGAATCTGTTGCAGACCCCAGAACATGCAGCAACTGACCAACAACATGACAGCTGTACTGTCCAGATGGTTCAGTCGCGCAGGCTGTCCTGTGGTGCTCACTTCAAAACAGGCGTGACGGACAAGTCGCTCATCAGCGAACCAGCAGCACGGGCACTTTGCAGTGGGCCAGCACTTGCGTAGCCACCGAGCCCATGACCAGGTTGCCCATGGCGGAGTGACCGTGTGAGCCCATGATCACCAGATCAAACTTGCCACTTTCGGCTGTCTTGGCAATCAGCTCGCCGGCCGAGCCGATCTTGGCCACGCTTTTGGCGACGATACCGTGGCGCAGCAAAAACTTGCTGATGGGGCTCAAGACTTTTTCGCCCTCTTCGCGCATGTAGGTGTCAACCACTTCCTTGCCCAAAGCCGCGCGCGCGCGGCTAGGCAGAGGGGCCTGAACGGTGAGCAGTGTGAACTGGTTTTGTGGACCGTACAGGGTCTCGTGGGTGGCCAGATAAGCCAACATGTGTTTGGTGTAAGTGCTGCCGTCTACGGCCAACAAGATTTTCATGGTTGCTCCAGAGTTTCCGTGGGTCACACGCGCTACTTTAACTGCAATGAGGCGTCTGTGTTTGTGTTGGCGCAGTAAACCATCACAGGCCCGGACGTGGTGTGCCAAACACGCGTTGAGAAAGCGTCAGAAGTTGTTCGCGCAACCAGACGTGTCCCTGGTCGTGTTGGTGGCGTACATGCCAGACGGCTTCCACGTGCACGGGCGGTACGTCCAGTGGCAAGTCTTTCAGGACCAATTCATTGGCCATGCCGGTGGTGGGCACAAAGTGCCTTGGCAACACGGTCAGCAAGTCGGAGTTGGTCACCACACGGCCAGCGGTGAAGAACTGATTGACGGTCATCACGATTCGGCGCTGTCGCCCGTGTGAAGCCAGCGCCTCGTCTACAAAGCCGTAGGGCCGCCCGGAGAAACTCACCAGCAGGTGTTGTGCCTGGCAATAAGTGTCCAGGGTCATGGGGACCTTGGCCAGAGGGTGGTCTTTGCGCATGACGCACACGTACTGCCCCGCATACATGCGCTGGTGGGCAAATGCAACCGACTCTCCGGTTTGCTCGCGTGCTGTCAGGTCGGTCAGCACCGCAGGAAAGTAGCCCAGCGCCAGATCGGCATCACCTCGGTCAAGCATGCTGCGCGGATCGCGCGTGGTCAAAGGCAGCACACGCAGCGAGACACCAGGGGCGCGCTCTTGCAGAAGCTTGGCCATGCCCCCCATCAACTCGGCCGCGGTGGCATCGGCCATGGCCAGCACAAAGGTCGATGTGGCGCTGGCTGGGTGAAAGGGCTGCGGAATCAGGGTGGCCTGCATTTGCCGCAGGGCCTCGCGCACGCCCGGCCACAGCTGAAGGGCGCGAGGGCTGGGCTCCACCCCGTGACCATGGCGGCGAACCAGCTCATCGCCCAATGCGTCACGCAGTCGCCGCATGGCGTTGCTGACCGCCGGTTGGGTCAAGGACAGCTTGTGTGCGGCGCGGGTCAGGCTGCGTTCGGCCATGACTTCGTCAAAGACCCGCAGCAGGTTCAGATCCAGCGTACGAAAGTTAGTGTTTGCGGATTTATTCATCATCAACGTGAATGATAAACATCATCAATATAAAGTTGAATCGCATTAGAAAAAACCCTAATATTCGTGTCATTGCACATTCAACATCGCAGCGTCAAGAGCGCCGCAAGGGAAAAAACATGAACACGAACGTACTTAACGCACCTGTGAGCCCCGCCAGCGTGGCCACCAACCCACGCAAGCTGGCCGTGGCTTTGCTGATGGCCAGTGTGGCCGGTCTGCTGGTCGTGGCCGACAGCTTGATGAACGAATGGGCCGAAAGCCATGTCGTTGCAGCCTGGCTGGCCTTGTGGCTGGTCGGTGTGGTGGCCTTGGTGGCCCTGCGCGGCGTGACCCGCTTTGTGGCTCACAAGCTCATGGCCAAGCTCGATGCCATGGCTGCCCAGTCGGCCAGCCGTCGCGCAGATGCCCGTCTGTGGGCCATGGCCAAGGCCGACCCGCGCCTGATGGCCGAGCTGCAAGTGGCCATGACCCGTCAGGCCACCGAGTCCGCATCGCGCGCGCCAGTGAAAAACCTGGAGCAACTCAGCGACCGCCGCGCTGCCCGCATCGTCCGCGCACGTCTCTACTACATTTGAGTTGAATCAAAAAACAGATGCGAGGCCTCTTCGGAGGCCTTTTTTTTCGCCTGTTGGCTTGGGCCATCGGTGTATGATGAGAATCATTCTCAATATGGGCGCTTGCCCCCGCTCAATTCAATATGGTTTCCCTTCAGCACTTGCCCGTTGACACCTGGTGTCGGGTGGCTGCGCAATGCCCTGTCCCTGCCCGCCTGATGGCTCTGGGCTTTTTGCCACATGAACAAGTACGCGTCGTGCGTCGAAGTCAGTTCAAGGGGGGGGCTTTGGTGGTTCAAGTCGGCAATGCGGTTTTTGCCTTGCGCGCCGAGGAGGCAGATCAAGTCCAGGTGGAGGGCGCGGCATGAGTCAGACCGTAGACATCAGTGGCCTCTCGCAAAGACGGCTGGCCTTGCTGGGCAACCCGAACTGCGGCAAATCGGCCTTGTTCAACCGTTTGACGGGCAGCAAGCAGAAGGTTGCCAACTATGCGGGTGTGACGGTCGAACTCAAGCGTGGGCGCACCCACACCCCGCAAGGACACGCCATCACGGTGGTGGACTTGCCCGGGACGTACAGCCTTCAAGCGGGCAGCGAAGATGAGGCCGTGGCTTGTCAGGTCGTGCTGGGGCAAAGCCTCCAGGAACCTCGCCCGGGCCTGGTGGCGGTGGTGCTGGATGCCACACGCCTGCGTCGGGGCCTGCGCCTGGTGGCAGCCCTGCAACGGTGGGGGGTGCCGTGCGTGGTCGTCTTGAACATGATGGACCGCGTGCGCGGCTGGGCACACCCGCCTTCAGCACAAAAAATGCAGCAGGTCATGGGCCTGCCCGTGGTGGAAGCCACGGCGATCCACGCCCAGGGTGCCCAGGCTTTGCTGGCCTTGCTCGATGATGACAAGCTGTGGCGACAGCAAAGCGCACCGATGCCTGCTGGACAAGAGGCCCAAATGGACCCCATGGCCGACACCCATTTGCAAGACGATGCGCAAGCGCAGCGCTGGATGCAAGCCGCAGGCCTGGACATGCATCCACAGCGAGACCAGTTGAGCGAACAACTGGACACGTGGCTGCTCAATCCCATCGTGGGCTCGCTGGCGCTGATGACGGTTTTGTTCCTGATCTTCCAGGCTGTTTTTGCCTGGGCACAGTGGCCGATGGAGCAAATCGAAAATCTCACCCAGGCAGCCGGGCAGGTGTTGAACGCGCATTTGTCCGATGGTCTGTTCAAGAGCCTGCTGGTCGATGGCGTGATTGCCGGTGTGGGCAGTGTGCTGGTGTTCCTGCCGCAAATCCTGATCCTGTTTTTCTTCATTCTGGTGCTGGAAGAGTCGGGCTATCTGCCCCGAGCGGCCTTGCTTCTGGACCGATTGATGGGCAGTGTGGGCCTGTCGGGACGGGCCTTCATTCCGCTGCTGTCGAGTTTCGCCTGCGCCATTCCGGGTGTGATGGCCACCCGCACGATTGCGGATCGACATGATCGTTGGCTGACGATCGCCATTGCACCGCTCATGACGTGTTCAGCGCGCTTGCCGGTGTATGCCCTGCTGATTGGCGCCTTCATTCCCGCCCGGGACGTCGCTGGCATGAATCTGCAAGGACTGGTCTTGTTCGGCTTGTACATGCTGGGCATCGTGTCTGCGGTGGCCGTGGCCGCTGTGGTCAAGCTCTGGCGATCGAAGCAGCAGCAAGCGCAGCTGATGATGGAGTTGCCGGATTACCACTGGCCGCGTGTGAAAGACGTTGCCCTGGGCTTGTGGCAACGATGCGTCTTGTTTTTGCGTAATGCCGGCGGCATCATCCTGGCCCTGAATGTGCTGCTCTGGTTTCTGGCGACCTTCCCGCAAGCGCCCGTGGATCATGTGGGCTCTGCCATCGAGTACAGCCTGGCTGGCCGCATTGGCAAAGCGCTTGCATTGCTGTTTGAGCCCATCGGATTCAACTGGCAAATTGCCATTGCCCTGATTCCCGGCCTGGCCGCGCGAGAGGTGGCTGTGGGCGCACTGGGCACGGTGTATGCCCTTTCCCAAACAGGCGACGATGTGGGCACCGCCTTGGCGCCTTTGATTGCGCAAAGCTGGAGCCTGGCCACAGGCATGTCGCTGCTGATCTGGTATGTGTATGCGCCCCAGTGCCTTGCAACCTTGGCCGTGGTGCGCAAGGAGACGGCGCAGAACAAATTGCCCTTGATCATGCTGGCCTATTTGTTTGGCATGGCTTATCTGGCTTCGTGGATCACATACCGCCTGGTCGGAGCATTCGCATGAACCCAGTGACTGATGTGCTTTTGGTGCTCGCCGCAGGCGTGTGGGCGCTTTACTTTCTGTGGCGACGGCACCTGCGCCGCAAGACGAGTGGCAGCAGTTGTGGCCACTGCGACGGGGCTTCCTGCCCTTCCCGCAAGACATAAAAAAACCGCCCCGGTTTGTGGCCAGGGCGGCGGCAAGCTCCAGCGCCGGGTAGGCGCAGAGCCTGTTAATTTCAGGCAGCAGCCAGGCGCGCTTCCAGCTGGTCACGCGTGTCCAGCAGGGCTTTGGGCATGTGGTAGCTCAGCTTGGCGAAGTGCTCGTCGTGGAGCTTGAACTCTTCAGACCAGGCGGCCTTGTCGATGCTGGTGACCTGCTCGAACTGCTCGGCGCTGAAGGCCAGACCGTCCCAGTTGATTTCGCTGTATTGCGGGGCCACGCCAAACAGGGTGTCCTGGCCCTTGGCTTTGCCTTCCAGGCGGTCGATGATCCACTTGAGCACGCGCATGTTGTCGCCGTAGCCGGGCCACACGAACGAGCCAGACTCGTCTTTGCGGAACCAGTTGACGCAGTACAGCGCGGGCAGCTTGTAGCCAGCGGCTTCTTGCTTGGCGCCCATGTCCAGCCAGTGCTGGAAGTAGTCGCTCATGTTGTAGCCGCAGAAGGGCAACATGGCGAAGGGGTC
>JBEEOS010000041.1:0-15948 GCA_041191485.1 Pseudomonadota bacterium
TCCATGCCTACGCTGGCCATCAGGTAACCCGAAACATTGGCCAGTGCAATCGGAAAGCCCAGTGCTGCGCTTGTGGCTACGGCGTTGTGAATGGCCACATTGCACCAGGTCATGAAAGGAACGCTGATAAACCCGCCGCCTGCACCGACCAGGCCAGAAATCAAACCAATCGCACCACCGGCACCAACCTGGCCGGCAAAACCCGGCATCTGCCGTGCGGCTGCTGGTTTCTTGTCCAGAAACATCTGAGTGGCAGAAAAGCCCACAAAAGCGGCAAACAACAGCGCCAGCGAGCTGCCTTTGATCAGGGCAAAAATGCCGAGACTGCCGACCATGCTGCCCAGCACAATGCCGGGTGCCAGGCCTTTGACCAGGTCCCAGCGCACCGCGCCCTTTTTGTGGTGAGCACGCACGCTGGAAATGGAAGTGAAGATGATGGTGGCCATGGAAGTGGCAATGGCCATCTTGACCGACAAGTCCGAGCTGACACCACGTTGGGTGAGCATGTAGGTGATGAACGGCACCAGAATCATGCCTCCGCCAATACCCAGCAATCCAGCCAGAAAGCCACCGCACAAACCCAAGGCGGCCAATTCCAGGACCAGGGCAATATCGATCATGACAAAAGCACCAAAACAGGGGGGAAGAAAGGTGTCTGCAAGTGCCGCCGAGCCGTCATCCTGAACCGGGGGTTCAGGTGGGCGAGGGCAGACTCACCTTGGGTTCATCTGACGCGAGACGATCACGCTGGAGAGACAATGTACCAAGCCCGAGCTCAATGAGCATTGGTTCAAGGAAATATAAAGCCCGGCGCGCACTGCAGACACCTGCATTGTAAGGCGCCGGCTACTTTTTAGATCAACTGGCCATCCTGATTGAGCGTCTGGTCCAGGCGATGAAGCAGGGACACCAGGCGAGCGGAGCCCTCTTGGGAAAGCTCGGCGCTGCTGCTTGATACAGGGGCAGCGGCGGGGGTGTTTTGCTCGAACGCCAGATTCAGAGCGGCCAGCACAGCAATGCGATCGCGGGCCTTGATCTTGCCGGCATCGCGAATCTTGCACATGGCCGCGTCCACGCGACCCACAGCAGCACGCAGCTGGGACTCGCCATCTTCCGGGCAACCCAGCAGGTAGCTTTGCCCCATGATCTGAACTTCGACTTGTTTGGCACTCATGACTGCTCCTCTGCGGCTGCGCCTGGCAGGCGATCAATCAGGGCATCCACGCGTGCCCGCGCAGCATTCAGGCGTGACTTGAGCGAATCACGCTCTTGCGTCAAAGCCTGCACTTGCTCGGCAAGCAATGCATTAGTGCGTTGCAACTCTTCGTGGCGAACCAGCAAACGCTCGACGCGTTCGGCAATTTGGTCAATCAAGTCTGGGCTGGACATGGCAGGCAAGGGGGTTGTGTTTCCGCATTGTAGGGTAGGCGACAGCCAAGCCCTTAAAATATGCGGTGTTGGTGCTCGCGATGCCGGTTCACGGCGCGCAGTTCAACGGGAAACAGGAGGGCGCGCCCCCAAAAGCGTACCTAACCTGTGCTGCCCCCGCAACGGTAAGCAGACGAGCCCTGCGCAAGCAAGCTCCGCTTTCATCTCACAAGCCACTGGCCGCCCTGAAACAGGTGACCGGGAAGGCGATGAAGGTCGCATCTGCCAGCCCGGATACCGGCCAACAAGGTGGTGCACCTGCGGGTGTGCTGTAAAGCCCATGCACTGTCGGGGAAGGCGGTGAGGGCGTTCGACTTGTTTGTTTCTTATGAAAAACCGTTCCCTTCGTGCGCAGCGCTTTGTGCCTGTGCTTTCCGTGCTGTCTCTGGCTATTGCTGCTTCGGTGCAGGCGCAAGAAATTCAAATCGATCCTGTGGTGGTGTCTGCCTCCCGCATGGAACAGCCTTTGTCCGAGGTTCTATCTTCTGTGTCGGTCATCACACGCGCTGAAATTGACAAGTCACAAGCAGTTACCTTGGCTGACTTGTTGCAAGGTGAGGCGGGTTTTGAATATGGCCGTAGCGGTGGGCCAGGCACCACGACATCCTTCTTTTTGCGTGGTCAAGAAAGCAAAAACGTCGTGGTGTTTATCGATGGAGTTCGCTCCCAGATTGATGGAAACGCCAGCTTGACCGTGACAGATGTGCCTCTTGCGCAAGTTGAACGTATCGAAGTCTTGCGTGGCAATGCAGGTGCCCTTTATGGTGAGTCAGCGATTGGTGGCGTCATCAACATCATCACACGTGCCGGCAAAGATGCGCCCCATGCGTATGGAGCTGCACATGCAGGTTCCTATAAGACGGAAGGGCTTGATGTTGGGTACGGTGGCCGTGTAAAAGATATAAGTTTTGATTTGAATGCGGGCTACTCAGGAACAGCAGGTTTTTCAGCCATGGATCCGACGGGGCGCACACGTGTTAACCCAGACCGTGACGGGTATCGCAACCGATTTGCTGCTGCAAAAGCAGAGCAAAAAGTTGACAACACCTTGAAAGTAGGCGTTCGCGCCAATATGAAGGAGTCTTGGACAGACTACGACAATTCAAGCTCACCGGACGTGAGTACTGATGTTCATCATTTCAAAATCAAAACAGATTCAGTGGGCGGCTATCTCAAAAAGAGAGTGACCGATCAGTGGTTAACCAACATCGACCTGACATCAGCCAACTACTCATATGAAGCCATTAAAAACGGAACGGTGGGATCGACGGGTTATTACGATGGTCATCAGGATGCGGTGCAGTGGTCCAATGCATATGAATTGCTTTCCTCTACTAGCTTAAGTTTTGGCGTTGACGCAGCCAAAGAAAAATTCACCCAAAGCAGTTCCTATGACATGACTCGAAATCTGACGGGTTACCACGTAGGCGTTTTGACTACTGAGGGCAAGTGGTCGATCCAGGGAAATGCGCGTCATGATGCATTGACTTTAGATCGTGTGGCATCTGGCGTTTCGACCAACAAGTCGTATTCGTCAAACAACTACCTCGTGGGGGCGGGCTACCAAATAAACGATCAATGGCGAGTCACTTCAACGATATCTACAGGTTTTCGTGCACCTTCGGCGGCAGAACTTTATGGATGGGGTGGGAATGCCAACTTGAAACCAGAAACGCACCGATCAGAAGAGGTCGGATTGGTGTATTCGAAGGCGGATGCGTTGATGCGACTGGTTTACTTCCAAACTCGCACAAACGATGCGATTGGCTACGATTCCAACTGGACGAATGCTAACGTGGGAGAGATTCGAAACAAAGGCTATGAACTGACCGCACGTTCTCAGTTCATGGGCAATACGTTTAAAGCCTCCATGGTGTTACAAGACCCTTGGAATGTGACGGACAACTACTTGCCAGGCCGTCGGGCAAAGCAATATGGATCGATTGACGTTTCTCGTTGGATCCATGCACACGAAGTAGGTGTCAAAGTCTTTGCGTCTGGCGAGCGGTCAGACTTCAATATGGCGCAGTCGCCCATGTTGTCTGGCTATTCCACGGTTGCGTTTTATGTAAATCGCAAGATTGATGCAAATTGGATAGGTCGTCTCAAGCTCGAGAATGCCTTTGATCGTCATTACGCTTTGGCGGGGGGCTACAACACCCCCGGCCGTGGTTTGTATTTGACGCTGCAGTACAGTCCCAAGTGATGAACCCGAATGTTCCTGGCCCCCAACGCATCGTCTGCCTCACTGAGGAAACGACGGAGTGGTTGTATGCGCTGGGGCAGGAGCATCGGATTGTGGGCATCTCGGGCTACACGGTGCGGCCTCGCCGGGCCCGGGAGGAAAAGCCCAAGGTCAGTGCATTTTTAAGCGCCAAGATCGACAAGATTCTGGCTTTGAAGCCGGACTGCGTGTTCGGCTTTTCTGATTTGCAGGCGGACATTGCGGCTGCGCTCATCAAGGCGGGCGTGCAGGTCACGGTGTTCAATCAGCGCAGCGTGGCTGAGATTTTTTCGGTGCTCTACCAGGTCGGTGCCATGGTGGGGCAAGCTGATCAGTCGCTGGCGCGCATCACTCAGATGCAGGCCGAGTTGGCAGCCATCCGCGAGCGTGCATCCACCTTCAAGCGTCGCCCACGTGTGTACTTTGAGGAGTGGGATGGCCCGCACATCAGCGGCATCCGCTGGGTGTCGGAGTTGATCGACATCGCGGGTGGGCAAGACATTTTTCCAGAGCTGGCGGTCCAGCCCATGGGCAAGGACCGCATCATTGCAGACCCGCAGCAGATCATTGACCGCGCACCGGACATCATCATCGGCTCCTTGTGCGGCAAGAAGTTCAGGCCCGAGTCGGTGGCGCAGCGGCACGGTTGGCAAAACGTGCCTGCTGTGCAGACCGCGCAGGTGTTTGAAATCAAGTCCGCTGACATCTTGCAGCCCGGCCCCGCGGCTTTGACTGATGGTGTCAAGCAGCTGCATCAGATTTTTTTGGCTTGGGAGCAGGCCCATGTTTGAATGCCTGCGTTCGATGGTCTTGGCGCTGGTTGCCGTGTGCACGGTATCGGCCCAGGCTGTCACCGTGACAGATGATGCGCAGCAAGTGGTGACGGTCAAGGCAGAGGTGCGCCGTGTGGTCAGCCTCTTGCCGTCTTTGACCGAGACAGTGTGCGCTCTGGGCGCTTGCAACCGCTTGGTGGGCGTGGACCGGTACAGCAACTGGCCCGCATCGGTGCAGGCTTTGCCCAAGCTGGGAGGTGGTATTGACCCGAGCATCGAGGCTGTGGTGGCCCAGCGTCCGGATCTGGTGCTCATGGCCGGTTCCACGCGTGGCGCGGACCGTTTGCAAAGCTTGGGCATCACGGTGTTGAGGCTGGAGCCTCGCACCCGTGCGGATGCGCAGCGCGTGATGTTGACTGTTGCCACCGCATTGGGCTTGCCGCAGTCTGCTGCGCAACAAACGTGGCAAGACATTCAAACGCAGGTGGACCAGGCCGTGCGTCAGCTGACGCCGCAGGCTCGTGCGCAGCGCGTGTATGTCGAGGTCAGCCCTGCGCCGTATGGGGCGAGCGAGTCGTCCTTCATTGGCGAAAACCTGATGCGCATGGGGGTGGCCAATATCCTGCCTGCCAGCATGGGGCCATTTCCCAAAGTGAACCCGGAGTTTGTGGTGCGTGCGCAGCCCGACGTCATCATGGCCGGTGACAGCTCGCGCCAAAGCATGCTCATGCGCCCGGCCTGGCCCCAGCTCAAAGCCTTGCGCGAAGACCGGGTGTGCGTGTTCCCGCAAGCACAGGCCGACATTCTGGTGCGCGCCGGCCCGCGCATGGCCGAGGGCGCACGCCTGATGGTCGATTGCCTGAACCGTGCTGCGGCAAAGCCGCGCCAGGCGGGTCAACCGGCTCAGCCACAGGGTAAAGGGTCGTGATGCGTCAGTCTGCGGCACTCTGGTCTTTGCTTTTGCTGGCGTTGTCGGCCGCGTTGCTGCTGCTCAGCGTGGCTGCGGGCAGCCAGGGGTGGGAGTGGCCTTGGCAGATGCACGACCTGGGCGATGCCGTGCAAAGCCAGATTGTGTGGGACATCCGTTTGCCACGTAGTCTGGGGGCCTGGCTGGCCGGGGCTTTGCTCGGCCTAGCAGGGGCGGTCGCACAAGGTTTGTTTCGCAACCCCCTGGCAGACCCGTATTTGCTGGGCAGTGCCTCGGGCGCTTCGCTGGGGGTGAGTGTGTACATGGGGGCGTGGGGTGGTTCGCTCACGGCCACTGGTTGGGCCACGCGTCTGGGCATGACCGGGGCGGCATTTGTGGGCGCAGTGCTGGCGGTCTTGCTGACGCTGGCCTTGGCGCGGGGCGTGCACCAAACCTTGCGATTGCTGCTGGCCGGGGTGGTGGTCGGTGTGGTGCTGGGGGCCATCACGTCCTTGGCCGCCTTGTTGCAGCCTGAAATTTTGTTGGCTATGCAAGGGTTCTTGTTGGGCTCGACGGCCTTTGTGGGCTGGAGTGGGGCGTTCACTATGGCTTGGGCCCTGGCGGTGTGCATGGTGCTGGCGCTGATCATGGCGCGCGTGCTCGACGCCCTGACCTTGGGCGAGGCCACCGCGCAAAGCCTGGGCATGCCCTTGGGGCTGGCCCGCGTGGGCTTGATCGCTACCTTGTCCTTGGCCACCGGCGCTGCCGTGGCGCAAACGGGCTTGATTGCTTTTGTAGGTCTGGCAGCGCCACATGCGGTGCGTTCGCGTGTGCACACCACCCATGCCGGGCTGTTGCTTTTGTCCACGCTGATGGGCGGGGTGTTGTTGTTGGCGGCAGATTTGTTGGCTCGAACGGTGATGCCCGCGCAGGAGTTGCCGGTAGGGTTGTTCACGGCGGTGCTGGGTGGCGGCTACTTGCTGTGGCGCATGCGCGTGGCGCCCAGGGGGGCGGCATGATGACCTCAGCCTGGGCCATTCAAGCGCAAGGCCTGCACGTGCATTTGGCCGGTCGAGAGGTGATCCGAGGTCTTGATCTGAACGTGATGGCGGGCGCTTGGACCTGCGTGGTGGGGCCTAACGGTGCGGGAAAGTCCACTTTGCTGAAGGCCCTGGCAGGGTTGCTGCCGAGCCATGGACGCATTCAATGGCAAGGATTTGAGCTGACGAACATTGAGCGGCGCGAGCGTGCTCGGATGCTGTCCTGGTTGGGCCAGGGCGAGGTGCCTATGCAGGACTTGCGCGTGCGCGATGTGGTCATGCTCGGACGTCTGCCGCACCAGGACTGGCTGGCGGCACCCAGTGTCACAGACCACGCCATGGTGCAAGCGGCGCTGGAGGCGACGCAGGCCTGGGCGTGGCGTGACCGCACATTGGGTGAACTCTCAGGGGGCGAGCGCCAGCGCGTTTTGCTGGCACGGGCCATGGCGGGCAATGCGCCGCTGATGCTGATGGACGAGCCCCTGGCCAATCTGGACCCGCCGCATCAGGTCGATTGGTTGGAGCAGGTGCAGTGCCTGCGTGCGCAGGGCACGACTGTGCTCAGCGTGCTGCACGAAATTGGTATGGCCCTGCATGCAGACCACATTGTGGTCATGCAAGCCGGGCAGGTGGTTCACGATGGGGCAGCCAGCGATGCACACATCCATCGCGCGATTGAAGACGTGTTTGAAGACCGCATCCGCATCGTGCCGCTGGACGGCCAATGGGTGGTGTTGCCCAAGGGGCGGGTATGACTGCGCGGTGCATCATGGTGCTGGGCACATCCAGTGGTGCGGGCAAAAGCTGGCTGACCACGGCGCTATGCCGCTATTACGCACGTCAAGGGCTCAAGGTCGCTCCCTTCAAAGCGCAGAACATGAGCAACAACGCCAGGGTTGTTGCCTCTGAGTCAGGCCAGGGCGAGGTGGGGAGCGCCCAATATTTTCAGGCTTTGGCCGCCAAGGCCGAGCCCGATGTGCGCATGAACCCGCTGCTGCTCAAGCCGGAGGCCGATACCCGAAGCCAAGTGGTGTTGCTGGGCGAGGTCAGCGAAGCGTTGAGCAACACCCCCTGGCGTGGCCGCAGTGAAAAAGTCTGGCCGCAGATCTCGGCGGCGCTGGACGAGTTGATCGCCGAAAACGATGTGGTCGTGATCGAAGGCGCGGGCTCGCCCGCCGAGATCAACCTGATGGACAGCGACATCGTCAACCTGCGTGTCGCCCAGCACGCCAACGCCCGTTGCCTGCTGGTGACCGATATTGACCGAGGGGGCGCGTTTGCACACCTGTACGGCACATGGGCGCTGCTGCCGTGCGGGGATCAAAAGCGCATCGAAGGCTTTGTTCTGAACAAGTTTCGGGGTGATGCCAGCTTGCTCGCGCCTGCGCCCCAAATGCTGCAAGAGCGCACAGGCGTGCCGGTTGTGGCCACTCTGCCCATGTGGTGGCAGCACGGCTTGCCGGAGGAAGATGGTGTTTTCGATGACCGCACTCGTGCGCGGGGAGCTGTGCACAAAACCGCGGCGGTCGTCGCCTATCCCCGCATCAGCAATCTGGATGAGTTTCAGCCCCTGCAAAACGTACCCGGCCTGCGCTTGCTGTGGGCGCGCACCCCGTCTGACCTTGCGGGTCTGGGGCCGAACGACTGGATCATTTTGCCCGGCAGCAAGCACACCAGTGCCGATCTGCGCTGGTTGCGCCAACAGGGGCTGGATGAGGCAGTCAGCGCGCATGTGCAGCAAGGCGGTGCGGTGCTGGGCATTTGCGGTGGCCTGCAAATGCTTGGTGAAGCCTTGATCGATACCCACGGCATCGACGGCAATGCACCCGGTCTGGGCTTGTTGCCACTGGTGACCCAATTCGCAGAGCGCAAAACTGTGCGCAGGACGCAAGCCGCATTCGGCAGCCTCCTGGGGCCTTGGTCAGCACTCAGCGGCGTGACGGTGCAAGGCTACGAAATCCACCACGGTCACACCCAGGCGCATCCAGCCATGCTGGCCGCCGGCAATGTGTTGCACGAAGTCATGCCTGATCTGTCCTGGCAAAGCGCAGAGGGTCAGGTGCTGGGCACCTACCTGCATGGCTTGTTTGAAAGTCCAGCCGTATTGCAGGCTTTGTTTGGCGCTCGGGTGCCCACGCTGGAGACGGTGTTTGAAGGCTTGGCCGACTACATTGAAAAGCACTTTGAACCCAGCGTGCTGGCGGGTTTGCTTCGCTAGGGTTTGGCTGTTTTTCGTGTGCCAGTCGTTTTGCGCGCCCCTGATTTACCGGGGGTGGGGACGACAGCTTTTTCGAGCACCATCAAGGTGTTGACGTAGGCCATGAAGCGCTGCAGGTAATCGGGCGACAACTCCCGCATGAGTCCCAGCGCACGCAGCACCAGCATGTGCGAGTTGATCGGGCCTGCGTTTTGTGGGGCTTGCGAGATGGCGTGCGAGACCTGTTTCTGAACGCTGAGGGTCCGCAGCTGCTTGCGAAACTGCTGCACACGCGGGCTTTCCTGGTGGGCAGGCATCCATGTGGGCTGACCAGAGGCTGTGGCCATAGGCTGCGGGGCCATTTCCTGCAGCAACAAAGCCATGGGGGAGGGCGCTTGCTGGGGTTCGGGCTCAACAGCTTTCGGCGTCTGGGCCGTCATGCGGCTTTCAAACGCTTGCAAAGTCTGTGCGAGTTTTTGGCACAACAAAGCTTGTGCTGGGTCTGGCTGGAGACGCAAGCGCTCAGCCAGCGTTTCGATGTAGTGCCACTGCACCGCATCCACACGCGCGGCGCCTGCCTGGCGCAAGTGCTCGATCTGTGCGTCAAGCGCTTGTGACCCATCGGGGGTGACCATGCTCATGGCTTGTTCTTGGCTTCGCTGGAAGCGCGAGGGACCGGCGCGATTTCCACTCGACGGTTCTGGGCGCGAGCTTTGTCGCTGTTGTTAGGCACCAGGGGCTGCTCCTGGCCAAAAGCGGCGGCAAACAGCATGCTAGGCGGCATGCCTTCTTCGATCAGGGTGCGCGTCACTGTCAGGGAACGCTGGGCCGACAGTTCCCAGTTGTCGACAAACTGGCGGTTGCGGCTGGTGATGACTTTGTCATCGGTAAAGCCGCTGACCATCAAAATTTCATCGCGCATGGACAGGTAGCTGCGCAACGGCCCCACCAGACTTTTCAGCAATTGACGGCCTTCAGGTTGCAGCTGGTCGGAGTTCAGGCCAAACAACAGTTTGCCGCTGATGCCAATTCGACCGTTGCTCAGCGTAATGCGTCCACTGGCCAGCGGAATGGCCAGGGCCTGCTCAAGAGACTGGCGCTTTTGCTCTTCAATGTGCCGTTTCTGGACTTCGGCTTCGAGGGTGGAGGCCATTTCAAGCTGTGCGGCCATGACGCCCACCAGCAGCAGGACAAACGCGCCCAGCAAGCCCGTCATCAAGTCGGCAAAGGCAATCCACGTGGGGGTGGTGCTTTCGCTTTCGGCTTCCATCTCCAGCATTAGGCGGCTCCTGCGGAGGGATGTTGCTGCAAGGCTTCGAGCACGTCTTTCTGGCTGCTGATGCTCAGGTCGATCAGTTCGCGCGCCTGTGCCACGTAGTAGGCCAGCTGCTCGTCGCTGCGCTGCATGGACTGGGCAATGGCCGCTTCAATACGCTGCAGGTTGCCCGCCAGCCTGTCGCTGTTGTCATTGAAGGCACGCACTGCAAACGCAAACGTCTCACCCAGGCTGGCCACATCCACCGCGCTGGCCGTGATCTGCGCGCTGATGCCCCGCTGTTCGGTGGAGGCGTGGTTGATGGCGTCCAGCAGCGTGCTCAAGGTTTCCAGTATGCGCGTGCGCTCTTGTAGCAGCGCGTTGTCCCGAGCCACGCTGACCGAAATTTCCTGGCGCAGCTGGCCGATGACCTCTGCTGCAGCCTTAGGAGCCTCGGAGGCGGTTTCGATCAGGCGGGTGATGGGCGCTTCCAGGGATTGACCCAAGGTGCTCAGGTGCTGCGTCACGGTGGCTTCGAGTTCGGCCAGTCGGGCCACAGCGGCTTGGCCGCGCTGAGCCTCTTGCTCGCGCAGCGCGCCCAGTTCATTGCGCAGCAAAGTCGCGAGTTCCTCTGCGCGCTGGGTGTGCATTGCGGCAGCCTCAGCTTCACTGGCCAGACGCATGCGTTGCAGCTCCTCCTGACCAGCCATCAGGCGCTGAATGTCGGCCAGGGTCTGCTGGGCCTGGCTTTGAACTTGCGTGGTGATGCTGTGAGCGGTTTGAGACAAGGTGTCGCAAATGGCCTGCTGCTGTGCAAGGGTCTGGCTGCCGCTGCTTTGCCACTGACTTTGCAGCGCAGCGGCCAGGTCCTGCAGCGATTGGGTCCAGGCCTGCTGGCGCTCTTGATCGAGCAAAGCCTGCCGGGCTTGTTGCTCGGACTGCGCTTGCTGTATTTGAGCGACGAGGGTTTGCGCCGTGCTGGCCATTTGCTGGTGGCTGCTTTGCAGTTGCTCGCGGGTGCTCGCAACCATGCGTTCGTGTTGGACTTGTGCCTGCTCAGCCATGTCGGCCAGGGTGGACTGAACCACCGGGCGAATGCTCTCGCTGGCCACTTGCATGCTTTGGCTCAAGCTGCTGCGCAGGCTCTGGTCCACCGACTGGGCCAGCTCGGTGTAAGTGGCTTTGATATCACGGTGGAAACTGTCTTGTTGCGAGCGCAAGCTGTCGCCCAGTTGCTGGCTGTGCTGCTCCATCCGGGCCATCAGCGTGCTCAGTTGCTCCACAACCAAAGGCAAGGCCTGGGACTGCTGCTGCAGAGCCTTGTAGGTTTCCTGACGTTGATGCGTCAGAGAAAAGCTGCGCAGCTGTTGGCCGATCAAACGGTCGAGTTGGTGCGCAGCGCGGGCGCGTTCGCGGCGTGCCAGGCTGGACATTAGGCCCAGCATGGCCGAGCTGGCCACACCTGCGACCGAGGTGCCAAAAGCCAGGCCCAGGCCTTTGATGGGTTCGGAAAACGCCGCCCGCATGGCCTGCACGCTGGACGCGCCTTCCAGCGCAAACACGGCGCCATTGAGCGTGACGACCATACCCAAAAACGTGCCCAGCATGCCCAGCATGACCAGCAAGCCCACCAGGTAAGGCGTGAATGCAGGGCCGGGCAGGGCCACGCGCTCGCCCTCGACACGCTGGCGCACGGCGTTTTGCAAGCTGACCGGAATGTTTTGCAGCCAGGCGTGCAAGTCGTGCACGGTATCGGTCGTGTGGCCAAGGGCTTGGACCAGCTGTGCCGTGCGCTGGCGAAAGCGGTGCAGCTCCACAGCGCCATAGCCGTACACAACGGCCACCAGCACGGTCATCACCAGCACCAAGGGGTTGGTCATGGCTACGGCAGCGGCCACCCACAGCACGGCCAGTGCGCCCAGAGCAAAGGCAAGGTGAAAAGCGTATTTCTTCATGGGGTGGTTTTCTTGTTGTTGTGGGTGAGGGCGTCGATCAGGCCCTGCACGGGTTGCAGTCGAATACTCAGCTCATGCAGCAGTGCCGTCTGCATGGCCTGGCACAGCGCGGGCAGCCACGCATCGGTGTCTGGCTGCTCCGTGTCATGTTCGTGGGCTTGCTGACTGTCCTTGATGTGCTTTTTCAAAAGCTGGTTAAAGCGTTTTTCAAAGTGCGCGTTCAGGCGTGTCAGCAGACGTGTTTCCAGCTCGCTGAGCATGGCGTCCATGGCCGCGTCCAGCAAACCCAGCTGTTGCCAGCGGGTGTCGCCTTTGGCCAGCATGCCGCGCAGTTGGCTGCGCAGTTTGGCGATGACGCTGTCCATCTGACGCTGGTGAGCGCCCAGGTAGCGGCGAAAGGGCTCGAACGCCGTTTTGGGGTCGATGGGCATGAGCACTTCAGGTGCAGGCGTTTCAATCCGGGGCAGCCCTGGGGCAGGGGGCACGCCGTGTGTGATGCTGCGCTCCAGGGCCATGCGCACGTCGTCAAAACGCGCTTGCAGCACTTGGGTGTTGACACGAATGCTTGCGGTCTGGACGGGGGCCTGATTCATCAGCTCGGTCTGGTCCAGCAGGCCCTGCAGTGCAATCGCATGACGGAAGTTCAGCCAGTCGCTCAGCTTTTGCCCGACCTCGACCGGTTCGTCAGCGCCCAGCGCAAAGCCCTGCTGAGCCAAAAAGTGCAGCAAAGGGGTGTCGTGAAGGCTGGCGCGTGAGGCGACTCGCGTCATGAAAATCAGTCAGGCAGGCAGGGAGTAGACAAGGCACTGGCGCTGCGCGTGGCAGGCATGAGCAGATGTCATTTTACCCGCGGGGCTTAGCTGCAATGGATGCTTTGGTGTGCGTTTTCTGTGGCTTGGCGAGTGTTTTGCGGCCATGGTCGCACCAGGCAGAAACCGCGCATTGGGCGCACTGCGGATTGCGCGCCTTGCAGACATAACGCCCCAGCAAAATCAGCCAATGGTGGGCATGGACCATGAACTGCGGAGGAATGCGTTTGAGCAGCTTGAGCTCGACGGCCAAGGGGGTCTTGCCCGGTGCCAGCCCCGTGCGGTTGCTGACCCTGAAGATGTGCGTGTCCACCGCCATGGTGGGTTCACCAAAAGCCACGTTGAGCACCACATTGGCGGTCTTGCGGCCCACGCCAGGCAGGGATTCCAGGGCTTCGCGTGTGCGGGGAACCTGGCCGCCGTACTGATCCACCAGGATGCGGCAAGTCTCCATCAGATGTTTGGCTTTGCTGCGGTACAGGCCAATAGTCTGGATGTAGCTCTCCAACCCGGCCAGCCCCAGGTCCAGAATTTGCTGTGGGGTGTTGGCGACGGGAAACAGTTTGCGCGTGGCCTTGTTGACGCCCACATCGGTGGCTTGCGCGGACAGGAGCACGGCGGTCAGCAGCTCGAAGTCACTCGTATACTCCAATTCGGTTTTGGGCTCCGGATTGGCCGCCTGCAAGGTGGCAAAGAAGGGCTCGATGAATTCCTTTTTCATGCGCAGATTGTCAACCATGGCCATTCCTTTTGCTTCACGCCTCGACAACGTCGAAACCTCTGCCATCCGGGAGCTGTTCAAGCTGCTGGGCAAGCCCGGCATCATCAGTTTTGCGGGCGGGTTTCCGGACAGCGCCATGTTCGATGTGGACGGTATCCGCGAAGCCAGCAATGCTGCACTCGCTCACGACCCGGGCGCAGCGCTGCAGTACGGCGCCACCGAGGGCTACGGCCCCTTGCGCGAGCAATTGGCGCAATTCATGGCCCAAAAGGGCGCCAAGGATGTCGCGCCCGATCAGTTGATCGTCACCACCGGCAGCCAGCAAGCGCTGGATTTGCTGGGCAAGACCTTGATCAGTCCCGGCGACAAGGTCATTGTGGAAGGCCCCACCTTTCTGGCCACCATCCAGTGTTTCCGCCTGTATGGCGCCGAGCTGATCAGCGCACCCATTGATGGCAACGGTGTGCAGTTGGACAAGCTGGAACAATTGATTGCAGAGCACAAACCAAAATTTGTGTACCTGATCCCGACCTTTGGCAACCCCAGCGGCGCCATGCTCAGCGCCGAGCGCCGCAAGCGCGTGCTGGAGTTGGCGGTCCAGTACAACACCTTGATCGTCGAGGATGACCCCTACGGCGACCTGTATTTTGGCGATGTGCCCCCGCCCAGTTTGCTCGCCATGAGCCCGCAGGTCCCCGGCAGCCGCGACTTGCTGGTGCACTGCGGCTCGCTGTCCAAAGTGCTGTCACCGGGCCTGCGCGTGGGCTGGATGATTGCCCCCGCCGAGCTGCTGGCCAAGGCCACCATGTGCAAACAGTTCAGCGATGCGCACACCAGCACCTTCGCCCAGGCCACGGCTGCCGAATACCTGAAGGCGGGCCGCATGCCCGCCACGCTGGACAAGGTGCGCAGCGTGTATGCCCAACGCGCCCGCACCATGGGCGACGCGCTGCGCAAGGAGCTGGGCGATGCGGTGAGCTTTGTGCAGCCCCAAGGCGGCCTTTTTGTGTGGGCCCGCTTGACGGGCGCGGGCGGCAAAGTGGCTGACGGAAACGTCTATGCCAAGCGCGCCATCGAGCAGGGCGTGGCCTTTGTGCCAGGCTCGCCTTTCTTCTGCGCCAACCCTGACCACGCCAGCTTCCGCCTGAGCTTTGCCACGGTGGGCGAAGACAAAATTCTGGAAGGCGTCACGCGCCTGGCCAAAGCCCTTTAAGGCGCACCCACCATAAGCGGGCCCACAGCCCCAGCGTGGTGGTGTAGCCCATGCTGGCGGTGGCAATCTGGCCCTGTTCGTTGAGGATGATGGTGGCGGGCACAGCACGCACACCCCAGGCGCGGGCCAGTTGCCCATCGCTGTCCATGGCGGCCAACCAGGGTAATTTTTGACGGCGCAGGTGCTGCTGCACGGCAGCCGCATCGCCAGACTGCATGGCCACCGTCACCATGGGCCAGCTGCCGTACAGGCGCTGCACATTGTCTTGCGAGGCTTTGCAGATCGGGCACCAAGTGGCCCAGAAATGCACCGCCACCACCTGGCCCCGGTGCGCGGCTAGCCACCTTTGCAGGCTTGCTTCCTGCAGACCAGATGCATTGAGCACAGGCGCGTCCAGCGCGGGAGCGGGGCCCACCGGAACCTTGCGCGACTGCCAGGCGTTGATGGCCAAGGCCATGACCAAAAGAATGGCCAGGGTTTTGAGGTGACTGCGCCAGTCGAGCAGCCAAGTCACCAGAGCAGAGCCCAAGCGTTTCAACATGGGCTCAGGGGCGAACGACTTCCAGCAGCCTGTCCAGCCCGCCCTCGTGAATGGCCACCATGGCCTGCTCGCGCACCTTGGGCTTGGCGAGGTAAGCCACCGACAGACCGGCGGCGCCCATCATCGGGAGGTCGTTGGCGCCGTCGCCCATGGCGATGCATTCGTGCGGCTCAATGCCCAGCAGGCTGGCCACTTCGAGCAGGGTGCGGCGTTTTTCAGCGCCGTCGCAAATGTCGCCCCAGCTTTGCGTGATCAGTCCGCCGGTCAGCTCGCCGTTGATGACTTCCAGCTGATTGGAGCGGGCAAAGTCGATGTTCAGCCGCGCCTTCACACGGTCAGCAAAGAAGGTGAAGCCGCCCGAGACCAGCAGCACCTTCAGGCCCGCCTTTTGGCAGGCGGCAATCAGTTCGGCGGCGCCGGGGTTGATTTGCAGGCGCTCGGCATAGACGCGCTCCATATCGGCCAACGTCACGCCCTTGAGCAGCGCCAGGCGGCGGCGCAGGCTGTCCTTGAAGTCGGTGATTTCACCGCGCATGGCCGCTTCGGTGATGGCCGCCACCTCGGCCTTGCGGCCCACGGCATCGGCAATCTCGTCCACGCACTCGATGTTGATGAGCGTCGAGTCCATGTCAAACGCGATCAGCTTGAACTGGGACAAGGAAAGAGGGGCGGTGAAGCCCTGAATGGCAAGGCCGGGGGCAAACTCGAAGGGGGCGGTGGCTGTGGTCATGGGTCAGGATTATCGAAGATCGTGGAATGGGTTTTAGGCGGTGGCAGTCTCGGTTTTGGGTTGCCCCAGACTTCGCAAAATATCCCGCACCATCTGCGCCCGCTGTTTCGGGTCAGGCAGTTCGCGCTCGATGCGCAGCTTGTCGTTGCCCGCCA
>JBEEOS010000042.1:0-15793 GCA_041191485.1 Pseudomonadota bacterium
ACCGTTCGCGAAGGCATGCGCCAGCAATTGGCCCTGGCCCTGCAGGCCGACTGGCAATGGGCACTGGATGCGCACCGCAGCAGCGGCGCCTACAGCCCCGACGCCAACGCCAGCGGCCGCCGCGCCCTGAGTGGCCTGGCCATGACCATGCTGTGCATTGCAGCTCAAACCCGTCAAGACGCGGTCATCACCGGCAAGGTGTACCAGCAGTTCAAAGACGCCGGCAACATGACCGATCGCTTCAACGCCCTGTCGGCCTTGGTCATCAGCGGCGACGAACTGGCTCAAAGCGCACTGCAGCGTTTTCACACCCTGTTCAAGGACGAAGCGCTGGTCATCGACAAGTGGTTTGCCCTGCAGGCAGGTGCCCCCGACCGCGCAGGCGATACCTTGCCCAAGGTGCGCCAGCTGATGCAACACCCCGACTTCAATCTGCGCAACCCCAACCGCGCGCGCAGCCTGATCTTCAGCTACTGCAGTGCCAATCCGGCCGGGTTCCACCGTGCGGATGCAGCCGGTTATGTGTTCTGGAGCGAGCAGGTGCTGGCGCTGGACGCCATCAACCCGCAAGTCGCCGCACGCCTGGCGCGCGCCATGGACCGCTGGGCACGCCTGGCTGAGCCCTACCGCAGCGCCGCCAAAGTCGCGATTGAGCGCGTGGCCGCCAAGACCGACCTGAGCAACGATGTGCGCGAGGTCATCAGCCGCGCGCTGGCCAAGGCCTGACCTTCAAGGAAGACCCACCATGAGCAGCAAGATCTCCCTGTCCCGCTACCTGGTCGAGCAGCAACGCAGCAAAGGGCTCATCCCCGCCGAGCTGCGCCTGCTGCTGGAAGTGGTGGCCCGCGCCTGCAAAGGCATCAGCCATGCCGTCAACAAAGGGGCATTGGGCGGCGTGCTGGGTAGCGCCGAAAGCGAAAACGTGCAAGGCGAAATCCAGAAAAAACTCGACATCATCGCCAACGACGTGCTGATTGAAGCCAACGAATGGGGTGGCCACCTGGCGGCCATGGCCTCTGAAGAGATGGACCACATCCTGCCCGTGCCCAACCGTTACCCGCAGGGCGAATACCTGCTGCTGTTCGATCCGCTCGATGGGTCGTCGAACATCGATGTCAACGTCAGCATTGGCACCATCTTCAGCGTATTGAAGAAACCTGTTGGTGGCGCAGCGGTCAGCGAGAAAGACTTCCTGCAACCGGGCAACCAGCAAGTGGCTGCAGGCTACTGCGTCTATGGTCCGCAAACGACGCTGGTGCTCACGGTGGGAGATGGCGTGGTCATGTTCACGCTGGACCGCGAGCAAGGCTCGTTCGTCCTGACCCAGGAAAACGTCCAGATTCCAGCCGACACCAAAGAATTTGCCATCAACATGAGCAATATGCGCCACTGGTCTGAACCCGTGCGCCGCTACATTGACGAATGCCTGCTTGGCGTGGATGGCCCACGTGGCAAGGACTTCAATATGCGCTGGATCGCCTCCATGGTGGCCGATGTGCACCGCATCCTGACGCGTGGCGGTGTCTTCATGTACCCCTGGGACAAGCGTGAACCTGGCAAAGCCGGCAAACTGCGCCTCATGTACGAGGCTAACCCCATGAGCTGGCTGATCGAACAAGCAGGCGGCGCTGCCACCAACGGCCAACAACGCATTCTGGACATTCAGCCCGAACAATTGCACCAACGCGTGAGCGTCATGCTCGGCAGCAAAAACGAAGTCGAGCGCGTCACGCAATACCACGCCACGGTATAATTTGCACCGCGCCGATATAGCTCAGTTGGTAGAGCAACGCATTCGTAACGCGTAGGTCACCAGTTCGATTCCGGTTATCGGCACCATGCTTTAAAGCCCAGCCTCGGCTGGGCTTTTTTCTTGGTTAGTCTTCCTCGGCCTCATCAGCAACCGTGGGAGCCTCGGCTTGCGGGCTTGTCGGCTCGCCCATCACCACATTGCGCAAAGTTTCGCGCAGCAGTTTTTTCTCGGGCAAGCTCAGGGCGCGGGCCAGACGGTGGCGCATGCGCAGCAACAACTGACGGTCCACTTCTTGCGGAATGCCCCGGCTGATGTGCAGTGCTTCGCGCAGGTCTTCGCGCAGGTCTTCCGGCTCTTCGTCCCACCAGCTCGAAATGACTTCGTGCATGGACTTTTTGAGCTCTTCCAGATCTTCGACGGCCAGCCCCATGCCTGAAGGGGTCTTGCCCTGCAGGATGTCGGCCAGCGCCTGTGAGTTGACGATCACACGGCGATCGGCCTGCGACAGCAAACGCGCCCAGCCCGGGTCGGTGCGCACCATTTGCGGCATGTTGCGGGCAGACTCGTCGGCGAGCAAATGCACGCTCAAGCCGCTGAGCTGCGCCTCGTCAATGCTGGCCAGAAAACGCTCGTCGTCGCTGGCGACCAAGACATGGTCACACGCGTGGTGTGCGGCCAGTTGCTTGAGGTCATGGCCCAAGGAACGCAGCAGCGAAGCGCCGCCATCGGCGTCGTGGGTTTGCACGAGGCGCACGATCTGGTCGTCAATGACCAGGCCATCGGAGCGGTCGGTGTACCAGTAGATGCGGCGCAAGTCCACATCCAGCCCCGATTGCGCCAGCGACTGCGCCAGCAGGCTGAGCAAACCTTGGCGGTTGACCGACTCGCCCGTGGTGCCCATGGCGCCTTGTTGCGCCAACCAGATCAGGAATCGACCATCGATCAGGGCCATGCAGGCACCGTGCCGTTCAGAAGAACGACGCTCATGACGCAGCCCGGGGGAAAAGAATTCACGCTTCATATAAATAACCTGTAAAAAGTACGCTGCAAAACGGTGGCAGCGACGGCATTCTAAGCCTATACACTCGCTGCTTGCTTCACCTTTGAGACATCCGCCCGAACATGAGCCACTACCACCTCTACGCCATTGGCAACGCCCTGGTCGATACCGAATACGAAGTCAGCGATAACTTGTTGGGCACCATGGGCGTGAGCAAACGCCACATGACCCTGATCGACGGACCTCGCCGCAGCGAATTACTCAACCACGTGCAAGGCCTGCACCACCGCCGCACCGGCGGCGGATCGGCCGCCAACACCGCTGTGGCCCTGGCCCAGTTGGGGGGGCATGCGTTCTACTCCTGCCGCGTGGCCGACGATGAACTGGGTGCGTTTTACGCTCAGGATCTGGCCGCCAATGGCGTGGCCACCAACCTCAGCCACACCCGCGCCGAGCATGGGCAAACTGGCAGCTGCATGGTGCTGGTGACCCCGGATGCCGAACGCACCATGTGCACTTTCCTGGGCGTGAGCGCCGAGCTCGACAGCCACAGCCTGCACCCGCACGACATTGCCAAAAGCCGCATTTATTACATGGAGGGCTATCTGGCCGCCTCCCCCACAGGCTTGCAGGCCGCCTTGCAAGGCCGCCAGCTGGCCCGTGAACACCAGATTCAACTGGCCCTGACCCTGAGCGATGTGAGCATGATCAACTTCTGCAAGGACGGCTTGCTGGCCATGCTCGGTGACGGTGTGGACTACCTCTTTGCCAACGAAGAGGAAGCGCAGGTCTGGAGCGGCAGCACCGACTTGAACACCCTGGTGCAAACCTTGTCCACTTTGGGCAAGACCGTATGCCTGACACGCGGCCCCAAAGGCAGCCTGATCATTCAGGGCCAGGAGGTTCTGGAAGTGCCCGCCACCCCTGTCAAGGCAGTGGACACCAATGGTGCAGGTGACATGTTTGCAGGCGCCTTTTTGTATGGCATGACCCACCACATGGATGTGCGCACGGCAGCCACCTTGGCCAACCGCGCTGCGGCCCAAGTCGTCGGCCAGCACGGCAACCGCCTGCAAACCGAACAACTGCGCGCCATGCTGCCCTGCTGAGCACACTACAATTGCGGCTTCCCTGCGGGAACGGGGGGCGTTAGCTCAGTTGGTTAGAGCAGAGGACTCATAATCCTTTGGTCGTAGGTTCAAGTCCTACACGCCCTACCATTTACCCTTCCAGGCCGACCGAAGCCGCATCAGGGTACTGCTCCACAACTCGTAAAAGCCCCCCATATCGGGTCTGTTTGCTATCATGGGCTGGCAGTATTGCGCTAACTCTAGGAGTGGTCATGCAGTGGCAGCAAGAACCACCAGCCCGCAAGCCGACGGTGCTGGCTGTGGACGACGACCCGAACAACCTCAACGTCGTTGGTGGGCTGTTGCAGCCGATCTACGATGTCAGGGTGGCAACCTCTGGACAGCGCGCCCTGGAGCTGGCCAGCAAAGCACCTTTGCCTGACTTGATCTTGCTGGACATCATGATGCCCAACATGGATGGCCATGCGGTACTGGCTGCCCTCAAATCAGACCCTTTGACCCGCAACATTCCCGTGATCTTTCTCACGGCCATGGATGCCAGCCGAGACGAAGAAATGGGGCTCAAGCATGGTGCCGTGGACTACATCACCAAACCGCTTCACCCTGAAGTTTTGCTTGCACGCGTTCGCACCCAACTGGAGCTCAAGCTAGCGCGAGATCAACTGGACGATCGAAACACATGGCTCGAGATGGAAGTGGCTCGGCGCATGGCCGACAACGAAGCCATCCAAAATGCCGGCATCCGTGCATTGGCCAGGTTAGCCGAAATTCGTGATCCAGAAACAGGCAACCACATTCTGCGAACGTCTGAATACGTGGTCACCCTGGCGCGGCTGTTGCAAAAAGACCCCCGTTATTCGGGACAACTGAGTGAACGCGCGGTTTTGATGCTGGGCCAGTCTGCGCCCTTGCACGACATTGGCAAGGTTGGCATTCCCGACCATATTCTGCACAAGCCTGGCAAACTGAACGATGAAGAATGGGTTGTCATGAGAACCCACACCACTTTGGGTGCCCAAGCCATTGAACGCGCAGAAAAGGACGCCGAACGCCCCTTGGAGTTCTTGGCAATAGCCAAAACGATTGCCCGCTGGCACCATGAAAATTGGGATGGTTCCGGCTACCCGGACGGTTTAGCCAACGATGCGATCCCGCTGCCGGCGCAACTGATGAAATTGGCCGACGTCTTCGACGCACTCATAACCCGCCGCGTTTACAAAGACGCATACAAGCCTGAGGTCGTGCGGCAGACAATGAAAGAGGGCCGAGGCACATTGTTCTCACCTGTTCTGTTCGACTATTTTGAAACCCACTTCGATGAGTTTGTGGCAATCGCTCAGCGACTACGTGATGATGAAGGCGAAGTCGACTTGCCAGGCATGGCCAGTGCTTCGCTTCGGTGACCGCTGACTGGGTCTTTATGAAATGACTCTTCTTCAATGACGAAAGCTTTCCCGCCATGAATGCCGCAGACGCCCCCCTTCAGCTTCCCTTCCTGACCACGACCCCGGCACGTCCACAAGACTGGAAACGAGGCCAAAAATTGCTCATGGTCTCGGGCCTGTTTTTTTTGATTCTGTTGCCCTTTGCCACCACACCCCTCTTGCCGATTCCGGGATTCATTGGCGTATACCAGTCAGCCCTGATCGTCGTCCAGCTGATCACAGCCGTATTGTTAATCGCCAAGTTTTCGGTGCTCAAGATGCGGGCACTGCTGATCCTGGGGTGCGCTTTCCTGTTCAGCGCGCTCATGGCCATCGCACACAGCCTGACTTTTCCCGGATTGTTCAGCCCAACTGGCTTGCTGGAAGCCACGCCTCAAACCACCGCTTGGCTTTATATGTTTTGGCATTCAGGCTTTCCGCTCTTGGTGATGGTTTATGCCCGAACCAAGCGCCTGGAAGTGGTGGAAGATGAGCGCCCGGCGGCACCCGCCATTGCCCTGGCGATCGGGGGCGTGCTGACAGCCATCATCGTTTTGGCTGCACTTGCCAGCGTTGGCAGTTGGATGCTGCCGTCCATCATGGTAGGCAATACCCAGTATTTCCCGGTCATGAAACCGGTGGTTTCTACGGTTTGCCTGCTGAGCGTGGTAGCTGTATGGGTGTTGTGGCGCAGCAAGCCGCACAGCGTACTGGATGTTTGGCTCATGGTCGAGTGTGCCAACTGGGCGTTTGATGTGGCGCTATCGGCAGTCTTTAATGCAGCCCGATTCGATCTGGGCTTTTATGCAGGACGCTTTTACGGCTTGTTGGCGGCACTGTTTATTCTTGGGGTGCTGCTCTATGAAAGCACCAAGTTCTATGGCCGTTTGGCGGCTGCTCATCGACGCGACACGGAGCGCAACACCGAATTACAGCGCTTGTATGCCCAGGCGCAGGAATTGGACCAGCTCAAGACAAATTTCTTCGCCAACATGAGCCACGAGATTCGTACGCCGATGAACGCAATCATTGGCATTACCTACCTGCTCAAGCGTGCCAACCCGACACTTGAACAAGCCGAGCGCTTAGACAAAATCGCGCTGGCAAGCCGCCACCTGCTGTCCATCATCAACGACATCCTGGACTTTTCCAAGATCGAAAGTGGTGCCATGACATTGGAGCAGGTGCCGTTTCCGATCAGTGCTGTACTCGACCACACCCGCTCACTGATTGAAGATGCTGCGCATGCCAAAGGTCTGGCTATCGATCTGGATTATGACGACTGTCCTCACTGGTTACTTGGTGACCAAACCCGACTTCGCCAAGCCATGCTCAATTTCGCCAGCAATGCGGTGAAATTCACTGAGCACGGATACATCGCGCTGCGATGCTCTTTGCAAGAACAACAAGGCGATGAGGTCACCATTCGCTTTGAAGTTCGGGACACCGGAATTGGTATCGCTGCTGAGGCACAAAAGCAATTGTTCCAGGCCTTCCGCCAAGTCGATGCATCAACCACTCGGAAGTACGGCGGCACGGGCCTGGGTTTGGCCATTACCCAGCGTCTCGCTCAGCTGATGGGCGGAAACGTGGGCATGAGCAGCACGCCAGGCCAGGGCAGCCAATTTTGGTTTACTGCACGGCTGAAGGTGACGCAGCCGCCTCAACTACAAGCCCCCGGCAATGCTGAAAATGAGCTGCGAGAAAACCACAGCGGGACTCGCGTCCTGTTGGTGGAGGATGACCCAATCAACCAGGAAATCTCGCGCGTCTTGCTCACCGAGGCAGGTATGAAGGTAGATGTTGCGGGTGATGGTCAACAGGCGCTTGGTCTGACCCGCGAGAACAGCTATGACCTGATACTCATGGACTTGCAAATGCCTGTGATGGACGGCCTGACAGCCACCCGCCAGATCCGCACACTGCCGCAAATGCAAGATGTCCCCATCATTGCACTCACAGCCAACACTTACGAAGAAGACCGCCAGCGCTGCAAAGAAGCCGGCATGAATGACTTCGCCAGCAAACCGATCGATCCACTGGAACTGTTCGCAACCATCCTCAAGTGGTTGCCAAAGGCTAGTGACGTGCATCTTCCTCTTTCGCAGACACCGCCTTCGAAAAGCAACGCGGAAGATTCACCGTTGGCGATGCGCTTGCGTACCCTGCCAGGATTGGCACTTGACGAAGGACTGAACAGCGTGCGCGGCGATGTCGGCTGGTATTGGAAACTGCTGCTCGAATTCCTGTCGTTCCATGCTGACGATATGCTCCATGTCCGCAAATCGATCGAGCGTCATGAACAAAGCAATGCCATTCGCTTGGCACACACCCTGAAGGGAGCTGCAGCCACGCTGGGCCTGGTAGAGTTGAAATCTCAATCGCAAGAATTGGAGTCAGCGCTGACCAACGGCTTGATCGATATTCAACCGCAGACTGCGCGCATTGAACAGTCCCTGCAGGAATTGACGCAAGCCGCGCGCAGCATTGAACAAGAACAATCCCAACCTGTTGTCCCGGCAGATCCACATCGTTGCAGTGAGGTACTGACAGATTTACTGATCGCCTTCCGGACCGGTGATTTTCATGCAAACCAACTGTTCCACGACCACCAGGCCCTGCTGCGATCGAGCCTGCCACACGGTACGTTCAGCCAATTAGAGACTGCCGTAGATGCCTATGACTTCGAAGGTGCGGCGCGCTTGATTACCGCTGTATTTTCCAAGTGATTTGATCTGTTGATTGATAACAAACATGCCCTCGTTAAAACGCAACTCGCTGCTGCTTGCACTCTTGTGGACAGGGCTCTTGTCAGCACTGCTGTTTCTGAATGTGCGCGAAATTCAGAAAACTCCCGTACAACAGGCTGAGATCCAGGCCAAATCACTCATCAACAGCGTCATCAGTTTTCGCAGCTGGGCCTCGCATTTCGGTGGTGTCTACGTTCCCGTTTCCGAGCAGTACCCTCCCAATCCTTACCTGAAGACGCCCAAACGAGACATCACCACCACTGAAGGCGACAAGCTCACCCTCGTCAACCCGGCCTACATGACGCGTCAGGTTTTCCAGAACTTTCATGGCAAGGCAGGACTTAACGGACATCTCACCAGCCTCAAGCCGCTCAACCCGAACAACAAGCCCGATGCCTGGGAAGTCAAGTCTTTGGAGGCCTTTGAGCGTGGCAGCTTGCAAGCCACAACCATCGAGCAACCCACGCAAGGCTCCAAGGTATTCAGGTACATGAAGCCCTTGTACGTTGAAGACACTTGCATGAAATGCCATGCCGAGCAGGGCTACAAGGTTGGTGATATCCGCGGTGGCATCAGCACCATGATCGACCTGCGGGAAGGAGAGGCCATTGCCGCAGGCTCCATCACTTCCCTGATGTGGACCTATGGCTTGATCTGGCTGCTAGGGCTGGGTGGGCTGTACATCGCATTTCGTCGTGCAGTCGCGCTTGAAACAGAGCGTGAACAAAAACTCAATTTGCTGCATGTTTCAGAACATCTGGCACAGGAATTCATCAGCGGCATGTCTGAACTCTCGACCCTGGAAGAGAGTTTCACAGCACTCGCCACCATGCTTGAAAAGCGTGACCCCTACACTGCTGGACATCAAAGGCGAGTGGCTGATCTGGCTGAAAAGATGGCCCTGGAACTGGGTTTATCCCAAGAACGCGCCCACGGTGTGCGCCTGGCGGGCCTGGTGCATGACATTGGCAAAATACACGCACCCGCAGAAGTGCTCAACAAGCCAGGTGAACTCTCCGAGCTCGAGATGGGTTTGATCAGGCTTCACCCCCAGGTGGGCTATGACATCCTCAAAGCCATTCGCTCGCCATGGCCGATTCCACAAACCGTTCAACAACACCACGAACGCTTGGATGGCAGTGGCTACCCCAACGGGCTCAAAGGTGATGAAATCATTCTGGAAGCCCGTATCGTCGCAGTTGCCGATATTGTGGAGGCCATGTCCTCGCATCGCCCTTACCGACCAGGCAAAGGTCTTGATGCTGCGCTGGAAGAAATCAGGCAACTACGGGGCAAGGCGCTTGACCCGCAAGCGGTCGATGCCTGTCTGAGCCTGTTCAGGGACAAGGGCTACCAATTTCCCTGAGCGCCCAGCGCCTCAGGCCTTGCCCTGGCTCAGGGCGTTGCCCACCAAGCGTGAGGTGATGTCCACAATCTCGATCATGCGGTCATACGCCATGCGCGTGGGCCCGATGACGCCCAGCGTGCCGACCACCTGACCGTCCACCTCGTAGGGCGCGCTCACCACGGACAGCTCCTGCATGGGCACGATCTGGCTTTCACCGCCGATGTAGATGCGCACCCCTTCGGCCTGGCTGGAGACATCCAGCAGGCGCATGAGCTGGGTCTTTTGCTCGAACAATTCAAAAGCGCGGCGCAGGTGCCCCATATCGCTGGAAAAATCGCTCACCGAGAGCAAATTGCGCTCGCCGGAAATAACCACTTCGCTGGCATCTTGCGTCATGGCTTCCGAGCCCACTTGAACCGCCGCCTGCATCAGCTTGGCAATTTCGCCTTGCAGGCGCTTGAGGTCTTGCTGCAGACGGGCGCGCACTTGTTCGATGGCCATACCGGCAAAATGCGTGTTCAGGTAGTTGGAGGCCTCGATCAACTGGCTGGCTGAGTAGTCCACCTCGGTGAACAGGATGCGGTTTTGCACATCGCCCTCGGGCGAGACAATGATCACCAGCAAGCGCTTTTCAGACAGCTTGAGGAATTCAATGTGCTTGAACACCGACGAGCGCTTGGGCGCCATGACCACGCCCACAAATTGAGACAGGTTCGACAGCAAGGAGGCCGCGCTGGCAATCACCTTTTGCGGCTGATCGGGCGCCAGGGTCGGCGACAAGGCGCTGGCCTGAGATTGTTCGCGGCGAACAGTCAGCATGGTGTCCACGAACAGACGGTAGCCTTTGGCGGTCGGCACACGGCCAGCAGAGGTGTGCGGACTGGCAATCAGGCCCAGATCCTCCAGGTCCGCCATGACGTTGCGGATGGTTGCGGGCGACAATTCCAGCCCCGAGGCTTTGGAGAGCGTGCGCGAGCCCACCGGCTGGCCGTCGGCAATGTAGCGTTCCACCAACGCTTTGAGCAATAACTTGGCACGATCATCAAGCATGGATTTCATTTTAATGTGATGTAATTTGCTCATGAAGTCCAGATTCCGTCAGGTCGCCCTTTTTGGCAAATACCACGCCACCACGCACGGTAGCGCGCTGGAGATTTCCCGCAAGGTGCTTGAGGAGATGGTGCATTTTCTGGAGCGCCTGGGTATCGAGGTGGTGCTTGAGCACGACACCGCGACGCATACCGGCCTGACCCAGCTGCCCACCTTGCCCCGCGAGCGCATTGGCAAAGAGTGCGACTTGGGACTGGTCATTGGCGGCGACGGCACCATGCTGGGCGTGGGTCGGCAGATGGCGCAGTATGGTTTGCCACTGATCGGCATCAACCAGGGTCGCCTGGGTTTCATCACCGACATTCCCATTCAAAATTACCACGAGGTCTTGCAGCCCATGCTGCAAGGCCACTACCAGACCGAGGACCGCCGCATTTTGCAGGCCCAGGTGGTGCGTGACGGCCACAGCGTGTTTGAGGCTCTGGCCATGAACGATGTGGTGGTCAACCGCGGCGGCACCTCGGGCATGCTGGAGTTGCGTGTCGAGGTGGATGGCCACTTCCTGGCCAACCAGCGCGCCGATGGCCTGATCATCGCCACCCCTACCGGCTCCACGGCCTACAGCCTGTCTGCCGGCGGCCCCTTGATGCACCCGGTACTGGGTGGCTGGGTGATGGCGCCCATTGCGCCCCACACGCTGTCCAATCGCCCGATTGTGCTGCCGGACTCCTGCGCCATCAGCATGGAGCTGGTCTCGGGCCGCTACGCCAGCGCCAACTTTGACATGCAATCGCTGGCCTCGCTGATGATTGGCGACCGGATCAACGTCAAGCGATCGCAACACACCGTGCGTTTCCTGCATCCCGAGGGCTGGAATTACTTTGATACCCTGCGCAAGAAAATGCACTGGAACGAGGGAGGCTACTGAGTCATGGCGCTGCTGCGCATCGTGCTGAACGACTTTGTGATCGTGCAAGCACTGGAGCTGGAGCTCAACACTGGTTTTTCGGCCCTGACGGGTGAGACGGGTGCCGGCAAATCCATTCTCATTGATGCCGTGCAATTCGTGCTGGGCGCACGGGCTGACACGGGCACCATTCGCGAAGGCGCTGCCCGCTGCGAAGTGGCTGCCGAGTTTGACTGTCCTGTTGCTGCGCAAGCCTGGCTGCAAGACGCTGGCCTGGAAACCGATGGGCCTTTGTTGCTGCGCCGCACGCTGGACGCGCAAGGCAAGAGCCGTGCGTGGATCAACGGCAGTGCGGCCACCGCGACTCAGTTGCGCGAGCTGGGTGAATACCTGCTGGACATTCATGGACAGCACGCCTGGCAAAGCTTGACCCGCGCCCAGCAAGTGCGTGAACTGCTGGACGCCTACGCCCGCATTGACACCACCTCTTTGCAGGCAGCCTGGCAAAACTGGCGTCAGGCGCTGCAGGCCTTGACGCAGGCCCGCCAGGCGCAAGATCAGTTGCAAACCGAGCAAGAGCGACTGAACTGGCAAATTGCCGAAGTCCAGAAACTGGCGCCGGCTCCGGATGAGTGGGCCGAGCTCAACGCACAGCACAGCCGCCTGTCACACGCACAGGCTTTGCTGGACGCGGCACAGCAAGCTGCCCAGCTGCTGGAAGACGATGACCATGGCAACGCCAGCAGCCTGCTGCAACTCGCCAGCGCACAGCTGCAGGACATGGCCCACATCGAGCCCGAGTTTGCCCAGTGGGCACAAACACTGGACTCGGCCTATGCACAAATGGAAGACGTCACACGCAGCTTGCATGCCTATTTGCGCAAGACCGATCTGGATCCGGCCCTGCTGGCGCAACTTGACGAGCGCCTGGGCGTGTGGATGTCCCTGGCTCGCCGCTTCAAGCGTCCGCCCGAAGAACTGGCACAAACCCTGCTCGGCTGGCAACAAGAGCTGGCACAGCTCGAAGCCGCTGCCGACCTGCAGGCCCTGGCCCAGGCAGAACAGCTGGCCCAGCAAGCTTGGCTGGAGCTGGCCCAACGCATCTCCAGACAACGCCAGAAAGCCGCCCCCGAACTGGCGGGCAAAGTCACTGCAGCCATGCAGCAGCTGGGCATGCAAGGCGGGCGTTTCGAGATCAACCTGACCCCGTTGGAGAGCCCTGCCAGCCACGGGCTGGAAGACGTGGTGTTTCTGGTGGCGGGTCATGCGGGCAGCACACCCAAACCCGTGGGCAAAGTGGCCTCAGGTGGTGAGCTCTCGCGCATTGCCCTGGCCATTGCCGTGACCACCAGCGAGTTGGGCAGCGCAGGCACCCTGATTTTTGACGAAGTGGACTCAGGCGTAGGCGGCGCTGTGGCGCAAACCGTGGGCCGATTGATGCAGCAACTCGGCCGCCATCGCCAGGTGCTGGCCGTGACACACCTGCCCCAGGTGGCTGCTTGTGCCAACCACCACCTGCGTGTGAGCAAACGCACCGATGCACGCTGCACGCAAAGCACTGTCACCCCTCTCGACCTTGATGAACGCATGCAGGAAATTGCCCGCATGTTGGGCGGGGCCCAATCCACCGATACCTCACTGGCCCATGCTCGCGAGATGCTGGCCCAGGCACAAGGAACCCTCGCATGAAAACCATGGACGTGTTGTTGATCACCGGCATGTCCGGCTCTGGCAAGTCTGTGGCGCTGCACGCGCTGGAGGACTCGGGCTACTTTTGCATTGACAACCTGCCGCCTGAGCTGTTGATGCCCCTGGTCAAGCTGGAGCTGGAGCAGGAAAAAGTGCGCCAACTCGGCATTGCCATTGACATGCGCAGCGCCGACTCGCTGGACATGCTGCCCGAGCAGCTGACCGCACTGCGAGAGATGGGGCTCACGGTCAAGACCCTGTTTCTGGACGCAGCGTCGGATGTGCTGTTGCGACGTTTTTCTGAAACGCGACGCAAACACCCGCTGTCGGGTCGGGACTACCTGCCCAGCGATGTGGGCCTGGCCGAGACGATTGAGCTTGAACGCGAAATGCTCACTGGCCTGCGCGAGCAAGCCCATGTGATCGACACGGGCTTGCTGCGCTCGGCGCAGTTGCAGTCCTATGTCAAGACCCTGATCGGCAAACGATCGCAGCAAATGACCCTGGTGTTCGAGTCTTTTGCTTTCAAACGAGGCGTCCCCATCGACGCGGACTACGTGTTTGATGTGCGCATGCTGCCCAATCCACACTATGAGGCGCATTTGCGCCCCCTGACCGGGCGGGACGAACCCATCAAGCACTACCTGTTGCAGTTCCCTGAAGTCCAGCTCATGCAACAGCAGATCACCGACTTCCTGAACCAGTGGATCCCGCACATTGAGCGGGACCATCGCAGCTACGTGACCGTGGCCATTGGCTGCACCGGGGGGCAACACCGCTCGGTGTATCTGGTCGAGCAGTTGGTCCAGGCGTTCTCGGCCCGGTACCCAACCCTCAAGCGTCACCGCGAACTCGACGCTGGTTAAGCCGCTTTCAAGCGCCTTGCAGCAACTTGCGTATGGGCGCTGGCAAGCCCAGCGCCAAGGCTTGCGGCAGCGTGAACCACTGCCCCTGTCGATCCGCAGGTGCTTGCCCGGCACCGACCTGTAATTGCACCGGGTGCAGGTGCAAATCCTTGTGGGTGAGCACATGCACCCATGCCGGCAAATGCGCAAGCACTTTCGCTTGAGGCCAAGCCTCCAGCAAGGCTTGCTCGCTTGCGAACACGGGCAGGCTGAACAAGCCCGCCCACACGCCGCGCTGCGGGCGCTGCTCCAACCAGACGCGGCCCTGCGCATCCTGGGCCCAGAGCAAGCACCAGACTTCGCTGCGCCGTACCAGCCGTTTGGATTTGACCGGATAGGCCAAAGGCTGCCCTTGCGTCTGGGCTACGCATTGACCCGTAACAGGGCATTGATCGCACTGTGCTCGGCGAGGCAAACACAATGTGGCCCCTAGGTCCATCAGAGCCTGGGTGTAGGCGGGCATGTCCCCGGCCTGCGTAGGCAACATATCTTGTGCATGCGCCCAAAGCTCCTTCTCGTTGGCAGACATGGCCAAGTCCTTGCCATAGCCCCGCACCCGACTGAGCACGCGCTTGACGTTGCCGTCCAGAATGGCAACCCGTTCCTGAAAACAAAACGCAGCCACCGCAGCAGCCGTGGAGGGACCTATGCCGGGCAAGGTTTGCAACTGCGCCGCCGTGCGGGGAAACGCCCCACCCCATTCAGCCACCACCTGCTGTGCGCACTTGTGCAAATTGCGCGCACGGCTGTAGTAACCCAAACCGCTCCACAGGGCCAGCACTTCGTCCTGGTGTGCACTGGCCAGTGCATGGACATCCGGGAAGCGCGCCAGAAAGCGCGCGTAATAGTCCAGCACCGTGCTGACCTGGGTTTGCTGCAGCATGATTTCCGACAGCCAGACCCGGTACGGGTCCTGCGTGTTTTGCCAAGGCAAGTCGTGGCGGCCGTGGCGGCGCTGCCACTGCACCACGGCAGTGGCAAAAGCATTGCGGGGACTCACTGCTTTTGGCATTGGGGGCAATAGTAGGTACTGCGCTGACCCTGCACCAGCGTACGCACTGGCGTTGCGCACACACGGCAGGGCTGACCTGCGCGGCCGTACACCGCCCAGGCTTGCTGAAAGTGCCCCGCCTGGCCATGGGCATTCACAAAGTCGCGCATGCTGCTGCCTCCGGCGGCGACGGCGCGGGACAGCACATCGCGAATGGCTGCATGCAGCCGCTTGACTCGGGGCAAACTCAAACGGTCTGCGCGCACTGTCGGCCGAATGCCGGCTGCAAACAAGGCCTCACTTGCGTAGATGTTGCCGACACCGACCACCACATCCCCCGCCAGCAAGACAGGTTTGATGGGGCCGCGCCGTTTGCGCAGGGCCTGGTGGAAATATTCGGCCACAAAGGCATCTCCCAGGGGCTCCACGCCCAAGCGCTCCAGCAGCTTGCGCGCGACCGGTGCATCCAGATCGGGTACCCAAACCACCGCGCCGAAACGCCGCGGATCGTGCAAACGCAGCGTGCCTTGGCTGGTCACCAGATCCATGTGGTCGTGCACACCTGGCGCCGGCAAGTCTTGCGCAAACTGCAGACTGCCTGACATGCCCAGATGCAAGAGCAGCACGCCGTCAGTCAATGGAAGCAACAGGTATTTACCGCGGCGCCCCACATGGCCCACCCGCTGCCCGACCAGGGATTGCGGTTGCACCCCAAAAGGCCAGCGCAAAGGCTTGCCCAGACGCATGTCCAGCACCTGCGCCCCGGCAATGCGGTGCGCAAAGCTTTGTCGCGTGACTTCAACTTCCGGCAATTCAGGCATGCAAATACAGGTCCAGCAGGACATCCAGGAAAGCACTCTGTCATCAGAGGCCACAAGGGCTGGA
>JBEEOS010000043.1:0-16330 GCA_041191485.1 Pseudomonadota bacterium
CACCAGGTTGTTGATGATGTGCCACGACAGGTCGACTTCGCCCTTAAAGGATGGCATGGTCGGGATGCCCCACCCTTCGTCAGCATTGTCGTACTGAGCCGCTGCGCCCACCGCAAAAGTCGGCATCTTGTCCAGAAAGAAGTTCAGGCCGTGATCGTTGTAGAAAATGACCATGACGTCAGGTTTTTGTTCAGCCAGCCACTTTTGCACGGGCGGGTACCCGGCAAAGAAAGGTGCCCAGTAGGGCTCGGCCTGACGACCCTTGTGGATGGCGCCGCCAATGGCGGGAATGTGCGAAGAGGCGAGACCGCCGATGAGTTGTGCCATGTTTTGCTTTCTGGTCAGTTGGTGACAGACATCAAGATCTGTCACACAAAGTCATTGGTTTGCATATGCCTGAAGCTTGGCTTTGAATTGCTCTTTGGTCATACCCGTTTGCTGGGCGCCAATGTCCTGCATGTCCAGGCCAAAGATGCCTGCAAATTTGGCCAGGTAATAAGCGTTACCCCCAGCATCAATCAACTGCAGCACCTGACGTGAGCGAATCGCGTCCTTTTGCACTTCGGTGAGGTTGTAGCGAGTCATATAGGCTTCTTCGTTCTTCTGGAACTCGGCGCGGTTGTCTGCCGAGTTGAACGAAAAGCACATCTTGTTGAGGGCATAGCCCTTCCGTGCAGCATCACCATCAAACGGGGTGGTGCCTTCGATGCAGCGTTTTTCCATGCCGAGCTCCTGTTCAAACTCGTTGCAGTTTCACACCCCTCACACATTCAATCAATAGATGATTTATCATCATATTCATGAGTAAATTAGATTGGATGAATCTGGACGTTCGACTGCTGCGCTTGCTGGTTACAGTCGTGGACACAGGCTCGATCACGGCAGCAGCCCATCGGCTGGGTGTCACCCAATCGGCCGTGAGCCACCTGCTCGACAAACTGCGAAGCATCACAGGCGACGCGCTGTTTACCAAGTCCGGGCGTGGCATTGTGGCCACGGCGCGAGCGCTGACGCTGGCCGAGCGCGCCCGGGAATTGCTGGGCGATCTGGAGCGCTTCGCGCAAAGTGAAGACTTTGATCCGGCAAGCTGGCAAACCACCGTCACGATTGCCGCCAACGACTTTCAGCGCGACGCCCTGCTGCCTACGCTGATGCAGCGTCTGCGCCAACAGGCCCCTGGCGTGTCTTTGCGCGTGATCGCCTCCGATGTCCCAACGCCAGAAATGCTGCGTCAGCAGGAGTGCCAGCTGATCATCAGTCCGCGCCCGCCCGAAGGGACAGACATCGTCCAGAAACGCCTGTTCACCGACCGTTATCGCGTGTTTTATGACCCGGCCATGCGCGACGCCCCCCGCACCCGCAAAGACTATCTGGCCGCTGAACATGTGACCGTGCTGTATGCGCCCCAGCGCCCGCTGGATCTGGACGAGCACCTGCGAAACAAGGGCATTGAGCGGCGATTCCGGGTCAAGGTCCCGGGCTTTGCAGGCCTGCCGTCTTTCGTGCGTGGGACCGATTTACTGGCCACCGTGCCCGGCCTGTTGCGAGAACACCTGATGCGCGATTTGGCCGACACAGAAGTCCCCGTGCACTGCCCTGCCCTGCCGATGTACAAGATCTGGCACCTCAGGCACCAGCAGGACCCGGGGCACCGCTGGTTGCGCAGCGAGCTAGACCGCATTGCCAGGCAATTGTTCCCTTCGCCTTGAGGGTTGTGATGTGCCCACTGCCTGGCAGCAGCAACGCCCACTGGTCTGCGGCACAATCGTGTGCCATGAAACTCTACAACTTCTGGCGCAGCGGCACCTCGCACCGCACACGCATCGCGCTCAACCTCAAGGGCCTGAACACTGAATATGTGGCGGTGCACCTGGCCAAGGAAGAACACCTGAAAGACGCCTTCAAGGAGGTCAACCCCCAGCAACTGGTGCCCGCTTTGGACACCGGCTGCGAAGTGCTGATCCAATCGCCCGCCATCATCGAATGGCTAGAAGAAAAATACCCCGAACCTGCGCTGCTGCCGCACGAGCCGCAGCGCCGGGCTCAGGTGCGCGCGCTGGCAGCCATCGTGGGCTGCGACATTCACCCTGTCAACAACCGTCGCATTCTGGAATACCTGCGCCACAGCTTTGGTGCCAATGACGACGCCATCAACGCCTGGTGCGGCACCTGGATTGGCGCCGGTTTTGACGCCTACGAAGCCTTGCTGGCCGCCGACACCCAACGGGGACGTTTCAGCTACGGCGACACCCCTACGATTGCTGATTGCTACCTGATCCCGCAAATCGAAAGCGCCCGCCGCTTCAAAGTCGATTTGAGCCGCTGGCCGCTGATCATGGCCGTAGAAAAGGCGTGCATGGAACTGGAAGCCTTCAAAATGGCAGCCCCCAGCCAGCAACCCGACGCTAGCGCGTAAGCCCATTGCACCAAGGTGGTGCAAGCATGTCAGCTTTCTTCAAACCGAGCACACGAAAATACAGAAAAGTGTTATCTGTGAGTTTGTCGTGCTCGAACGCCTTGTTTATCGATCTCAAGCCACCCACAAGCTGGGAAGCTTGCACCTTTTCAATCTGCTGAGCCAGTGCCGAGAAAAAAACAAACGACTCGGCATCACGGGCCATTTGCTCTACACGGAAGAAATTTTTGTGCAGTGCATTGAGGGACATAAAGACAGTCTGGACGCGCTGTGGGAAAGCCTTCAGCGAGATGAACGCCATCACCAGATAGAGCTACTCTCCCGCGGCCCCGTTGCGGACCGGCGCTTCAAAGACTGGACCATGGCTTTCTCAAGCTACAGCCATTTCAACAAATACAACATGCCCGGCTTTTTCCCAGTTGAACACGATGGCATGAACGAAGCCGCAAAAAAATGCGCTGAGGTATGAGCATCAGGCAAAAGTCTCGGTGTCGACCTCACTGTTGGCTTGCGCGTTGTAGCGGTCTCCAAGCACCGTTTTTTCATTGATCAGCGCTTCGACGCGCGCGATCACCTCAGGGGAAAGCTGAACATCCACAGCCCCCAGGTCATCCCGCAAGTGCTCTACGGAGGTGGTGCCCGGGATGGGGATCAGGTCATCCCCCTTGTGCAACAGCCAGGCCAGCGCCAGCTGCGAGGGACTGCACCCCGCTTCTTGCGCCAGCGTGTTGTAGGCGGGTAAGAGTTTGAGGTTGGCGGCATAGTTCTCAGGGGCAAAACGCGGCATGGTGCGGCGGATGTCTTTGATATCCAATGATGCGATGTCCAAGGGGCCGCACAAGAAGCCACGCGCCACCGGGCTGAAAGGCACGAACGTGATGCCGAGCTCGCGACAAGCTGCAAGCACCGCGATTTCAGGATTACGTGTCCACAGCGAATATTCCGTCTGTAAGGCCGTAATGGGGTATTCCGCATGCGCTTTGCGCAGTGTCGTTGCAGACACCTCGGACAAACCCACGGTGCGAATCTTGCCTGCGCGCACCAGATCCGCTAAGGCACCCACACTCTCTTCAATGGGCACCTGTTTGTCCCAGCGGTGCAGGTAGTAAAGATCGATCACATCGGTCTGCAGACGGCGAAGCGCGTCTTCGCAGGTTTGACGGATCGTGGCGGGGCGACCGTCAATCACCCGCACCTTGCTGCCATCGGCCTGGGTCACGCCCTGCATGCCGCACTTGCTGGCCAAGGTGAATTTGTGGCGGTGCGGCTTCATCACCTCGCCCACCAGGGTTTCGTTGGCGCCAAAACCATAAAGTGCTGCGGTGTCGAAAAAAGTCACGCCGGCATCGAGTGCAGCAAGCAGCACGCGTTCGCCCTGCTCGCGAGAGACCGGAGCGCCATAAGCATGGCTGAGGTTCATGCAGCCAAGACCAATGGCACTGACGGAAAATGGACCAAGTTGTCGTGTTTTCATGGCTCAATCTTAAAAGCATTTGCTGACATTCGGGCCACACCAGGGAGTCATGCGCATAATTCGGACATGCACACCTTCAGCCAAGAGACCGCACGCCTAGACCGTCGGGACTGGATTGCCGGTCTTGAAAAAGGTTTAGCCATCATCGAGGCTTTCGATGCCGAGCACACGCGACTGACTGCCACTCAGGCAGGCAAGCGCTGTAGCTTGACGCGCACCGCGGCAAGCCGCTACCTCAAAACCCTCGTGCATATGGGTTACGCCGGCACAGATGGCAAGCTGTTCTGGCTTATGCCTCGTATTCTCAAGTTGGGGCACGCATATCTGGAGTCAGCCAGACTGCCCCGTCTCGTGCAACCGTATTTACAGCGCATCACAACTGGAACGGACGAGATTGCCTATCTGGCCATACTCGATGGTGCTGAGACCGTTTACATTGCCCGCAGCAGCAGTCACCGTTACATGACCGCAGGCTACCTGCCTGGTGCGCGCATTCAGGCGCAAGTTACCGCTGCTGGCATGGCCATTTTGTCGGCTTCCGACGAGGCCTTGACCAGTGAATGGCTGCTCAGCCATGAACTGCGCGCCTTCACGCCCTACACCGTGGCTGACAAGACCAAACTAGTGTCAGATTTGCGTCTTTTTCGACGTCAGGGCTGGGCCTTGTCCGAGCAACAACTCGAACTCAATTACCGAGGCATTGCTGTACCCTTGCTCGACCGTAACAATGTTGTCCACGGTGCGATAGGTGTGACCATGCCGATCAACAATGAAGATGCCGATCACGCCATCAAGCGCGTTTTGCCTGTGCTACAGGACACCGCACGCAGCTTACGCAGCCTGATTTGATCAAGGCAGCTTCCACCCTGGCATGTCAGCCACCTTGATCAAGCGTGTTTCTTGCGCCTCAATCAAGTGCTCGGAAGCTTTCAGATAAGCTGGAAAGTCGGGATGCATATCGCGTGCCAACGCCCGCCGCTCATAGTCGGCAAGACTTTCATAAGCCCACAAGTGCACGAACTGGTTGAGCGGTCCAACCTGGCTCACATAAAAACCCAGTGGATGCTCCAGCGTCTGCAACAAAACAGGCATGGCCAGGCGGTTGAAGACTTCCAGAAATTCCGGCATCTTGCGCAGGCGAATGGTATAGATGCGGTGGTCGACCAGCGGGCGTTTGGCTTGTTCTATAGACGTCATGCTCACACTCCCGGTTGTTCGCCGGATTGGTCGGCAATATGGTTGGCCGTTACGTAGGCAAAAGTCATGTTCGGCCCATGCGTGATACCCGCCCCTGGATAATTACCCCCCATGATGCTGGCGCGGTCATTGCCAGCAGCATACAAGCCGGCAATGATCGATCCATCACGACGCAGCACCTGTCCTTCGACAGTAGTCTGGATGCCATCGAACGTACCCAAGTCCCCCATGATGACTTTGATGGCATAAAACGGACCTTTGAAAATCGGAGCCACGCAGGGATTGGGCTTTTGCTCCGGATCAGCCAGATAACGGTTGAAACTGGTGCGGCCACGTCCGAATTCGGGGTCTTCGCCCTTGACTGCATGTACGTTGTAAGCGGCCACGGTCTCTTGAAGGCCCTTGGCATCCAGGCCAGCCTTCAAGGCCAAGGCCTCCAGGGTCTTGCCCTCCAGCAAATAGCCGTTACGCAAAAAACGTCCTATGGGCAAAGGCGCAGGTTTGACATAACCCAAACCGTATTTGGAGAGCGTCGCCTTGTCACACACCAACCACATGGCGGTTTCGTCCTGGTCCTTGCAGGCCTCGATCATGGCCAGGCCCACATCATGGTACGAATTTGACTCATTGGTGAAACGGCGCCCGTTGCGCAAGACACCTATCACGCCTGGTTTGTACCGGTCGAGCAAATGGGGAAACACCCCGATCTCCCCGCCACCAAAATCCACAGGTGTGACAGGCATCCATGCAGCACTGTCAGCGAAACGGGTATCGACAACCGCACCAGCCTGCTCGGCCATGGTCACACCATCGCCCGTGTTGGATAAAGGGGTGGGAGACAGATGCGCATGCCCACGTCGAACATGCGGGTAGGCCTGCGCCAAACGCTGAAGATCATGCGGGAAGCCACCACAAGCAAGAACCACAGCTTGCTTGGCATGCATCTCTTTGCAAGACCCATCAGGCAATTGAACATCCACACCGCAGACCCGACCGTCTCGCTCACGAAGACCACTTACTGCGTGAGACGTCAAAATGGGAATACCTAAATCCAGCACTGACTGAGCCAGGCGCGCTGCAAGCGCATTGCCACTGGTGACCTGAATGGCACGGCGGTAAACAAGGAGCTCGCGCAAGTGGTTGACAAGCCTGCGGGCCACGTACAACGCCGACGTTAGCGACTTGGTCGCACGGAAAAAGTGTTTAAGGTCGGCATTGGATGAATTGAACATCATGCCCATGAAGGTGATGGTCTTGAGCGGCAACTTCAGCCGAAACATGTCCTTACCCAACCCTCTGATGTCATAGGGTTTGGCCAAAATGGAGCGACCGATGTCCACGCCACCACCCACATCCGGGTGGTAGTCCGGGTACAGCGTGGGCACAAACTGCATGGCAGTATCTTTTTCAAGCATCTCCACCATCTTGGGCCCGTTATCGATGAAGGCCTGCACAGCGCTTTCATCGTAGAAGCGGCCGGTCTCATTCATCATGTACTGGCGGACAGCCTCGGCGCTATCGTTAGGATTTTGCTTGCGGCCGTGACTGCTCAGCGGAATCCAGAGCACGCCACCTGACAACGCCGTGGTGCCACCAAAAACAGGTTCTTTTTCAAGAACACAAACCTTCAAGCCGCGTTTTTTTGCGGTGATCGCACAGGTCAAGCCTGCTGCGCCTGAACCTACCACGATCAGATCAAATTGTTGTTCCATCACTTGTCTCCACTCATTGGGTCTGGTTGTAGCCGGGGCGCGGCACCATGTCCATCAACATGCTGGACATCCCCCCATCCACCGAAATTTCTGCGCCATTGACATAAGCCGAACGTTCACTTGCCAAGAACACAGCGACATTGGCAATGTCCACCGGCTCACCTATGCGACGACTGGCTGTCACGGCAGCGCGTTTGGCTTCAAAGCCAGGCTCTTCATAAAACTTGGCCGACAAGGCTGTGCGGATCATGCCGGGACAGATCGCGTTGCTTCGGATGCCTTGAGGGCCCCATTCCGCAGCCAATTGACGTGACAGTAACAACACCCCCGCCTTGCCTGCGCTGTAGGCGCCGCTACGCGATTGCGGGAACAAACCGGAAATCGAGGCCACGTTCACAATCGATCCACGCGCAGATTGCAGCATGGGCTTGAAGGCGCGGGCACACAGCAAATAACCTGTGAGGTTGACTGCGAGCACAGCATTCCAGTCGGCTATCGACACCTCTTCCAGACTGCCTGGACGCAACATGCCCGCGTTATTGATCAAGGCATCGCAACACCCCCACTGCGAGACCACAGCCTGCGCCACCGACTGCGTTTGCGCCTCATCCGAGATATCGCAAGCCAACGACAGCACTTCAGCACCTTGTTGCCGCAGCATGTCCGCCAAAGCTTCACACCCGACTGCATTACGGTCGATCAAGGCCACTTTGGCACCTGCTTGTGCCAGCTGAGCCGCCACCTCTGCACCAATACCGCTGGCAGCTCCGGTCACAGCGCATACTTTGCCTCGCAGGCCCAACCAGTCTTCTGAACGTTCCATGTTGTCTCCTTAGCGCAAGGCTCCAATTGTGGGCAGATGATGTCAACGCATGTTTGACGATTCAACCCAAGAGTTGGACAATTCGAGCCAATACAGATCCGCAAAAAATGTCCAAAGGCATCCCCAATTACGATCTCTACGGTGACCAGGCCTCCTCAAGTTGGAACAATGCTTTCAACTTCGAATGGATTCCTCAGCGTTCAAGCCTTTACCACTGGGTCATCCAGCCGCATCGGCACGAAGCCTTCGTGCAAGTGCTTTACTTGACCCAAGGCCAAGTCGATTTCCTGCTCGATGATGTGCGTCTGCAAGGTGTTGCCCCCTGTCTGATGGTCATTCCTGCGGGACATGTGCACGGCTTCGAATTCAGCGCGGATGTTCAAGGCCCTGTGGTTACCGCCAGCCAAAAAGCATTGGAGTCTGTTGCCTCGGTAGCCATGCCTCAACTGCTGAGCACCATCCGAACACCCGTCTTGCTGCAACTCGATCTGGACATGCGGTACATGACCCAGCTCATGCCTTTGTTCTTGGCGCTAGAGCAAGAGTCACGCACCAGCGCCATAGGACACCAGGCGGCTGGAACCGCCTTGCTGCTGGCATTGATGATTCAGGTGCATCGTGTCAGTTCGCAACTGGACCCCGCCAGTAATCGTACGGAGCTGGCACTGCCGCGCAAAGTAAGACAAGTTGAAAAATTCAAAACCATGCTCGAGCATGATTTCCGCCAGGAAAAGTCATTGCAGCATTACGCACACAACATGGGAGTGACGCCTGGTCAACTCTCACGCCTGTGTCGTGAAGTACTGGGCATGTCAGGGCTGGACGTCATCAATTCCCGCCTGATCCACGAGGCTCAACGCGAACTCATCTACACCCACTTGCCAGTCAAGCAACTGGCCTCGGAATTGGGATTTGAAGACGACGCCTATTTCAGCCGCTTTTTCCGCAAACACACAGGTTTGAGCCCCAAGGCTTTTCGTGCACGAGCCCTGGCCGCACTGACGCAATAAGCGCCCATAAAAAAACCGGGCCACAGCCCGGTTTTCAGATCAGCCCCAATGGGGTTATTTACGACCACGCATGCGCTGCCACCACTGTGTCTGCGTCACCACAGTCATGACCAAAGCAAACAACAACACCGCGGAAACGGGGGTGGTGAAAAATCCTGTAAAGAAGGTAGCAACATCGTTGCCATCGGACAACATGGTTTGACGATAGCTACGCTCCATCAGCGGTCCCAAAATCATGCCCAAAATGACTGGCCCCACCTGGAAACCATACATCTTCAGGAAATAGCCCAGAATACCAAAACCCAGCATCCAATAGACGTCTACCGGATTGTTGTTGATGGCATAGGCTCCAACAGCGGACAGCACCAGAATCAAAGGCAGCAGGACGGGTTTGGGCGTCTCCACAATCTTGGCAAAAATCTTGATGCCCGTCAGGCCAAAGACCAGCAGGAAGATGTTGGCCAAGCACAACGACCCCACCAGGAACCAGAACAAATGGGGCGTTTCGATCATCAGCATCGGCCCCGGCTTGAGGCCGTGGATGTACAGAGCTCCAATGATCACGGCAGTGACCGCATCCCCCGGAATACCCAGGGTCAGCATGGGAATGTAGGCGCCGCCCACGGCTGCATTGTTGGCGGACTCCGGCGCCACTAAGCCTTCGTAAGCACCCTGTCCAAAAGGCCGCGAAGGATTTTTGACGGTACGCTTGGCATGGTCATAGGCCATCAACGCAGCAATATCACCGCCCGCACCCGGCAGAGCCCCGACAACCACACCCAGCGTGGATGTGCGCGTCGCCAAAGGTAGGTATTTACGCACCAGACCCCATGAGGGAATGATCTTGCTCACGTTTTGCTTGATCGCTTTGAGCTTGAGCTCGTGGATCTGAGCAATCACTTCGGACACGCCAAAGAAGCCAATCATGGCGGCGATGTAAGAAATGCCCGCTGACAACTGCAAGCTGCCGTAGGTCAAACGAGGCTCGCCTGTCAGCTCATCCAGACCTACACAGGCCAACAGCGCGCCCAAGGCCCCTGAAAAAATGCCTTTGGACAGCGACTCACCCGACAAGCTGCCTACCAGCAAAATGCCCCACAGTCCGAGCAACAAATACTCACGTGGGCCAAATTTAAGCGCAAATTCGGACACAGCAGGCGCTGCCACAGCCAGTGCAAAAATACCGACGAATCCGCCAAACACGGAAATCACTGTGGTCAGACCAATGGCCTGTCCAGCCTCACCTCGTTTGGCCAAGGGATAGCCATCCAGACCTGTCGCAATCGCCGATGGCGCACCAGGAATATTGAGCAAGATGGCACTGCGAGAGCCGCCATACACACCCCCCAGATAGATGCCCGAGATCAAAGCCAACGCTTCATTCACATTCCACTTGAAAGTGAACGAAATCAGAATGGACACTGCCATGGTGACCGACAAGCCCGGAATGGCGCCGATATAAATACCCGCAAAGGTACCGAAAGCCGTGAGCAACAGCATCTTGATGTCCAGCCAGGACATCAGAAAATATTGAAGGGCTTGCATCATCGCAATATCTCCGGGGTGTAGGCGCCAACCCAGGCGCCAGCAGGCAACACCACGGAAAACGCAGTGCGAAACACGATGAAGATCGCCGCCAGCACCAGCAGGGAAATACCCACATTGAGCAGCATGCGCCTGCTGCCCAGTACGCGCATGGACAGCAACAAAAAGAGATAAGAGGTCAAGAGAAAACCTGTGCGCTCCAGCATGAGCATGTACAGGGTCACCAGTGCCGAGAATGCCACCAGCTGCGGTGGCGCCAGGCGCAAGACAAACAATTGAGTCAGGCTCAGACCTTCTTCATTTTGAATACGCCCCTTGGCTGTTTGGCGCAAACTCATCAAGCCCGTGATCAGCATGGCTGCCGCGCAAACCATGGGAAATACGCCGGGAGAGGACACGGACTCAAACCCGGAGATCTTGAACGCGCTCCACAGCATAAAGGCGCTGAACGCCACGATCAATGCCATGAACGTCAGCTCGCCCGGCAAACGGGAATGACTGGAATGCATCTGAGGTACCTTTCAAAAACAAGCGGCGAGCAAACTCGCCGCCTGAAGCTTCTGAGAGCTTGAATGTCTCATGCACTTGGGCATGAGACATTTCCCTACAAGATCAGGGCTTGGCAATACCCAGCTCGGCTGGGTTTTTCTTCGCCACGCCAGCACCTTGGTACAACCAGGCGGTGGTGGACTGGAACTTCTTGATGAAGGCTTCAGCTTCAGCGCCGCCGATGTTGAGCATGGTGGTGCCACGGCTCGTCATCATGTCGCGGTATTGCTTGTTCTCACCAGCCTTTTTGAAGGCGGCGACCAGCTTGGCTTTCACATCATCAGGTGTTTCCTTGCGCACGAACACACCGTACCAGGAGCCCCAGGGCAGGTACTTGGTGATGCCGCGCAAAGAGCCAGCATCGGTCATCGGAGGAATGCCCTGGAATGCCTTGGAGTCCAGCACGCCCAGCGCCTTCAGACGGCCAGCCTTGATGTGCTCAATGGCAGCGCCGGAGGCAATGAAGCCGATGTCCACGTGACCACCTTGCAGGGCAGCAATGGCCGGGCCGTCACCGGCGAAAGGGACCATCAGGGTTTTGAAGTCGGTCATGGTGCCCATCATGGCATTCACGGTGAAAGGCACGGTGCCTTGTCCCGCCATGTACTGCTTGACCTTGTTGGGATTCTTCTCGACAAAAGACATCAAGTCTTGGGTCGTGTTCCAGGGCGCATCGGGACGTGCCACCAGCAAAATGGTGTTGGCCACGGCTGCGATGTTGATGGGGTAGAACTTGTCATAGTCAAAGTCAGCCACGCCCATGACGCGAAACAGCGACTGAGGCTCGGCGCCCATCAACAGGGTGTAGCCGTCAGCGGGCTGCTGCAACACAAAGTTGGCACCAATGGAGCCAGCGGCGCCAGGCTTGTTCTGCAGAACGATTTTTTTGCCCAGCGCTTCTTCAGCATAGGGGGCATAGCCACGCACGGCCACATCGGTCCCGCCGCCTGCGCCCCACTGGATCACAGCAGTGATATCGCGCGAGGGGTAGTTGTCAGCCATCGCCTGGCCACCGACTGTCACAGCCGCTACGGCTGCCAGAGCGGCGCCCAAGAATTGACGCTTCATTTTTTGCATGGTTGTCTCCATTTCAGATTGACAAAAGTCCTCAACACCCGGACTCGTGGGTCTGGCCCGTTGCACGAGCATTGCAGTCCGCAACTGTAGGCGCCTGAAGGCTCCTGAACACAGTTTCAAAACCACAAAAGATCGACAAACGAACCATTTCGATCGACTATCGACCAAAATAAGGGAAAACCAGCGACTGATGGCTCGCTGATTCAGGAAAGAGCAGTTGATTTTGGGTGAGCATCCTTGCGTACAAGATCACAAATCGGGCCATCAATTGGACGAATCGTCCCAATTCACTCAGCCCAAGCCCAAAGCATCGCGCACTACAATCCGTGCAAAAACCAGGCCCGGACCGATGGTAATGCCCGGCGCCGGATAAATGCCACCCATGATCGAGTGCATGTCGTTGCCCACGGCGTAGAGCTGCCCGATGGCCTGGTCATTGGCGCCCAACACCTGTGCATGTTCATTGGTGGCAAAGCCAGTTGATGCGCCGATGTCGCCTGGGTATAGGCGAACCGCATAGAAGGGACCGGTGGTAAGTGGTCCGATGTTCGGATTCTTGCCCGTCCAGGCCGGATCGCCCAGGTTCTGCTGGTAAGCGGTTTCGCCACGGTGGTAATCGGGATCCACGCCGGTTTCAGCGTAGCGGTTGATTTGCTCCACACTGGCTTGCAACGCCTTCGCATCCATGCCCAGTTTGCCTGCAAGTTCGGCCAATGAGACTGCTTCTGTCAGGTAGCCATCGGCCAAAAATGGCGCGAGGCCCTTGCCGCCGGGACGCACCATGCCGATACCGTATTTACGCAGGGCTTCGGCATCGCACACCAGATAAGCTGGAATGCTGGGCGCGCTCTGGTGAGCCTTTTGCATAGCCAAACCGAACAGGTGATAAGAGGTACTTTCGTTCAGGAAACGCTCGCCTTTGGCGTTGACGGTGATCATGCCGGGCTTGGCGCGATCCATCACAAAGTGTGGGAACACCGCAGTACTGCCATCTAGGCGCTTGCGCAGCGACACTGGCGCCCAAAAAGCGTGGGACAAACCGCCCTGCCCATACACAGCACCCAGGTGTTTAGCCAGATCGTGCGCCTGGCCGGTGTGGCCCGGCGCAGCGGGCGACCATTCGGCGGGCACGCCTGGCAGCATCTGAGCGCGCAGCTCGGGGTGGCGGTTAAAGCCACCGCTGGCCAGTACCAGCCCTTTGTTGACGCGGATGCTGCGGTGCTCGCCGTCACAGACCAGGTCCACTCGCTCCACACCACTCTGACCACGCTCAATGTGCGTCACCATGGCATTCATCACCATCGTGACTTTGTCGTGTTTTGATAGCGAATACAGCAGACGGGCAACATGCGCATTGCCCATCACCAGGCGTGTGCCACGCGGCCAACTCAGGCGGTCGATGGCGTGACGCAACACAATCTTCAATGAATGCTTGAGCGAGGCCCAGGATCGGGTCATCGCCAGCAGATGATTGATATCGGTGCGGTCCACCATCATGCCGCCCAGCACGGTGAACTCAGGGATGGGCGGACGCAGCAGTGCAAACAGTTCACGTCCCAACAGGCGTCCATCAAATGGCACAGGCTCCAGTGCACGACCGTTGAGTGTCGAGCCCCCCAGATCGGAGATGTAGTCCGGGTGCTTGGGGTAAGGGCGGTATTTCAGTTCGGAGCGGTCTTCAACCTCATCGACCGCCGCGCGGGCATTGTCCAAAAAGGCCTGGCGCAAAGCTTTCGAGGTGCGCTCGCCGACGGCATTGTCCAGATAGCGCGCGGTTTCAGCCAAAGTATCGCCAGGGTTGACTTTGGACGCGTGGCGTGAGCCCGGCAGCCAGCTGGTGCCGGCTGACCAAGCTGTCGTGCCGCCCACGTACTCGGTGCGTTCGATCAGCAGCACGCTCGCACCCTCCATGGCCGCGAACAAAGCCGTGGCCATACCCGCACCACCGGCACCAATCACCACCAGGTCATAGACGCTGTCGTCATGCAGGCCTTGCAAGCCTCTCTTCAATACTTGCATGTCAAGCCTCCAGCAAAAAACTGACCATCAGATCCCGAACACGAGCAAACATGTCTGCTCCCGTCATGGTGTTGCAGCCTTTGGCGCGCGCAGCGGCAATCATGGGCGGCACAGCAGGCGAGGTGATGACACAACCCACGAACTGCGAAGCCTTGAATTTCGTTGAATCGATCGGGTGCGGATCGCCGTCTTTCATGCCGATGGGGGTGGCATTGATGGCGATGTCAAAACCCGTCGGGTCGCTGCTGCCCGCCGACACTTGCCCCAAGCCCAACCCAGCCAGCCGCGCGATCAGGTTATCACGCCGCACCGTGTCGGGGTCATAGATGGCCAGCTCCAGCACACCAGCAGCAACCAAAGAATAGGCAATCGCTGAACCAGCGCCTCCGGCGCCCACCAGCAAGGCCCGCTGGCCTCGGGGCTCGCAGCCCTTGGCGCGCATGGCTTCGACATAGCCCATGCCATCGAACATGTCACCATGCCAGCTGCCATCGGCATTGCGGCGTAGCGTGTTGACCGCCTTGAGGAAGGCGGCGCGGTCAGATGTGGTAGCGCAGAGGTCAAAACACGAGAACTTGTGCGGCACGGTGACGATGATGCCGTCCGCGTTCTGCGCTTTGGACACCCCTTGCGCCCAGGTCGCCAGATCGGCTGGACTCACATGCGCCGGGATGCAAACCGCGTCCCGCCCCGCATCATGAAAGGCCTGGGTCACGCCCGCCGGAGATTTGACCTGTGCAATCGGATCGCCCACGATGAAGTGGACTCGGGTAGCTCCGCTCAAGGCTTGTGACATGTCTCTCTCACTGGTACGTAGGTCTCGGCCAAGGCGACTTTGGCTTTGGAATTGAGCAGATCATATACAAAAGTGGAATTAGATTCAACTATTGAATTTTTTTCCAACTATGACTACACTGCGCTCATTCACAAAAAAGTCGCCAAGAGACAACCCATGCCCACCACCCGTCTGGCCTTGATTGGCGCCGGCATCATCGGCAAAACTCACATCGACCGCATCCAGCGGCACCACGATCTGGCGCTGGCCGGTATTGCCGACCCCACGCCCGCAGGCCAGGCCCTGGCCGAAACGCTGGGTGTGCCTTGGGCCGCAGAACCTGCCGCCCTGCTCGACCAGGTGCGCCCACAAGGCGCCATCGTGGCCACACCCAATGTTGCGCATGTACCTGTGGCGCTGGAATGCCTGGCGCGTGGCATCCCAGCCTTGGTCGAAAAACCGATCTCCGACACCGTGGGAGATGCCCGCAAGCTGGCCGATGCCGTGGCGCGCACCGGAACCCCGGTTTTGGTGGGCCACCACCGCCGCCACAACCCGATCAACCAGCGCGCCCGCGAACTGATTGCGCAAGGCCAGCTGGGCCGCATCGTCAGTGCCACCGCGCTGGCCACTTTCCTCAAGCCCGACCCGTATTTCGATGTAGCCTGGCGCCGCCAGAACGGTGGCGGCCCGATCCTGATCAACCTGATCCACGACATCGACATGCTGCGTTTTTTACTTGGCGAAGTCACCGAGGTGCAGGCCATGGACAGCCACGCTGTGCGCGGCTTTGAGGTCGAAGACACCGCTGCCGCCGGGCTGCGTTTTGCCTGCGGCGCGCTGGCCACTGTGATCGTTTCGGACGCCACCGCCTCACCTTGGTGTTGGGACATGTGCGCTGGCGAACAGGCGCAATACCCGCGTCAGGACGTGGTTTCCCACCAGATCATGGGTACGCACGGCTCGCTCTCGCTGCCTGACCTCGGGCTGTGGCAGTACCGCGGTGAGCGCAGCTGGCATGCCGAACTCTCGCATGAAGAAACGCGTGTGCATGTGGCCGACCCCTACACCCGCCAGCTCGAGCACTTCGCCGACGTGATCGCTGGACAAGCCGAGCCTCTGTGTAGCGCACTCGACGGTCTGCGCACCCTGCAAGCCACACTGGCGGTACACGACGCGGCGGTCAGTGGCCGCCATCGCTGACACACTGGGCATTCCGCGCAGTGCCGTGCACCGCCTGCTGGCCGACCTGGTGCGCCTGGGCTACGTGCGCCAGGCTCGCGGTCACGGCGACTACCTGCTCAGCACCAAGCTGGTGTCGATGGGCCTGTCCTACCTGAGCAACACCGGCATCGTGGACATCGCGCAACCGCTGCTCAACCGCCTGGCCGAAGTCTCGGGCGAACTGGTGCGCCTGTCGGTGGTGGATGGCGAACGCCTGACCTGGGTGGCCCGAGCACAGGGTGCACGCCAGGGTCTGCGCTACGACCCGGACATGGGCAGCGATGCCCGACTGTCGTGCTCGTCATCGGGCTGGGCCTGGTTGTCCACCCTGAGCGATGACGAGGCACTGGCTTTGTTGGTCAAACAGGGCCTGGGTAGCGCTGATCAATTCGGGCCGGCCGCGCCCACCTCCCTGCAAGAGGTGCTGTCGGCGGTACAAGCCACACGCCAGCAAGGCTTCAGCATGACCACCGACACCTACACCGCCGGACTCTCGGCCATGTCGGCAG
>JBEEOS010000044.1:0-15768 GCA_041191485.1 Pseudomonadota bacterium
ATTTTGTGGTGCCCAGGAGAGGACTCGAACCTCCACGCCTCGCAGCGCTAGTACCTGAAACTAGTGCGTCTACCAATTCCGCCACCTGGGCATCTCAGGAAGCTCGCATTGTACACACAATCGGTGGCATTCAGGTGACTTTGCAAATGTTTTTGCGCCGCACAAAACAAAAAAGCCGATGGACAAATGGCATCGGCTTTTTGGTGTGATTTATCGGTAATATTGGTGCCCAGGAGAGGACTCGAACCTCCACGCCTCGCAGCGCTAGTACCTGAAACTAGTGCGTCTACCAATTCCGCCACCTGGGCATCTCAGGAACTAAGGATTGTATATCAAAAAAGCAGCTCCCCCCAGCGGTTTGCTGGATGAAATAGAAGGTACGGTGCAAGGCCACCGTGATGGACACGGCTTTGTGGTTCGCGACGATGGCGAGCCTGACATCTACCTGCCGCCCAACGAGATGCGCGCCGTTTTGCACAAGGACAGAGTGCGCGCGCGCGTGGTCCGCACAGACCGCAGAGGCCGCCCGGAGGGCAGGGTGGTTGAAATCATCAAACGCTCGGAGCAGCCGATCATTGGGCGCTTGCTGCATGAGGGTGGTTTGTGGCTGGTGGCCCCAGAAGACAAACGTTATGGCCAGGACGTACTGATTCCCAAAGGGGCTTTGGGCCAGGCCAAGCCGGGGCAGGTGGTGGTCACCGAATTGACCGAGCCGCCGGCGCTGTATGGCCAGCCTGTGGGCAGAGTACGCGAGGTGCTGGGCGAGGTGGATGACCCCGGCATGGAGATCGAAATTGCTGTGCGCAAGTACAGCGTGCCACATGAGTTTTCCGAGGCCTGTATCGCACAGTCCCGCGGGCTGCCTGACAAAGTGATGGCCAAAGATCGCAAGGATCGCGTCGATTTGCGTGATGTGGCGCTGGTCACCATTGACGGCGAAGACGCGCGCGATTTTGACGATGCGGTGTACTGCGAGCCCGCCAAGGTTGGACGCGGCAACGGCTGGCGTTTGTTGGTGGCCATTGCCGATGTGTCGCACTATGTGCAAACGGGCAGTGCGATTGATGTGGACGCCTATGACCGCGCCACCAGTGTGTACTTTCCGCGCCGCGTGATTCCCATGCTGCCGGAAAAACTGTCCAACGGTCTGTGCTCGCTCAACCCAGATGTGGACCGCTTGTGCATGGTCTGTGACATGCTGATCACGGGCTCTGGCGCTGTGCACGCGTACCAGTTTTATCCGGCGGTGATGCACAGCCATGCGCGCTTTACCTACACCGAAGTGGCCGCCATTTTGGGCAATACGCGTGGGCCTGAGGCGATGCGCCGCAAGGAGCGCATTGACGATCTGCTTAACCTTCACGATGTGTATCGCGCCTTGCTGGGCTCGCGTGAGCGACGTGGGGCGGTGGACTTCGACACCACCGAGACACAAATCGTGTGTGATGACAGCGGTCGTATTGAAAAGATCGTGCCGCGTACGCGCAACGACGCGCACCGTGTCATTGAGGAAGCCATGCTGGCGGCCAACGTTTGCAGTGCAGACTTCATTGCGCACAACCATCATCCAGGTCTGTTCCGGGTGCACGAGGGCCCCACACCCGAAAAGCGTGAAATCCTGCGCGGCTACCTGCGGGCCATGGGCGTGGCGGTCAACCTGGGTGATGAGCCGCACCCTTCGGACTTCCAGAAAATTGCCGAGATGGTCAAGGAGCGGCCCGACGCGCAGCAAATCCACACCATGCTGCTGCGCTCCATGCAGCAGGCTATTTACACGCCCATCAACAGTGGACACTTCGGTCTGGCTTATGAGGCCTACACCCACTTCACCAGTCCGATTCGCCGTTACCCGGATTTGCTGGTTCATCGCGTGATCAAAGCCATTCTTGAAAAGCGCAAGTACGCTCTGCCTGCTTTGCCTTTGCCGGGCGAGGCGCATGCTCAGCTGGCGCGTCGCTTGTCCAAGAACAAGTCTGCGGGCACGCAAGGCAATCGAATGGCGCCACGTGTGCAAATGACAGCGGGCGAGCAGCAGGCCTGGGAAGCTGCGGGGCTGCATTGCAGCGCCAACGAGCGCCGCGCCGACGAGGCCAGCCGCGATGTGGAGGCTTGGCTCAAGTGCAAGTTTATGCGCGAACACCTGGGCGAGGAGTACAGCGGCGTGGTCACTGCGGCGACCAGTTTTGGCTTGTTTGTGACGCTGGATGCGCTCTATGTCGAGGGCTTGGTGCACATCACCGAGCTGGGCGGCGAGTACTTCCGCTTTGACGAAACACGCCAGGAGTTGCGCGGGGAACGCACCGGCATTCGGTACGCCATTGGCACCAAGGTGCAGGTGCAGGTCAGCCGTGTGGACCTGGACGGTCGCAAGATTGATTTCCGTCTTGTCAAACCCGGCGATGATTTGTTGCCCCGTGCCATGCGCGACAAAGCCGGTGCACCGACAGAGCCTGGTTCGCGAGGCAAGGAGCGCAAAGACAGACATCGGTCTGGCGCCAAGCCGCAGCCTGGTGAGCTGGCGCGCTCGCCGATTCAGGCGATCAAGGCCTCTGTGAAAAACGCAAGCGCCCGCAAAAAAGGCAAAGAAAAAAGCAAGGCTTCGCGCAAGACCCGCTGGTGACTTAGCGCAGGCTTTGCGCCAGAGCGCTGGCTGTCAGTGCGCGGTCGAGGGGCCAGGTGTCGGCGTGTTGCCCGTGGGCACACACTGCCGCTTGGAGGGAAGTCCATGCGTTTTGGCTTTGCGCCAGGCGCGCGCCGATCAAACCCGCGAGGACATCACCTGTACCGCCTGTGGCCAGGCGAGCGTTGCCGCTGGTGTTGATGCGCGGCATTTCACCTGGGCAAGCCAGCACCGTGCCCGAGCCTTTGAGGGCCACGCAGCAGTGGTAGCGTTCTGCCAGTGTTTGTGCGGCGCTCAGGCGATCGGCCTGAATGTGTGCGGTATCGGTTTGCAGCAGGCGCGCAGCTTCAAGCGGGTGGGGGGTGATGACCGTGGTCTGCGGTGAGCGTCGTTGCATGAGGCTCTGCAGCCAGGGGTCGCGCGCCAATACATTGAGGGCGTCTGCATCCAGCACCAGCCGGGCGCTGTATTGCAAGAGTCGGCCCAGGTGTTGTGCAATTGCCTGACCGCCACCGCAACCAGCCACCACGGTCAACTGCGCCAGATCCAGCCCTTCGGGGCTGCGTTGCATCACATCTGCAGGAACGCTCGCGCCCACAGGTGCTTCGCCTAGCAGTGCCAACATGACTCGGCCTGCACCTGCGTTCAAGGCGGCTGTGGCGGCCAATACGGCGGCTCCGGTCATGCCCATGCCGTGATGCGTCAGTCCTTGGCCACCCACCACCGCCACATCGCCTCGGGTGCCTTTGTGGCTGGCGTGCGGGAAGGGCAGAGCTGCGGCAGGAAGGTTCAGCCAGGCGTCGGGCGCAGGCGTGGCTGTCAGTTCATCGGGCAGCCCCAGCGTGTTGAGCCAAATTTGTCCGCACATGTCTCGCCCAATGCCCATGAACAGGCCAGGCTTGGCGCCCAGCAGGGTTAGAGTGTGGGTGGCTTTGACAACGGATGAGGGGGCTCCAAAGGGTTGTCCGTTGTCCGGGTTCAGGCCGGAGGGAATGTCTACCGCCAGGATTGTGGCCGCGCAGGTGTTGATCTGGTCAATCGCTTCGCGCTGTGCGCCTTGCGGCTCTCGGGTGCTGCCCAGGCCTAAAAGCGCATCGATGCACAGGTCTTGTTCGTTCAGCCGCAAAGGGGCAGATGGTGGCGTGAATGAAACGCCAGCACGTAGGGCGCGTTGGTAGGCGCGTTGCGCATCCGCCGGCAGTGTGTCCGGTTCGGCCAGCAGGCGGACCTGGACGGGGCGCCCCCATTGGTGCAGGTGCATGGCTGCCTCCAGCCCATCGCCGCCGTTATTGCCGGGTCCGGCAAAGATGCAAAGCTGGCGAGCATGCGGGGCCAGGGCCTGGGCCAGTTGAGCCAGCGCCAGCCCGGCCAGATCCATCAAGGGGTTGGGACTGCTTTGTTGCCAAAGGGCTTCCAGTTGGCGCAAGCGGGCCGTTTTCCAGACCGGGGTGGGGCGTTGGGTGGGGGTCAGGCGTGTGGTGCTCATAGGTTCAGGGTATTCCCGGGTGCTATAATCTCAAGGCTTTGCGAACTGGGGTGCTCATGTAGGGCGCCCGAGCGCGCAAAGAAATCGCAAACCTGTCCTCACAAGGTGTCGCTGCATGCAGTGATTGTCGGGCAGGATTTAAGACTTAACCTTTGGAGCATTCAAAATGTCCGTCACCATGCGTGAAATGCTGGAAGCCGGTGTCCACTTCGGTCACCAAACCCGCTTCTGGAACCCCAAGATGGCCCCCTTCATTTTCGGCCATCGCAACAAGATCCACATCATCAACCTGGAAAAGTCGCTGCCGATGTTCCAGGACGCTGCCAAGTTTGCCAAGCAACTGGCCGCCAACCGTGGCACCATTTTGATGGTTGGCACCAAGCGCCAATCGCGCGAGCTGGTGGCTGCTGAAGCCCAGCGCGCTGGCATGCCTTTCGTCGACCAGCGTTGGCTGGGCGGCATGCTGACCAACTTCAAAACCGTCAAGACCTCCATCAAGCGTCTGAAGGACATGAAGGCCCAGCAGGAAGCCGGTCTGGACAGCATGAGCAAAAAAGAACAGCTCATGTTCAAGCGCGAAATCGAGAAGCTGGAAAAAGACATCGGTGGCATTCAGGACATGAACACCCTGCCGGACGCCATCTTCGTGGTGGACGTGGGCTACCACAAGATCGCCATCGCCGAAGCCAAGAAGCTGGGCATTCCGCTCATCGGTGTGGTGGACTCCAACCACTCGCCCGAAGGTATCGACTACGTGATCCCCGGCAACGATGACTCCGCCAAAGCGGTTGCTCTGTACGCCCGTGGCATCGCTGACGCGATTCTGGAAGGCCGTGCCAACGCCGTGGCCGAAGTGGCCCAGGCTGTGGCCGCCGAAGGCTCCGACGAGTTCGTCGAAGTCGAGGCCTGATCGCCCATCACCCACCAAAAGGGGCTCTGAGGCCCCTTTTTTTTAACCTGACCTGAATACTGAATACCGGAGAGAACACAATGGCTGCTATCACCGCAAGCATGGTTGCTGAACTGCGTGGCAAAACCGATGCACCCATGATGGAGTGCAAAAAAGCCCTGACCGAAGCCGATGGCGACATGGCCAAGGCCGAAGAGATCCTGCGCGTCAAGCTGGGCACCAAAGCCGGCAAGGCCGCTTCCCGCGTGACCGCTGAAGGCGTTGTGACCAGCTTCGTGCAAGGCAACGTGGGCGCCATGATCGAAGTGAACTGTGAAACCGACTTCGTGACCAAGAACGACAGCTTCCTGGCCATGGCCAACGCTGCTGCCGAGCTGGTGGCCAAGCACAACCCCGCTGACCTGGAAGCCCTGGGCGCTCTGCCTTACAGCCAGGACAGCTTCGGCCCCACGCTGGAAGAAGTGCGCAAAGGCCTGATCGGCAAGATCGGCGAGAACATGAGCTTCCGTCGCTTCAAGCGCGTGGAAGGCACTCAAGTCGCCTCTTACCTGCACGGCACCCGCATTGGCGTGATGGTTCAGTTCTCTGGCGACGAAACCGCTGCCAAAGATGTCGCCATGCACGTGGCCGCCATGAAACCCGTGGCCCTGACCAGCGCCGACGTGCCTGCCGAGCTGATCGCCAAAGAGCGTGCTGTGGCCGAAGGCAAGGCCGCCGAATCCGGCAAGCCCGCTGACATCGCTGCCAAGATGATCGAAGGTTCTGTGCAGAAGTACCTGAAAGAGGTGTCTCTGTTCAACCAGCCTTTCGTGAAAAACGACAAGCAAACCGTCGAGCAAATGCTCAAGGCTGCCAACACCAATGTCTCCGCCTTCACGCTGTACGTGGTGGGCGAAGGCATCGAGAAGAAAGTGGACGACTTCGCTGCTGAAGTGGCTGCCCAAGTGGCCGCTGCTCAGGGCCAGGCCTAATCATTTTTCTTCTTTCCCCCGTTAAACTACTGACCAAACCTTTACGCCTGGAGATTTGCCCATGACCGTTGCCAAACCGGCCCACAAACGCATTTTGCTGAAGTTGTCCGGTGAGGCCCTCATGGGCGATGATCAATTCGGCATCAACCGGGCCACCATCGAGCGCATGGTGCAAGAGGTGGCCGAGGTGACGCGCCTGGGCGTCGAGGTGGCTGTGGTCATTGGCGGGGGAAATATTTTCCGTGGTGTGGCTGGCGGCGCAGCGGGCATGGACCGCGCCACAGCCGACTACATGGGCATGCTGGCCACAGTCATGAACTCGCTGGCCCTGGCTGATGCCATGAACAAGGTGGGCCTGACGGCCCGCGTCATGTCCGCCATCGGCATCGACCAGGTGGTGGAACCTTATGTGCGCCCCAAAGCCCTGCAATACCTGGAAGAGGGCAAGGTCGTGGTCTTTGCCGCCGGTACAGGCAACCCGTTTTTCACGACCGACACGGCTGCTGCGCTGCGTGGCGCTGAAATTGGCGCCGAGCTGGTGCTCAAAGCCACCAAGGTGGATGGCGTCTACACCGCTGACCCGAAAAAAGACCCCACGGCGACGCGTTACAGCACCATCAGCTTTGATCAGGCCATTTCCAGCAATCTGGGCATCATGGATGCCACAGCGTTTGCGCTGTGCCGTGACCAGAAGTTGCCGATCAAGGTGTTTTCCATTTTCAAGAACGGCGCCCTCAAGCGTGTGGTCATGGGTGAGGACGAAGGCACGTTGGTGCACGTCTGATCGATTCCCTGGAGAGTTTCATGAGCATTGCTGACATCAAGAAAAACACCGAAACCAAGATGGAGCAATCCATCGCCGCCTTCAAAAACAGCCTGAGCAAAATCCGCACGGGTCGTGCCAATCCCGGGCTGCTGGACGTGGTGCAGGTGGAGTACTACGGCTCGATGGTGCCCCTGTCTCAGGTGGCCAACGTGGCCTTGATCGATTCCCGCACCATCAGTGTGCAACCCTGGGAAAAAGGCTTGGGCCCCAAGATCGAAAAGGCCATCCGCGAGAGCGATCTCGGCTTGAACCCGGCCTCCATGGGCGACTTGATCCGCGTTCCCATGCCGCCCATGAGCGAAGAGCGCCGCAAGGAAATGACCAAGCTGGCCAAAGCCGAGGGTGAACACGCCAAGGTGGCTGTGCGCAATCTGCGTCGTGATGCCAACGAAGCTGTCAAAAAACTGGTCAAGGACAAGGAAGCAACCGAGGACGATCAAAAGCGTACCGAGGCCGATGTCCAGAAAATGACCGACAAGCGCATTGCCGAGATCGACCAGCTGGTCGCTTCCAAAGAGCAAGAAATCATGGCCGTTTGATGGCCACGGTTGCCCTGATGCACACACACAACCTTCAGGCCGCCTTGTGCGGCCTTTTTACTGGAGCGCAATCATGCTGAAGCAAAGGGTGATCACCGCCGTGCTGCTGCTGGCGATCTTGCTGCCTGCCTTGTTTGCGCCTGTGGCCTGGCCCTGGATGGCCTTGACCCTGGTGTTCATTGCCGCGGGTGCCTGGGAGTGGGGGCGCTTGCAGGGCTTGAGCTTTGGTGGCTCTTTGGTGGGTGGTTTGCTGGTCGCAGGCTTGTGTGCGCAAGCGTATTTTTTGGGGTGGGTGCAGCAGCCCCTGTCCTGGCTGTGGCAGGCGGTCGGCGCGTTGTGGGTGTTACTGGCCCTGTGGATGCTGCGCAGGGGTGTACCCGGTTGGGCGCAATGGCCACTGGCGCTTCGCTGGCCTGTGGGCCTGTTGCTGATTGCGGCGGCCTGGCTGGCTTTGTCGCAGGCGCGCGTGATGGGCGTCAACTTTTTGCTCTCTTGCATGGCGCTGGTGTGGGTCGCTGACATTGCGGCTTACTTTTTCGGGCGCGCTTTGGGCGGGCGCATCATTGCCCGCAAACTGGCGGCCACCATCAGCCCTGGTAAAAGCTGGGAAGGTGCGCTGGGCGGGCTGCTGGGGGTGTTGGTGCTGTCCTGGGGCTGGCAGGGGCTGGAGAGCACTTGGGCTGTAGATGGCCCAAGTCTGTACAGCTTGCTGTTTCAGCGCGGCCAAGCCTGGGCTATGGTTTCGCTGGTCTTTTTGACTGCCATGAGTGTGGTGGGCGATCTGGTGGAGTCCTTGGTCAAACGCAGTGCGGGCATGAAAGACAGCTCGCAATTGTTGCCAGGTCACGGCGGTGTGCTCGACCGTGTGGACGCGCTGCTGCCCACCTTGCCCTTGAGCATGATGTTGGTGACTTTGGGGGGCGCATGAGCGATTCGACACGCAAGCAACGCATCACCGTCTTGGGTGCCACAGGCTCCATCGGTGGCAACACGCTGGACGTGCTGTCCCGCCACCGCGACCGTTACGATGTTTTTGCCCTGACTGCTGCCACACAGGTGGACGCCATGGTGCGCCACTGTGCAAGCTTCACACCCGTGTGGGCGGTGATGGCGGACGAGGCCGCTGGGCGTCAGTTGCAGTCCCGGCTCGCTGCTGAAGGTTTGGCCACACAGGTGCGCTGGGGAGCGCAGGCTCTGGACGATGTCTCCTGCGATGACCAGGTCGATGTGGTCATGGCCGCGATTGTGGGTGCCGCTGGCCTGTCGCCTTGTTTGAGTGCGGCTCGCGCAGGTAAGCGTTTGTTGCTGGCCAACAAGGAAGCCCTGGTGGTGGGCGGCGAAGTGTTTTTGGCAGCTGTGCGCGAAGGCGGCGCAACGCTGTTGCCGATTGATAGCGAGCATTCGGCCATTTTTCAGTCTTTGCCCGAAGACCCCGCCACTTGGCCCGATCGCGTGGAAAAAATCATCCTGACCGCGTCGGGCGGGCCGTTTCGTCAGCGCGATGTGTCCACACTCGCTAAGGTCACACCAGAGGAGGCCTGCGCACATCCCAACTGGGTCATGGGTCGCAAAATCTCGGTGGACTCAGCCACCATGATGAACAAGGCGCTGGAAGTGATCGAGGCGCGGTATTTGTTTGGTCTTCAACCCCGACAGATTGAGGTGGTGATTCATCCCCAAAGCGTGATTCATTCCATGGTGCAGTACAAGGACACCTCTGTGGTCGCGCAGCTGGGCACGCCGGACATGCGGGTGCCGATTGCCTATGGTCTGAGCTGGCCAGAGCGCATGAGCTCGGGGGCAACCGCGCTGGATTTTCACCGCTTGGCCGCCATGACTTTTGAGGCCATGGATGACCATGGCCACCCCGAGCGTTTTGCCGGCATCCAGCTTGCCTGGCAGACCCTGGAGAGCACGCCGGGCAGTTGCGCCATCCTGAATGCGGCCAACGAAATGGCGGTGGAAGCCTTCCTTGAGCGACGCATCCGCTTTGACCAGATTTACCAGGTCAATGCCCAGACCCTGGCTGATGTATCGGTTCAAGTCCCGCAAGACCTGCAGGATCTCCTGGAGCTGGACCGCCGGGGGCGGGAGCAGGCCCGAATCGTCATACAAAAGTTCGGACATTAATGCCGCTCGGTTATCATCAAAACAACGCTTCATAACGAGGAACAGCATGCGCATTTTTTCCCGACGTCAACACGCTGTCACCCTGGCCTTGGCTGCTGCCGGCTGGCTGGGTTCAGTGCTGCCCGCCTGGGCGGTGGAGCCTTTCAAGCTCAAGGACATTCGCGTGGAAGGTTTGCAGCGCGTGGAGTCCGGAACGGTGTTTGCCTCCTTGCCGTTTCGGGTGGGTGACACCTTCACCGATGAGGCTGGCGCTGCGGCGATTCGCTCGCTGTTTTCGCTGGGTCTGTTCAAGGACGTTCGCCTGGAAACCCAGGCAGACGTGCTGGTTGTTGTGGTGCAGGAGCGCCCGACCGTGGCCGCGGTTGAGTTCGTGGGCCTCAAGGAGTTCGACAAGGACATGCTGGCCAAGTCCCTCAAGGACGTGGGACTGGCGGAGGGGCGTCCTTTTGACAAGGCGCTGGCCGACAAGGCTGAGCAGGAGCTCAAGCGCCAGTACATTTCCCGCAGCCTGTATGGCGCCCAGGTGGTGACCACCACCACCCCGATTGACCGCAACCGCGTGAACCTGACCTTCACCATCACCGAAGGTGGGCCATCCAAGATTGCGCAAATTGCCATTGTGGGCAACAAGGCGTTTTCCGAATCCACTTTGCGCGACCAGTTTTCCCTGGACACGGGCGGCTGGATGACCTGGTACACCAAGGCTGACCGTTACTCGCGCACCAAGCTCAATGCCGATCTGGAAGCGCTGCGCTCGTACTATCTGTCGCGGGGCTATCTGGAGTTCCGCATCGACTCCACCCAGGTGGAAATGTCCGAAGACAAGCAGCAAATGTTCATCACCATCAACGTGACCGAGGGTGAGCGTTTTGTGGTCTCTGGCGTCAAGCTGCAGGGCAATTTCCTGGGCAAGGAAGATGAGTTCAAGTCGCTGGTCAAGATCAAGCCTGGTCAGCCCTATAACGCTGAAACTGTGGCTGAAACCAGCAAGGCCTTCACAGACTATTACGGCAATTTTGGCTACGCCTTCGCGCGCGTGGAAGCCCGCCCGGAGATCGACCGAAGCAACAACCGCGTGGAGTTCGTGCTGGTGGGCGACCCATCGCGTCGCGCCTATGTGCGTCGCATCAACATCACGGGCAACAACCGCACGCGAGACGAAGTGGTTCGTCGCGAGTTCCGTCAGATGGAGTCGTCCTGGTACGACGGTGACAAGATTCGCCTTTCGCGCGACCGTGTGGACCGTCTGGGTTTCTTCACCAGTGTGGACGTCGAAACCCAGGAGGTGCCAGGCTCGCCGGACCAGGTGGATCTGGTGTTCAACGTGACGGAAAAGCCAACGGGCAGCATTTCACTGGGGGCAGGCTTCTCGTCCACCGAGAAACTGGCGCTGACCTTTGGTATTGCGCAGGAAAACGCTTTTGGCACGGGCCAGTACCTGGCCATCAACCTCAACACCAGCAAATACAACCGTACGGCGGTGATCAGCAACACCAATCCTTACTTCACCGATTCGGGCATTTCCCGTACGGTGGATGTGTTCCATCGGACCACGCGGCCTTACTTGACCTCTGTCGACAACAGCACTTACAGCATGGTGAACCAGGGTGTAGGTTTGAAGTTTGGCTTGCCGGTGACTGAAAAAGACACGGTCTTTGTGGGAGCCAACCTGGAACGCAACGAGGTCAATGATGGCACTTATCTGCCGGATGCCTATCGTAACTACCTGGGCTCCAGAACGGCAGTGCCATTGACTCTGGGTTGGGCCCGCGATGGCCGAGACAGCGCCTTGATCCCATCAAAAGGGACGTATCAACGCGTGAATGCCGATTGGAGTGTGGCAGGAGACTCCCGCTACATTCGTAGCAGTTACCAGTTCCAGCAATACTTCCCGATCACCAAGAAATACACCTTGGCCTTCAATACCGAGCTGGGTTGGGGTAAGGGCCTCAATGGTCAGACCTACCCGATTTTCAAGAATTTCTATGCGGGTGGTTTGGGCAGTGTTCGAGGTTTCGAGCAAAACAGCTTGGGTGAACAGTCAGATGTGACGGGTCAAACCAACAAGGTGTATGTGGGTGGTGCCAAGAAGCTGATTTTCAACGCCGAATTCCAGACCCCGTTCCCAGGTGCGGGCGCTGACAAGACCTTGCGATTGTTTGCCTTCACCGACTTCGGCAACGTATACGGCGAAAACGAAACCCTGGCGATCAACAAGCTGCGTGGTTCTGCCGGTATTGGCCTGAGCTGGATCTCGCCGGTCGGTCCTTTGCGTTTTTCGTACGGCGTTCCTTTGCGTAAGGAAGCCACGGATAAAATCCAGAAACTTCAATTCCAGATTGGCACTGCCTTCTAATGAACATGCGTACTTCTTCTATCGCCCGTCTTCTCTCGGTTGTGGTGTTGTCGGCAGTGGCCGTGGCGCACGCGCAAGACTTCAAAATGGGCTTTGTCAATACCGAGCGCATCTTCCGCGAAGCGGATGCCGCCAAGCAAGCGCAGGGCAAGCTGGAGCAGGAATTTTCCAAGCGTGAAAAAGAGCTGGTGGATGCGGGTAACACCATCAAGGCCGCTTCCGAAAAGCTCGAGCGCGAAGCGCCCACGCTGTCTGAATCCCAACGCGTCAACCGCCAGAAACAGTTGGTCGAGCAAGACCGCGAGTTCCAGCGCAAGCGCCGTGAATTCCAGGAAGACCTCAACTCACGCAAGAACGAAGAGCAGCAGCTCATCATCGAGCGTGCCAACCGCGCGGTCAAACAAGTGGCTGAGTCTGAAAAATACGATGTGATTTTCCAGGATGCCGTGTACGTGAACCCCAAGCACGACATCACTGAAAAAGTGCTCAAAGCCCTCAACGCTGCTGCCAAATAATCGGCTGCGCCCATTGCTGTGTCACTGACGCTTGAACGCATTGTCAACACCCTGGGCGCCGAGTTGTCCGGGCCTTCCGATCGCTTGATCGAGGGCTTGGCCCCGCTGCAAACGGCAGGGCCTTCGCAGCTGAGTTTTTTAAGTCACGCCAAATACAGCTCGCAGTTGGCCCAGACCCGTGCGGGCTGCGTCATTCTCAAGCCCGAATTTCTGACCGCTTTGCCCCCTGGGGTCGCGGCCATTGTGACGCCTGACCCCTATTTGTACTTTGCCCGCCTGACGCGTTTGTGGCGGCAAACCCATCGCGTGGCTGATCCTGCGGGTGTTCACCCCAGCGCAGTGGTGCACCCGGATGCGCAGGTCTCGGCTGATGCCAGCATTGGGCCGCTGTGTGTGGTGGAGGCGGGGGCTGTCATCGGCGCCAGCACGGTGTTGCGCTCGCGCGTGACGGTGGGCTATGACTGCCGAATCGGCGAGCGTTGCATTGTCCACTCGGGCGTGGTGATTGGAGCTGACGGCTTTGGCTTCGCGCCGGTGCAAGGCACTTGGGAAAAAATCGAGCAATTGGGCGCTGTGCGTATTGGCAACGATGTGGAAATTGGAGCCAATACCTGCATCGACCGCGGCGCTTTGGATGACACGGTCATTGAAGACGGCGTCAAGCTCGACAACCTGATTCAGATTGGGCACAACGTCCATATTGGCGCGCACACGGCGATGGCCGGTTGCGTAGGGATAGCGGGCAGCGCGCGCATTGGCGCGCACTGCACTGTGGGTGGCGGTGCTGTGGTGCTGGGTCACCTGACGCTGGCCGACCATGTGCATATTTCCGCCGCCAGCGTGGTGACGCGCTCCATCCTCAAGCCCGGGCAGTACACCGGCATGTTCCCCCTGGACGACAACGCCAAGTGGGAAAAGAACGCCGCATCCCTCAAACAATTGCATCAACTGCGCGAACGACTCAAGCGCATCGAACAACAACATCCGCAACAGGAATCATGATCATGATGGACATTCATCAAATTCTCAAACAACTGCCGCACCGTTATCCCATCTTGCTGGTGGACCGCGTGCTGGAGGTGGAAAAGGGCGTGCGCATCAAGGCGCTCAAGAATGTCACCATCAACGAACCGTTTTTCACGGGACACTTCCCGCATCGCCCCGTGATGCCGGGGGTCTTGATGCTGGAGGCTTTGGCGCAAGCGGCTGCGCTGTTGGCCTTTGACACGCTGGGTACCACGCCTGACGACAAAACGGTGTACTACTTTGCCGGTATTGACGGTGCGCGCTTTAAGCGACCGGTTGAACCGGGTGACCAGTTGACACTCGATGTCACCTTGCTGCGCATGAAAGCAGGCATCTTCAAGTTTGGCGCAAAAGCCTGGGTGGGTGATGAGGTGGCTGTGGAAGCCGAGCTCATGTGCACCATGCGCACCATCGCCTGACAGGTCGGGACATGACGCGCATTCACGCCACAGCCTTGGTGGATCCTGCCGCTGAACTCGACAGCAGTGTCGAGGTAGGGCCCTACACCGTGATCGGTCCGCATGTGCGCATCGGCGCGGGCACCTCCGTGGGTCCCCATTGCGTGATCGAGGGGCACACCACCATCGGCCAGGACAACCGGATTTTCCAGTTCAATTCCCTGGGCGCCATTCCGCAGGACAAGAAGTACAAGGGCGAGCCCTGCGAGCTGCGCATTGGTGACCGCAACACGATTCGCGAGTTCTGCACCTTCAACATCGGCTCGCCGGGCGATCTGGGCTACACCGCACTGGGCAATGACAACTGGGTCATGGCTTATGTGCACCTTGCGCATGACTGTGTGGTGGGCAACCACACGATTTTTGCCAACAACACCCAGCTGGCCGGGCATGTGCATGTGGATGACTGGGTCATCCTGGGCGGATTCACGGTCGTGCATCAGTTTTGCCGTATCGGGGCGCATGCGTTCACCGCCATGAACAGCTTGCTGTTTGGTGATTTGCCACCGTTTGTCATGGCCCAGGGGCAGCCTGCACAAGCGCGCGCCATGAACTTCGAAGGCTTGCGCCGCCGTGGTTTTTCAGCCGAGCGCATTCGCGCCGTCAAGGCCATGCACAAATTGCTCTACCGCCAATCCTTGACCCTGGACCAGGCCAAGAGCGAAATTGCGCAACTGGCGCAGTCCATTCCTGAAGCGCAAGGGGATGTGGACATGATGGTCAATTTCCTGGCCGCAGGCTCGCCTGAGCGAGGGATCGTGCGGTGAATGTTGCCGACACGCTCACGACTCAAGCCCCCGAGGGGGCTTTGTCGTTTGCCATGGTTGCCGGTGAGGTCTCGGGCGACTTGCTGGCGGCCTTGTTGATCGAAGGCCTGCAGCAGCGTTGGCCGAAAGCGCAAGGACGCGGCATTGGCGGCCCAGCCATGCAGGCGCGTGGATTTGTAGCGCAATGGCCGTATGAAAAACTGGCTGTGCGTGGCTACTTTGAGGTCCTGCGGCACTACGGAGAGATTGTGGGCATCCGCCGGCAGTTGCGCGAGCAGTTGATCGCGCAGCCGCCCGATGTGTTCATTGGTGTGGACGCGCCTGATTTCAATCTGGACCTGGAAGCGGCGCTGCGCGAAAAAGGGATACCTGTGGTGCACTTTGTGTGCCCTTCCATCTGGGCCTGGCGGCCGGAACGCATCGAGAAAATTCGCCGCAGTGTGGATCACATGTTGTGCATTTTTCCGTTTGAAGAAGCGCTCTTGCGTGAACAAGGCGTGCCTGCCACTTATGTGGGGCATCCTTTGGCGCCCGTGATTCCCATGCACCCTGATCGGGCGCAAGCCCGTCAGCGTTTGGGGCTGGATGTGGACAGGCCTGTGGTGGCTTTGCTGCCGGGCAGCCGTTGCTCCGAGATTGACCAGCTGGCGGTGCGCTTTGTGCTGGCTGCCCAGCGCATGCTGCTTCAAAAACCCGAACTTCAGTTTGTATTGCCTGCGGTTCCTGCTTTGTACGAGCATGTGCAGGCGGCAGTCCAGCGAGCAGGTGGGCTCCGCCAACTCGTTGTACTCAAGGGCCAGTCGCACCAGGCATTGGCCGCTTGCGATGTGACGTTGATTGCCAGTGGGACGGCCACCCTCGAAGCGGCATTGTTCAAGCGGCCCATGGTCATTGGCTACCACATGAACGCGCTGAGTTGGGCCATCATGCGGCGTAAAAAACTCCAGCCTTGGGTGGGCCTGCCCAATATCCTTGCGCAGGACTTTGTGGTGCCCGAGCTGCTGCAAAACGACTGCACCCCTGAGCGACTGGCGCAGGAAACCCTGCAATGGCTTGACGATCCTGAGCGCGTGGTGCGCGTGCAAAAGCACTTTGAAGCCATGCACCATTCCCTGATTCGCCCGATGGCGCAATTGGCCACCCATGCGATCGAAAAAGTCCTTG
>JBEEOS010000045.1:0-15449 GCA_041191485.1 Pseudomonadota bacterium
CCACGCCACATGGTGGCAATCCAGTTGAAGATCTTCACAGCCGTAGGCACCGCAATCAGCATCGTGGCGTACATGAAGAACAACTGGCCTGTCACCGGCATGCCGGTGGTGAACATGTGGTGAGCCCAAACGATGAAGGACAAGAGGGCGATTGACGAAGTGGCATACACCATGGATGCATAGCCAAACAATTTCTTGCGCGAGAAGGCAGGCACGATCTGGCTGATGATGCCGAAAGCCGGCAAGATCATGATGTACACCTCAGGGTGACCAAAGAACCAGAAGATGTGCTGGTACATGACCGGGTCACCGCCGCCAGCGGGGTTGAAGAAGCTGGTGCCAAAGTGCCGATCGGTCAGCGTCATGGTGATGGCGCCGGCCAGCACAGGCATCACGGCGATCAGCAGGTAGGCAGTGATCAGCCAGGTCCAGGCGAACATGGGCATCTTCATCAAGGTCATGCCAGGCGCGCGCATGTTCAGGATGGTCACGATGATGTTGATCGAGCCCATGATGGACGAAGCACCCAGGATGTGCATGGCAAAGATACCAGCATCCATGGAGGGGCCCATTTGAAGGGTCAAAGGTGCGTACAGGGTCCAACCGGCAGCAGGTGCGCCACCAGGCATAAAGAACGATGCCACCAACATCAAAGCGGCGGGGATCATCAGCCAGAAGCTGAAGTTGTTCATGCGGGCGAATGCCATGTCGGAGGCGCCAACTTGCAGAGGCAGCATCCAGTTCGCGAAACCAACGAACGCAGGCATGATGGCGCCGAACACCATGATGATGCCGTGCATGGTGGTGAATTGGTTGAACAACTCCGGATTGACAACCTGCAAGCCCGGCTGGAACAGTTCTGCACGGATCAGCAGAGCCAGTACGCCCCCGATCATCAACATCGCAAAACTGAACAGCAAATACAGGGTACCGATGTCTTTGTGGTTGGTTGCGTAAACCCAACGGCGCCAGCCGGCAGGTGCATGCCCATGGTCATCGTGGGCATGATCGTGATGGTCGAGAACGGCACTCATCTTGATTTCCTCTTTAAATTAATGCGGTACTGACTTACTTGCGAGCGGCCAGAACTTCAGCCGGCTGCACGATCTGCCCAGTCTTGTTGGACCAGTTGTTTTTGGTGAAGGTGATCACAGCAGCGATGTCGGTATCCGACAACTGCTTCCAGGCTGGCATGGCACCATTGTTCTGACCGTTGAGCAGCACTGCAATTTGCTTGCTCTTGTCGGCATCCAGGACCACAGCAGAGCCATCCACGGGCTTGATCGGGCCTGCGCCCTTGCCGTTGGCCTGGTGGCAAGCGGCACAGTTGGCAGCGTAAACCTTCTCGCCACGCTTGACCAGGTCGTCCAGGTTCCAGACACGGCTGGGATCATCCATCTTGGCAGCCAGTTTCTTCTTCTCGGCAGCCACCCAAGCGGTGTAGTCCTGTGCGGACAGCACTTTCACGTGAATAGGCATGTAAGCGTGCTCTTTACCGCAGAGCTCAGCGCACTGTCCGTAGAAGTCGCCGGTTTGCTCGGCGCGGAACCAGGTATCACGAACAAACCCAGGAATCGCGTCTTGCTTGATGCCAAAAGCAGGCACCATGAATGCGTGAATCACATCGTTGGCGGTCGTGATGACACGAATTTTTTGCCCAACAGGAACCACCATGGGGTTATCAACTTTCAACAGGTAGTTGTCGCCTGCGGGTTTGCCGGCATCCGACATGGCTCGATGTGACGAATCCAGCGTCGAGATGTAGCTCAGACCTTCGCCCTCGCCTTTGATGTAGTCATATCCCCACTTCCACTGGTAACCCGTCACCTTGACTGTCAGGTCAGCATTGGTTGTGTCTTTTTGCGCTACGAGGACCTTGGTTGCCGGCAAGGCCATCAAGATCACAATCAAGAAAGGGACTGCAGTCCACAAGATTTCGACCGTGATCGATTCGGTGAAACTGGCCGGCTTGTGACCCACCGATTTGCGGTGCTTCCAGATGGAATAAAACATCACGGAAAACACAGCAATGAACACCACCGTGCAGATGATCAGCATCATCCAATGCAGCCAGTGCTGCTCCTCGGCAATCTTGGTCACAGGAGGCGCGAAATTGAGCTGATTGACCGCAGGACCACCCGGCAAGTCGTTGACAGCATGGGCCGCAGTGGCCAGCAGCGTGGCAGACAGAACGCCCACGCGGGACAGCTGCGAAGCCAATTTACTGGAAATGATTTTCATGTTTTCTTACTTCCAAGTCTCGTTTGAACCCACACACCACGAGCAAAACAATCACGCTGCGCGCAATGCCTGCCTGATCTCTCCTGCCAGAACCCGACGCATCTCGGGCCGCACGAAACGGCCCACTTCAATTGTCCGACCCCGACTCGAAACCGCAATCAGCCCCTGGCGCCCAGCCATGGACTCGACGCGAACCCACTGTCGTTCAAACTCCATGCGCTCACGTCGTCCTGCAGTTTCTCGCTCCACCACCAGGCTCGTGCCCTGCAGTGAAATCCATTCACCATCTGCTGCGTGCCGCGCATACATCAGAAAAGCCAAGCCTACCGCCAGCAGATCCAGCCCGGCAAAGCCCAAAACCATAGGCGCACCGTAAGACCAGAAAAACAGGCCAATGCCCAAGGAGACCAGACACAGCAATCCATACACCGACGCCAGCTGAGCTGGCGTCACCGAACAATTGCGTCGCAAGCGCCAGTCAATGCTGGGCCCCGACACCTGTGCAAACCGGAATCCCGAACTTGACATGCGTCAACTTTTCTGAATTTCATGCACGTTAGACGTGCACAGAATGGTCGAAATTGCGCTGGATTTTACCTGAGTTGGGCAGGGTTTTGATATTTCTCAACCAACGGAACGATCTTTGACGGACCCGCGCAACATTTGACGCATCTCAAACAGATCAATGCCCGTCTCCTGGGCCACTCGGTGGCGAGGCGCAGGCTTGAAAGCGTGTCCATACACGATCTCGAAGGTCAAGCCCAGTTTTCCACCATGCCGGGGCTGCGCCAGCTGGCTCAAAGCCTGCAGCCATTGCCCGTGCCATGCACGTCCGTGCATCGTCTTGTCACGCCCGACAGCCAGATTGCGCCCCAATTCGCGCAGCTCCTGCACCAGGCGCTCTGGCGTCTCAAAGGTCAGGGTGATGCGCTCCATGTCCATCACGGGCTCCGCAAAACCCGCCTGGACCAGCATGTCTCCCCAATCGTGCATATCGGTCAATTCGTGCATCGGCTGGGGCGACCCCATTGAACTGTACAAATCGCGCAACTCACGCAATGTGTCCGGGCCCAGACAGGAAAACATCAGGAACCCATCCACCGCCAGCGCTTTGTGCCACTGCGCCATCAAGGCCTGAGGACGCGCATGTTGGTGCAAGGCCATGTTGGCCCAGACCATTTGCACACTGCCTGCAGGCGGCAGCCCCACCAACTGGTCCTGCCGGCGCCAGACCTTCCACCAAGGATGCTGAACACTTTTTCGCAAAACGACATCTTCTGCACTGGCGCCCGGCACCAGCCACGCCGAAGCCTCGGGATAGCGCGTTCTGAGTGCCTGATGCGCCTGCCAGCCCCCACGCACAGGTTGCCAGTGCGCCCACTGCTGGGGCTGGGTGGTGATGATGTCCAGTCGTTCCATCATGCGGCGCGCCACCTCTTCATGCAACCAGGGTGAAACTGGCGGCACTTGCATGGGGACGCCGGCCAACCAACGTTGGGCGGCAACAGCATCCATGGAGGGAGGGGTGACATCGGTCATGGCAAGTCCAGCATCAGGCTAACGCAAACGGCTTGTAGGCACATCGGCCCCGAAGTATATTGAGTCCGCATGAGATGGCCCTGGATCCCGCTGCAAGCCCTTTGGCAGACTCGCCGCTGGCCCACCCATTGCGCCATCTGTAACAGCTGGGGCCCCGATGTGCTGTGCGAGACCTGTGTCGGCACTTTTGCACAGCCCCGTCTGCGTTGCAAACATTGCGCCCTGCCCGTGCCGGCTGGCCAGCGCATTTGCGCAGACTGTCACTCACACACGCCCGTGCTGGACTACTGCATTGCCAGTGTCAGCTACGACTGGCCCTGGCCCAAGGTGATGGTGGATTTCAAGTTCAGTGCGCAACCGGCCTGGGCGCCAAGCCTGGCCTTGTTGATGCGGCACACACCTGGCGCGGAGTTGCTGCTGGAGTCGTGTGATGTCGTGGTCCCCATTCCCGTGTCGGGCGAGCGTCTGGCCGAACGCGGATTTAACCAATCTGCCCTGCTGGCCCGCCACCTGGCCAAGGACAAAATGCAAACACAATGGCTGCAACGCCTGAGGCACACCGAGGCCCAAAGCCACCTGCCGCGCAGCGAGCGCCTGCACAATCTGGACCAGGCCTTTGCTCTGGAGCCTATGGCGCGTGCAGCCATCCTGGGCAAACGCATCGTCCTGATCGATGACGTCATGACCACCGGCACCACCTTGCACCAGGCCGCAGGCCTGTTGCGCCAAGCGGGAGCAGGCTCGGTCAGTGCGCTGGTATTTGCACGCGCCTGAGCCGGTCGGCTCAGCCGGGCGCACAAGCTGCGCACAAATCGTCACAATACGCGCCATGTTCAATATTGTTCTGGTCGAACCTGAAATCCCGCCCAACACCGGCAACATCATTCGGCTGGCCGCCAACACAGGCTGTCATCTGCACTTGGTCGCTCCGCTGGGCTTTTCGATGGAAGACAAACTCATGCGCCGAGCCGGGCTGGACTACCACGAGTACGCCAGCGTGGTGCATCACGCGTCGTGGGCTGACTGGCTGGCACACGCGCAGCCCCACAACTCACGCGTGTTCATCATGACCACCAAGGCCAGCACCCCCTTGCACCAAACGTCGTTCAAGCCCGGCGACTGGTTCGTGTTCGGTCCTGAAAGCCGTGGCCTGAGCGAGTCACAACGCGAAACTTTTCCTACCCAGCAACGCATTCGCCTGCCCATGTTGCCCACGCAACGCAGCCTGAACCTGTCCAACGCCGTGGCCGTGACCGTGTTTGAAGCCTGGCGCCAAAACGGATTTGCCGGCGCCGCATGAACTCACGATGGCCCGACCTCCGGCAGGCCATCAGAAATCGGTTAAGGTCCAACCCCTCACCATCAACATCCAGAGTCAACAAGCGCCAATGCCCAAAGATCGTCTGCCTCATCTGCTCCAAGGTCTCCAAGGACCGCACAGTCTGGCCGAACGTCACTTGTGGCTGCACGAGGTCTGGCACTGGATCAGCGGGCGAGAGCAACAGGTCCACACCAGCCTGCAAAGACTGGACCGGCTGACGCTGGCCATTGCCAATGACCCCCTGCTCTTTCAGGCCTGGCAAAACTGGTTGCACAGCTTTGTCACCAGCACCGATGCCACAGCCTTGCTGGCTGACCTTGGGCTGGCCTCGCGGCAAGCGTTCTGGAGCGAATTGATTCGCCGCATCCGCGGACAATGGTTTCCCGCCACCCCCGACACCCGGCAGCTCGATGCCCTGTTCGATTTTCTGCGTCCCAGCCCACATGACTCGCGCTGGCTCAGCCAAATACCCGCAGACACACAGAATCGCCTGAAACATCTGCTGGAACTGCCCCAGAACCTTGAGCCTGCACCCGCGACTTTGGACTCGCTACTGCTTGACGGATTGACCTACTGCATCAGTCAGATCAACGCAGCAGGTTTTGCCGCCGAAGTGCGTTCGCGCATGTCCGAAGACGCGCAGTCACGACGCGCGTTTCATGAGCTCAACCCGGTGCTGCAACAGTTGCGCACGGCTATCGCCGAGCACGGCGTGGAGTCCGCAGCCAGCGCTTTGGCCGCCGACAGCTTGCGCCAGCAACTGGACGCCTGCCGCAATGCGGCCTACACCGTGTATGCCCACCTGCAGGAAAACGGCATCTCGGTCGGTATCGTGTTTCAGTTGCGCCAGATGCGCCGGCGCGTTATCCGCAGCAAGCAACTGATCGATGTGCTCATGACCAGCGAACGCGTGCCTGCGATGCTGGATCTGCTGGCGCAGCTGGCCCAACAAAGCCATGAGGCACGAAGCGTGGGCAACCTCTGGCGCTCGAACAGCCATATGCTGGCCGAAAAAATGGTCGAACGCAGTGCCGAAAGTGGCGAGCATTACATCACCCGAAACCTGCGCGAGTACCTGGGCATGCTGGGCGCTGCCATGGGTGGCGGCGCCGTGCTTGCCCTGGCCACCTGGAGCAAATTCGGTTTGCACGAGCTTGACCTGTCACCGTTTTGGCTGGGCCTGAGCACCGGCCTGAATTACGCACTGTGGTTTGTCATCATCATGGCTTTGCACTGGACCGTGGCCACCAAGCAGCCCGCCGTGACGGCGCCGGCCATGGCCCACAAGCTCAAGCACATCGAAGAGCAAGGCGGTGTGCAAGGTTTTGTAGATGAGATCTCACACCTCATCCGCTCGCAGGCGGCAGCCATTTCCGGCAACGTGCTGGCCGTCATTCCCGTGGTCGCTCTCCTGAGCGGCCTGCTGGGGGCCTTTGGCACACCGGCCATGGTCAGCACTGATACCGCCTTGCACGTTTTGCACGACCTGCATCTCTTGGGCCCGACCGCTTTCTTCGCTGCATTCACGGGCGTCTTGCTGTTTGTCTCCAGCATGATTGCGGGCTGGGTGGAAAACGCTTTCGTGCTCAACAAACTGCACTCAGCCATTCGCTACCACCCTCGCCTGCGCAACTTGCTGGGCCCGCACCGGGCCGAGCGCCTGGGCGACTACCTCATGACGCACGTCTCCAGCCTGGCCGCCAATATTTCGCTGGGTTTGCTGCTGGGCCTGACGCCCGCCTTCCTGGACTTTTTTGGCCTGGGCATGCAGGTTCGCCATGTCACTTTGTCTGCCGGACAACTGACTGCAGCAGCCTGGACGCTGGGCTGGCCCGTGTTTCAGTCGGCTGATTTCTGGTGGGCCCTGGCGGGTCTGCTCATCATCGGCCCCCTCAATTTGAGCGTCAGTTTTTACCTGGCGTTTCGCATTGCACTGGCCGCCCAAAACGTCACCACCCGCGACCGCAGCCGCATCCGTCAGGCCCTATGGTCTCGGGTACGCGAGCGGCCACTTTCCTTCATTTGGCCGCAGCGCGCAGAGCGCACTTAAACACGCTCGAGAATCAGCGCAATGCCCTGGCCCACGCCAATGCACATGGTGCACAGGGCGTAGCGGCCTCCCGTGGTGTGCAAACGGTTGATGGCCGTGGTGGCCAGACGTGCACCACTGGCGCCCAGCGGATGGCCCAAGGCAATCGCTCCGCCCCAGGCATTGACGCGTGCATCGTCATCTTTGAGCCCCAACATGCGCAGCACAGCCAGGCCTTGCGCGGCAAAGGCTTCGTTGAGCTCGATCACATCCATCTGTGCCAGCGTCAACCCCGTTTGCGCCAACACCTTTTGCGTGGCAGGAGCCGGGCCAATCCCCATGATGCGAGGCGCCACGCCCGCTGTGGCCATGCCAACCACACGGGCACGGGGCGTCAAACCATATTTAGCGGCACTGGCTTCGTCGGCCAACAACAAGGCACAAGCGCCGTCGTTCACACCGGAAGCGTTCCCCGCCGTGACGCTGCCCTCCGGACGCACCACCCCTTTGAGCTTGGCCAAGGCCTCCAGCGTGGTGGCACGCGGATGCTCATCGGTATCGACCACGATGGCATCACCCTTTTTCTGCGGAATGCTCACCGGGCAGATTTCGCGAGCCAGGTGACCATCGCGAATGGCGGCAGCCGCGCGCAGCTGGCTGTTGTAGGCCATCAGATCTTGCGCTTCGCGCTCGATCTTGAAGTCGACCGCCACGTTCTCGGCCGTCTCGGGCATGGAGTCCACGCCGTACTGCGCCTTCATCAGTTTATTGACAAAGCGCCAGCCAATGGTGGTGTCGTACACCGCATTGCTGCGCGAAAACGCACTCTCAGCCTTGGGCATGACAAAAGGCGCACGGCTCATGCTCTCCACGCCACCAGCAATCATCAAAGCCGCTTCGCCAGCCTTGATGGCGCGCGCGGCCGAACCCACCGCATCCAGACCGGAACCGCACAGACGGTTGAGGGTGCCACCAGGAACGTCCATCGGCAAGCCCGCCAGCAGCGCACTCATGCGCGCCACGTTGCGGTTGTCCTCGCCCGCCTGGTTGGCACAGCCATAGAGCACATCGTCCACTGCGGCCCAGTCCACTTGCGGGTTGCGCGCCATCAAGGCGGCAATAGGCACGGCGCCCAGATCATCCGCACGCACACCGGACAGCGCACCGCCGTAACGGCCGAAGGGGGTACGGATGGCATCGCAAATCAGAGCTTGGTTCATGTTTGTCTCGCGTTGTGTAAAGGGTTGCAGCAAAACATGCATTATGTTGCACATTTCGGCATTGACGGCCATTTACCGACCAATTGGTCGGGAATTATGATCCCAACATCATGCTGATCCAACCCTCTCAAGCCGATGTTCGCCGTTTTTTTTGCGGTGTGTATGCCAAAGCCCGCACCTCTGCGACGCTGGAACCCATGGAAATGCTGGTGAGCCAGTGGATCGACGAACACCCGGAGTTTCACGCCGAGCTCTCGGATGTAGACGCCGCCCTGGCTCGGATGCACGACACAGACCCGGCACGTGAGAATCCTTTTCTGCATTTGTCCATGCACCTGTCCATCAGCGAACAATGCAGCATCGACCAGCCACGTGGCATTCGCCAGGCGGTGGAACTGCTCAGCCACAAACTCAACTCACTGCACGAGGCGCATCACCGCACCATGGAGTGCCTGGGGCGCATGGTGTTTGAAAGCCAGCGCTCAGGCCGCATGCCCGATGGCGGCGTGTACATCGACTGCGTGCAACGTCACGCCACCCGGGATTGAGGCCACTTCTAGAAATGCAAAAGGCCCGCGAAAGCGGGCCTTTTAACTGGCGTTGAATGCCATCAGGCGATCAACGGAACTTGGACTGGGCAATGGTCTTGAGTTCGCCTTGCTGAGCCGCAATGTACTCGGACAAGGCCTTGAGTTCAGCGTTGGAATATTGCTTGGCGATACCACCCATGATGCCGTTGCTACGGCCCCAGGTGGACTGGTTTTCCACTTTGTAGCTCTTGAGGGCCACATACAGGTAGTCCTTGTGCTGACCAGCGATCTTGGGGTAGCTGGGGTCCAGCGGCTGGCTGAAGTTGGCACCGTGGCAGGACACGCAAGCGCCCTTTTGCAGCAGGGCCGTCACTTTTTCGTTGGCTGCGGTGGGCGCAGCAGTAACAGCTGCAGTCTTGCCATGCTGCTCATAGTAAGCGGCCAGATCAGCAATGTCCTGCTCGCTCAGGCTGTCGGCAATGCCGCGCATGGTTTGGTGCTTGCGCTCGCCTTTTTTGTAGGCGGTCAGGGCCGCAGCGATGTACTTGGCGTTCTGGCCCGAGATTTTGGGCACGCGGTACACCTCGGGAAAGCTGGTCTGGTAACCCGGAATGCCGTGACAGCCAATGCACATGGCGATCTTGGCCTCAGCAGCCTTGGCATCACCCTTGACTTCCTGGGCTTGGGCGGAAACAGCCATCACCGAGGCGACAGCAAAAGACAACATCGAGGTCAGCAGCTTGTTCATTGCTAGGACAATCCTGATTGATAAAAATCAACTGCGGATTATATAGACCCGGGCCTCATAATCCTGACAGGCAGTTTCCCTTGTATTGAAAAGTCCACACCATGAAGTTTCAAGGTTCCGAAAACTACGTTGCCACGCAAGACCTGATGCTGGCCGTCAATGCCGCCATCGCGCTCAAACGTCCCCTCCTCGTCAAGGGCGAGCCGGGCACCGGCAAGACCATGCTGGCCGAAGAGGTGGCTCAAACCCTGAACTTGCCGCTGCTGCAGTGGCACATCAAATCCACCACCAAGGCCCAGCAGGGCCTGTACGAATACGACGCCGTGAGCCGACTGCGCGACAGCCAGCTCGGCGACGAGCGGGTCAAGGACATCGAGAACTACATCGTCAAGGGCGTGCTCTGGCAGGCCTTCACCTCCGACACGCCAGTGGCCATCCTTATCGACGAAATCGACAAGGCCGACATCGAGTTTCCGAACGACCTGCTGCGCGAACTCGACCGCATGGAGTTCTACTGCTACGAAACGCGCCAGCTGATCAAGGCCAAAACCCGCCCGCTGGTCTTCATCACTTCCAACAACGAAAAGGAATTGCCGGACGCTTTTCTGCGCCGCTGTTTCTTTCACTACATCAAGTTCCCGGAAGCCGAGACCATGCGGCAAATCGTGGACGTGCACTTCCCCACGCTCAAGCAGGATCTGCTGGCTGTGGCACTCAAGACCTTCTACGACGTACGCAACCTGCCGGGTCTGAAGAAAAAGCCCTCGACCAGCGAGCTGCTGGACTGGCTCAAGCTACTGGTGGCGGAAGATATTCCGCTCGAAGCGCTGCAAAGCGCCGACCAGAAGGTCTCGGTGCCGCCGCTGGTGGGCGCGCTGCTCAAGAACGAGCAGGACGTGACCTTGTTTGAAAAACTGGTCTTCATGAACCAGCGCAACCGATGAAACCCGTTGAACCCCTTGTCTTGCGCCATCGCGGCGTGCGGCTGGAGCCCTTGGCTCTGACGCATGAACACGGTCTGCGCGAAGCCGCGTCCGATGGACAGCTGTGGACACTGCGCATCACCTCGGTACCGGAACCCGAGAACACCCGCGCCTACATTGAATCTGCCTTGCAGATGCGACAAGAGGGCCACCGGTTTGCGTTTGCCGTGGTGGACGATGCCACCGACCGCGTCATGGGATGCACCAGTTATCACGACATCGTCCCGGCCATTTCGCGTGTGGAAATTGGCTGGACCTGGTACGCCCGAAGCGTGCAGCGCACACATGTCAACACCAGCTGCAAATTGATGCTGCTGACCCACGCCTTTGAAACACTCCAGTGCCGCGTGGTGGGCTGGCGTACGGACAATTTCAACTTCGCCTCCCAGCGCGCCATCGAACGTCTGGGCGCCAGAAAAGATGGCGTCATTCGGGGCCATGCCCTAAGACGCGATGGCACCATCCGTGACACCGTCATGTACAGCATGACGGCCGGCGAATGGCCCGAAGCCAAGGCCCAGCTGCTCTACATGCTCAACAAGCACGCCTAAGACACGATTTGCCATGCTGATCGACTTCTTCTACACCCTGCGCGCCGCCAAGGTTCCGGTCTCGGTTCGCGAGTACCTGACCTTGCTGGAAGCCCTGCAGGCCAATGTGGTGGGGCCAGCGTCGGACGCATGCAGCATGGACGATTTCTACCATTTGAGTCGCACCATTCTGGTCAAGGACGAAAAGCACTTCGACAAGTTCGACAAGGCTTTTGGCGCCTATTTCAAGGGCGTGGACATGCTCACCGACTTTACCAAGGAAGTTCCTCTCGACTGGCTTGAACAGATCTTGAAAAAGGAACTCACGCCCGAGCAAAAAGCCGCCATCGAAAAGATGGGCTGGGACGAGCTGATGGAGACGCTGAAAAAGCGCCTCGAAGAACAAAAAGAACGCCACGAAGGCGGCAACAAGTGGATCGGCACCGGCGGCACCTCGCCCTTTGGCAACGGCGGCTACAACCCGCAGGGCATCCGCATTGGCGGCAAGGGCGGCAACAAGAGCGCCGTCAAGGTCTGGGACCAGCGCGCCTACCGTGATTACGACGACAGCCAGGAGCTGGGCACCCGCAACATCAAGGTCGCACTGCGGCGCCTGCGCCGCTTTGCCCGCGAGGGCTCACCCGACGAATTGGACCTGGACGGCACCATCGCCAAAACCGCCGCCAACGCGGGCTACCTGGACATCCTGATGCGCCCCGAGCGGCACAACAACGTCAAGGTGCTGCTACTGATGGACGTGGGCGGCACCATGGACGAGCACATCGCCCGCGTGGAAGAAATGTTCTCGGCCGTCAAAGCCGAGTTCAAGCACCTGGAGTACTACTACTTCCACAACTGCGTGTACGACTTCATGTGGAAGAACAACAAGCGCCGTTTTGCCGAAAAGTTTCCTACGCTGGACATCATCCGCAAGTACAACAAGGATTACAAACTGATCTTCATCGGGGACGCCACCATGAGCCCCTACGAGATCCTGCAACCCGGTGGCAGCGTGGAATACAACAACGAGGAAGCGGGCGCCGAATGGCTTCAACGCCTGACCCACGCCTTTCCCAAGTTCGCCTGGATCAACCCCGAGCCGCAAGGCATGTGGCAATACCGCCAAAGCATCGCCATCATCGAGCAGCTCATGAACCACCGCATGTACCCCCTGACCCTGCAGGGTCTGGAGCAGGCCATGCGCACCCTCAGCAAATGAAGTGGGGCTTGTGGCATCTGTTCTGCTGCCTGGCTGTCACAGTCGGCCTGAGCATGAGCACAGGGGTTGCTGCACAAACGACTCCTGCAGCCCTGTCCCTGACCATTGATGCCCCTGAAAGCGTCAAGGCCTACTTGTCGCGGCACCTGGATCTGTTGCGTTACAACACGCTCACGGATCTGGACGCCACAGAGGTGGACAAAATTGTGCAGTCAGCCGACACACAAGCACGGGAACTGCTTGGAACCCTGGGCTACTTCTCGCCCCAGCTGCAATGGCAACGCGAAAACGCCAATGCCCAGGCACAGCATCCGGTACGCCTGAATGTGGTGCCAGGCGAGCAAACCCAGGTCCGTGAGGTACAGCTCTCGTTTGTGGGCGATCTTGCGGGGGCAACCTTCGAAGCCACGCGCAGCCAATTGAGCAAGGGCTGGTGGCTACCCGCAGGACGCGCCTTCACCCAAGACGCCTGGAGTGAAGCCAAAAACCAGCTCCTGCGAACCGTCAGCGCTCAGGACTTTCCACAAGCCCGATGGCTAGAGACCCGAGCCGACATCCAACCCGACCAACACAGCGCCACACTGGTCCTGGTGCTGGACTCTGGTCCGCAGGTTTTCCTGGGGGCCCTGCAGATGGAAGGCACCGAGTTTTACGACGCCCAAATGGTGCAGCGAATCGCTCGCCTGCCTGAAGGCCAGGCCTACAAACAGAGCCTTCTGATCGAAGCCCAGCAACGCCTGATCAGCAGTGGGTACTACGATTCCGTGCTCATTTCCCTGGCCGACACGGGCAGCCCCAGGGCCTGGCCTGTGAAAGTGCAATTGCGCGAAGCCGCACGGCAGAAGTTCGTGCTGGGCGTTGGCGTCAAAAGCGACAGCGGCATGCACCTGAGCGCAGAACACGTGCACCACCGCGTGCCGGGCTTGAACTGGCGTGCCAGCACCAAGCTGGAGGTGGACCCCAAACTGCAAAGTCTGGGTGTCGAATTGCTGGCTCCACCCAACGTCAAACTCTGGCGCTGGAACCTGTCGGCCAAGGCCGCGCACGAAGTCCTCAGCACCTACGAAACCCACAGCCAACGTTGGCGCGCAGGTCAGGCCCAGCTGGGTGAAAAGATTGATCGCAACATCTACGCCCAATACGACAGCGCCAGCTCCACCCTGACGGGCGATGGCGTGAAGGCATCCATCAGTGGCAACTTTGCCTGGACCTGGCGCGGCTTTGACAGCCTGCCCTTTCCCTCGCGCGGCTGGGGCTTCGGTGTGGAGCTGGGCGCCGGCATGACGCTGAGCTCACCCCAAATCCCCTATGCACGCTGGCTGGGCAAGTCTCTGGCCATGGTGCCTCTGCCTGGCACATCGGGGCGCATTGCCCTGCGCGGCCAGGCAGGCGGCATCAGCACCCGTGATGCCAGCGCGATCCCCAACACCCAGTTGTTCATTGCAGGGGGACAAAACAGTGTGCGGGGCTACGCGCCGGGCAGCATCGGCATGGCCAACACGGACGGCACCATCAGCCCGGGCCGCTATATGGCGACTGGCAGCGCCGAATGGCAAGTGCCGATTCGCATGAACAAACGACTGACCGAGTGGGAAGGCACTTTGTTTGTGGACGCGGGTGCCGTGGCCAACGATCCGCGTGACCTTCAGGCCAAGGTGGGTGTGGGTATGGGGGCGCGTTGGCGCAGCCCTGTCGGCCCCTTGCAGATTGACCTGGCTTATGGCGAAGCCACGCGTGCCTGGCGTCTGCATCTGAATGTGGGGTTTGTGTTCTGATGCGCGTCCTCGTTCGCTTCCTGCTTTGGTCATTGCTCGCTGTGTTTGTATTGGCGGGTGCCTTGGCCCTGTGGGCAAGCAGCGAAGGCTCAGTAGCACAAGCCCTTCGGCTAGGCGCCGCGTGGCTCCCGCAAGGTCAAAAGCTCAGTGTCCAGAACGCCAGCGGTAGCCTGGTTCATGGCCAAGTGGCGCAATGGCGTTGGCAACAAGACCAGCTTGACGTTGAAGGCCAGCAATTGCAGTGGCGCATCAATACCGATGCGCTGTGGTCAGGCCAACTGCATGTGCCCGAGTTGTCCTTGCAGACATTGACCTTGCGTGACGAGCGACCATCGCAGCCCCTCACACCACCTACGAACCTGGAGCTGCCTTTGCCCATCAAGGTACAACTTCATCTGGGCAGCGTGGCGTCCACCGGCAGCGTGAAATGGCAAGCGCGTGAGATCGATGCACAGTACACCTACAACGGACATGCACACCAGCTCCAATTGCAACAACTGCAGTGGGCCCAGGGCCTCTACAGCGGTCAGCTTCAGTTGCAAGCGCAGGCCCCATGGGCCCTGCAAGCCCAACTCCAAGCCTCGGTCGCAGGACCGGGCCCGACTCCACTGCAACTGCAAGCCAGCGCACATGGCCAACTTGCGGGGGCACAGGCGCGCATTGACGTCCAGGCCCAACTTCACACCGAAGTGCAAAGCAAGCTCCCCCCTCAACTCAAACTCAACGCGCAGCTCTACCCCTGGCAAAACCTGAGCCGACAAAGCGCACAAGCCCAATGGCATGCGCTGGATCCTGCCCTGCTGTGGCCACAGGCGCCACACACGGTTCTGGATGGCGAACTCCACATGCGTGCTGTTGAGCAAGCGCAAGGACAACAAAGCAACTGGCAACTCGACCTCAACACCCGGGTCGGCCCAGGCAGCGTACAAGCTCAAGCCACACAAACCACCCAAGGTTGGCAAGGCCACTTGAAACTCAACCAAGTACGCAGCGCTGATGTGTACACCTCAATTCCCGACACCCTGTGGAGTGGACGGGTCCGCTTCGAAAGCACCGATCGAGTCATTGACTTCCAGACGGATTTGCAAGGTCAGGAGCGCGGGGGAGCCGTTGCCCATGTTCGCAGTCAGGGCCAATGGAGCGGCAAACTTATGCAGCTGGACTCTCTGGATGTGCGTTGGGCAGGTTTGAAAGCGCAAGGCCAGCTCAAAGCTCAGCTCGACTCACCGCACCTTCAGGGCCATTTGCAATGGCAGTGGCCCGGCATGCAAGGCCAATGGCAAGGCGACTTGCAGGCCGAGCGTGGCCAGGGTG
>JBEEOS010000046.1:0-15276 GCA_041191485.1 Pseudomonadota bacterium
CCCCCGCCAACGGCCTGCCCTGGACCCAGTCGCTGCACACCGGTGACGATCGCATGGACGAAACGCACAAAGAGTTCACCGACATGCTCAACGAGATTCTGGCCACGCCCCAGGATCAGCAGCTGCCGCTGTACGAATCGTTTTTGAAGCACACGGTCGATCACTTTGCGCAAGAAGAGCGCTGGATGCTGGCCACCGGCTTTGCGGCAGACAACTGCCACGCCGAACACCACAACACCATTCTGGAAACCATGCGCGCCGTGCAGGTGCATTACGAAGCGGGCGACACCGAGATCATCACCCGCCTGGCCGAAGCGCTGGCCGAATGGTTCCCCGGCCACGCCGCCAGCATGGACGCGGGCCTGGCCATTCACATGAAGAACGTGGGTTTTGACTCGGTGACCGAAACCGTGGCCGACCCCAGCAAGATCCAGAGCGTGACCATGTCCGGTTGCGGCAGCGTCAGCTGCAGCCACTGAAGCGCGTTCAGGCCAACAAGCGCGCCCGCAACTCGGTCTTGAGCACCTTGCCGTAGTTGTTCTTGGGCAAGGCGTCCACAAACACGTAACGCTTGGGCCGCTTGAAGCGGGCAATCTGGTCCATGCAGTGCGCGTCCAGCGCAGACGCATCGGGCTTGTTGCCCGCGGCCATCACCACAAAAGCCACCACCACCTCGCCCCACTCGGGGTCGGGCGCGCCCACCACCGACACCTCGGCCACACCCGGCGCGGTGAGCAGCACCTCTTCCACCTCGCGCGGGTAGATGTTGGAGCCGCCACTGATGATCAGGTCCTTGCTACGGTCCTTCAGGGTCAGAAAACCATCCGCATCCAGGCACCCCATGTCACCGGTCCACAGCCAGCCCTCGCGAATGGCGGCTGCCGTGGCCTCCGGGTTGCGCCAGTAACCGGCCATCACGCTGTCGCCCGCAATCAGCACCTCACCCACCTCGCCCAGCGGCAGGTCGCGCCCCTGTTCGTCCGCAACGCGCACGCGTACCGGCGTCTGCGCCACGCCAATCGAGGCGATGCGCTCGGCATGGCGCGGATGCTGCACATCGGCCAAATGCTGGCGCGAGAGCACGGTGCCCGTCATCGGGCTTTCGCCCTGGCCGTAGATCTGCACAAAGCGCGGCCCCATGACGCGCAGGGCGCGCTGAATGTCGGCGGCGTACATCGGCGCGCCGCCATAAACAATGGTCTTGAAAGACTGCGCACAACGCTCGGGGCTATGGCCCGCCGCCTCGGCCTCATCGACCAGGCGCTTGACGATGGTGGGCGCCGCAAACAGCGACAGCGGCCCCACCTGCTGGCCCAGCGCAAAGAGTTCGGCAGCGTCAAAACCGCCCGAGGCGGGCACCACATGCCGCGCCCCGGCCATCAGGTGCGGCAGCGCATACAAACCCGCACCGTGCGACATGGGGGCGGCGTACACAATCGCATCCTGCGGGCTCACCGCATCCACATCGACAAAGTACCCCAGGCTCATGGTCAGCAGGTTGCGGTGCGTGATCATCACGCCCTTGGGCCGCCCGGTGGTGCCGCTGGTGTAGAACAGCCAAGCCGTGTCGTCCCCGCTCCGATGGGCCACAGCGGGCAAGGCCTCGCCCGCGTTCAACCAGGCATCGGCCTGCGCGCTGTCGGCTTCTGTCATGCCATCGAGCCCGCTCAAGGTTTCGCCATCGGGCACCAGGTCTTGCGTGACAAAGGCCCAACGCGCCTGGGCGTTGTCCACAATCCACTGCACCTCTTTCAGGTGCAACTTGTTATTCACCGGCACCACCACCAGCCCCGCCCACCAGCAGCCAAACAAAAACTCCAGATAGCGCGGGTGGTTGCGCATGAACAGCACCACCCTGTCGCCCGGCACCAGGCCCTGCGCAAGCAAATGGGCGCCCAGTCGGGCACTGCGCTGCGCCCACTGGCGATAGGTCGCCCGCAGGCGATCACCCTCCAACAAAGCGACTCGGTCAGGGTGCTGGCGGGCCTGACGGTCCAGCAAATGGGCCAGATTCATGGGTGCAACTTCCAGGCTCAAAGAAATTTCAAAGTCCGAATGCGGTGTTTCACACCGGACAGACGCTCATAAGGCTACCATGCAAAATTCGAACTCAAATCCACCCTGGAGACAACCGTCATGCCCGTGATCACCAACATTGAAGACCTGCGCGTTCTGGCCGAAAAGCGCGTGCCACGCATGTTCTATGACTACGCCGACAGCGGCTCCTGGACCGAAGGCACCTACCGCGCCAACGAAAGCGATTTCCACAAGATCAAGCTGCGCCAGCGCGTGGCCGTGAACATGGAAAACCGCACCACCGCCACCAAGATGGTCGGCATCGACACCAAAATGCCCGTGTGCATTGCCCCCGTCGGCCTGACCGGCATGCAACACGCCGATGGCGAAATGCACGCCGCCATGGCCGCCAAGAAATTCGGCATTCCCTTCACGCTCTCGACCATGAGCATCTGCTCGATCGAAGACATCGCCGCGCACACCCAGGCGCCCTTCTGGTTTCAGCTGTACATGATGCGCGACCGCGACGCCATGGCCCGCATGATCGACCGCTGCAAGGCCGCCAACGTCAGCGCCCTGGTGCTCACGCTCGATTTGCAAGTGATCGGCCAGCGCCACAAGGACCTCAAAAACGGCCTGACCGCGCCACCGCGCCCCACCCTGGCCAACATCATCAACCTCATGACCAAGCCCCGCTGGTGCCTGGGCATGGCCGGAACCAAGCGCCGCACCTTCGGCAACCTGGTGGGCCATGTGAAAGCCGTGACGGACATGAACTCTCTGGCCTCCTGGACCAACGAACAGTTTGACCCCACGCTCAACTGGGACGACGTCGCCTGGGTCAAAAAACAATGGGGCGGCAAGCTGATCCTCAAGGGCATCATGGACGTGGAAGACGCCAAGCTCGCCGTGGCCAGCGGCGCAGACGCGATTGTCGTCAGCAACCACGGCGGCCGCCAGCTCGACGGCGCGCCCAGCAGCATCGAAGCCCTGCCCGCCATCGTGGCGGCGGTGGGCAGCCAAATTGAGGTCTGGATGGACGGCGGCATCCGCTCCGGCCAGGACGTGCTCAAGGCCTGGGCCCTGGGCGCCAAGGGCACGATGATTGGCCGCGCCATGGTCTATGGCCTGGGCGCCATGGGCGAAGCGGGCGTGACCAAAGCGCTGCAAATCATCCACAAAGAGCTGGACGTGACCATGGCCTTTTGCGGCCACACCAACATCCAGAACGTGGACACCCGCATCCTGCTGCCGGGCACCTACCCGGTCGCCTGATTTACCGCAAAGGCCAGGGGGCAGTGCTCCCGTTAAGATCGGCGCATGACTTCTAGCCCTACCCGCCCGGGGGTGAGCCGTTGGTGGCGCGCCCTGTCCATTACCCTGCTGATCGTGCTGTCCATTGGCCTGGCCGCCACGACCAGCCTGTATGTGCAGCTGCAGGCCCACATTGGTCACCTGCAAAGCAAGCTCTCGCAGCTGCCGCAAATCCGCCAGCTGGCCGTGCTGTTGGACCAGGACCAAAAGCCCGCCATGTTGATCACCTTTGACCCTGCCAGCCAGCGCCTGCAGCTTGAACGGCTCAACGCCGTCAAGGAAGGCCGCGAAGACAGCATGCAACTGTGGGCCGTGCGCGAGGGCCAGGCGCCCCAATCCTTGGGCGTGGTTGAGAGCAAATTCAAAGCCATTGACATGCCCGCCACGGCGCAGCAACTGCAAGGCGCTTCCTCGCTGGCCATCAGTGTCGAAAACAAAGGTGGCGTGCCCAGTGAACAAGGCCCGCGCCTGCCCTGGCTGTTCATCGGCGCGCTGGTCAACAAGGCCATGTAAGACCCGCCCGTGGGCGCCATTCGCCGCATTGCCCACCTCGACATGGACGCTTTTTACGCGTCCTGCGAGCTCATGCGCTACCCGCAACTCAAGGGCCTGCCCGTGGTCATTGGCGGCGGGCGCCGGCGCGAGGACGACCTGCTCGGCAAACTGCAAGCCGCCTACCCGGACGGCGAATGGACGGCAGAGAACTTTGCCGAGCGCCTGCCCTTCATTCCGCTGGAGATTTTTCCGCGCCTGGCGGGCTACACGGGGCGCGGCGTCATCACCACCGCCACCTATGCGGCGCGGCAATTCGGCGTGGGCTCGGCCATGGGCCTGATGAAAGCGGCCAAGCTCTGCCCCGACGCCATCCTTCTGCCGGTGGACTTTGAGCGGTACCGGTATTTCTCGCGCACCTTCAAAGCCGTCATCACCGACATTGCGCCGCTCATGGAAGACCGGGGCGTGGACGAGGTCTATATCGACTTTACCGACGTGCCCGGCGGCCAGCGCGAAGGCGGGCGCGTGCTGGCGCGGCTGATGCAGAAAAGCATCTTCGAAGCCACGGGCCTGACCTGCTCGATCGGCGTGGCGCCCAACAAGCTGATCGCCAAAATGGCCAGCGAATTCAACAAGCCCAACGGCATCTCCATCGTGCGCGAGGAGGATTTGCAAACCCTGATCTGGCCCCTGCCCTGCCGCAAGATCAACGGCATCGGCCCCAAGGCCGACGAAAAGCTCAAGGCCCAGGGCATCGAAACCATTGGCCAGCTGGCCGAGCGCGACCGCTTCTGGCTGATGGAACACTTTGGCAAAAGCTACGGCGCCTGGCTGCACGACGCCGCCTGGGGCCGCGACGAGCGGCCCATCGAAACCGAGACCGAACCCGTCAGCATGAGCCGCGAAACCACCTTCGAACGCGACCTGCACGCCCAGCGCGACCGCACCGAACTCGGCGCCGTCTTTACCCGCCTGTGCGAACAAGTCGCCGCCGACCTGCAGCGCAAAGGCTACGAAGGCCGCACCATTGGCATCAAGATCCGCTACGACAACTTTCAGGCCGTCACGCGCGACCAAAGCCTGGATGAATACATTGCCGACGCCAAACGCATTCGGCAGGTGGCGGGGCAATGCCTCAAACGGGTGGACCTGACGCGGCGCATCCGGCTGCTGGGGGTGCGGGTGGGTTCGCTGGTCAAGGCGGGCGAGGCGCCGGCTGTCGCCCCGCAGGCCGAACCCGGCGCCTACGCGCAAAACGGCGATTTGTTTGGCGACTGAACGGGCAGCAACCCCAAGATCATGGCTTTCATTTGAATCATGCAAATCGCCATTCATTAATTGGTTTAAGCGATTATTTGAGTATTTTTAGTTTATTTTTGTAGCACATAATGACTCGGAAACACACTTTCGAGCCTGCTTGTGCGAACCAGCCTTTCTGACATCAAAAACCGCGCCCTGGCCTTCAGCCAACGCTGGGCCGACGCCAGCGACGAAGCCGCTCAGGCCAAGCCGTTCTGGCTGGACTTTCTGGAAATCTTTGGCCTCACCGACAAGCGGCTAACCCAGTTTGAACACCGCGTGCGCCTGCTGGGTGCGCGGCGCGGCTACATCGACCTGTTCTGGCCCGGCAAGCTGCTGGTGGAACACAAATCCCTGGGCAAGGACTTGGGCGAAGCCATGAACCAGGCCACCCAATACCTGGAGGGCGTGTCCGAAGACGACATGCCCGAGCTGGTGGTGGTGTGCGACTTTGCGCGGTTTGAATGCCTCAACCTCAAAACCGGCGACCGCTTGCAGTTTGAAACCCGCCACCTGCACAAACACATTTTGTGGTTTGGGCAGCTCGCCGGCATCAAACCCCAACGCGTGCAAGCGGAAAACCCCGTCAACATCAAAGCCGCCCAACGCATGGGCCGCCTGCACGACGCCCTCAAGGCCAGCGGCTACGGCGGCCACGAGCTCGAAGTGCTGCTGGTGCGGCTGCTGTTTTGCCTGTTTGCCGACGACACCGGCATTTTTGAGCCCACCCAAGCCTTTCAGGACTTTGTGCGCGAACACACCCGCGAAGACGGCAGCGACCTGGGCCCGCGCCTGGCGCAACTGTTTCAGGTGCTCGACACGCCAGAGGCGCAGCGCAGCGCCAAGCTCGACGCCGCCCTGGCGACTTTCCCGTACATCAACGGCAAACTGTTTGCCGAGCCCCTGCGCATGGCCGACTTTGACAGCGCCATGCGCCAGGCCCTGCTGCAAGCGTGCAGCCTGGACTGGTCCGAAATCTCGCCCGCCATTTTTGGCAGCCTGTTCCAAAGCATCATGGACAGCGAAGCCCGCCGCAACCTGGGCGCGCACTACACCAGCGAGGCCAACATCCTGAAGGTGCTGGGGCCGCTCTTCCTGGACGAACTGCAAGCCGAGTTTGAACGCGCCAAAACCAGCGCCACCAAACTCGAAGCCCTGCACCAGCGACTGCAAAGCATCACCCTGCTGGACCCCGCCTGCGGCTGCGGCAACTTTTTGGTGATTGGCTACCGCTAACTGCGCATGCTGGAGCTGCAAGTGCTGCGCGCCCGCCACGAGCTGAGCGCGCACAAAGGCCAACGCACGCTGGACGTGAGCACACTCATCCGCGTGAACGTGAACCAGTGCCACGGCATCGAGATTGAAGAATTTCCCGCCCAAATTGCGCAAGTGGCGCTGTGGCTGGTGGACCACCAAATGAACCTGCGCGTGAGCGTGGAGTTTGGGCAAAGCTTTGCGCGCATTCCGCTGGTGAGCAGCCCGCACATCGTGCATGGCAACGCGCTGCGGCTGGACTGGAACGAGGTGCTGCCGCCCGAACAATGCAGCTACATGGTGGGCAACCCACCGTTTGTGGGCGCGAAATTCATGAACGATGCCCAACGCGAGGACGCACGCCTCGTTTTTGAAGGCATCGACAACGCAGGGCTACTGGACTTTGTGGCCGCGTGGTACGTGAAGGCCGCTCGCTATGTGAAGACAGAAACGAATTGCCGCTGCGCATTTGTATCGACCAACAGCATCACCCAAGGCGAGCAAGTGGGCGTGCTGTGGGGCTGGATGCTCGGCCAAGGCATTCGCATTCAATTTGCGCACCGCACGTTCAACTGGAGCAATGAGGCCAAAGGCAAAGCGGCTGTGCATTGCGTGATCATTGGTTTTGGGCTGCAAGACCTCGGCAACAAAACAATCTACGAATACGAAGACATCAAGGGCACGCCTTTGGCCGTGCCTGCAAAGAACATCAATCCCTACTTGGTGGACGCGCCTGATGTCGTCTTGCCACGCCGCAAAAAGCCTATTTGCGATGTGCCAGAAATTGGCATCGGCAACAAACCCATCGACGATGGCAACTACCTTTTCAGCAGAGAAGAACGTGACGCATTCATTGCGCTTGAGCCGCAAAGTCAAAAATGGTTTCGCCGCTGGTTGGGTGCCGATGAATTTTTGAACGGCTATGAACGCTGGTGCCTTTGGCTGGGCGACTGCTCACCATCTGAGCTAAGGGCCATGCCTGAAGCCATGAAACGTGTGCAAGCGGTTAAAAACGCCCGCCTTGCCAGCAAGAGTGCGCCGACACGAAAACTTGCTGACACACCGACGCGATTCCATGTTGAGAACATGCCTGCTACTGATTACATGCTCATACCGCGTGTGTCTTCAGAGAAGAGGATGTTTGTCCCTATGGGGTACATAGAAAAAGAAACATTGACGAGCGACTCTGCACACATCGTCACTGGTACATCCAGGTTGCACTTTGGCGTAATGTCCAGCACGATGCACAACGCTTGGGTTCGTGCAACTTGTGGCCGCTTGGAGAGCAGATATCGCTACTCCAAAGACATCGTCTACAACAACTTCCCTTGGCCCGGCTTCGCAGGTGCGACACTCAGCGACAAACACCGCAACGCCATCGAACAAGCCGCGCAAGCTGTGCTCGACGCCCGCGCCCAATTCGCAGATTCGTCACTGGCCGACCTGTACGACCCACTAACCATTCCCCCGGCCCTGCTCAAGGCCCACCAAAAACTAGACGCCGCCGTTGATGCCGCCTACCAAACCAGCGGCGGCAAAAAGTCCTACGCCTCCGACGCCGAACGCGTGGCCTTTCTGTTCGAGCTGTACCAGCGCATCACCAGCTTGCTGCCAGTGACAGTCGGTAAGAAAACTCGCAAATCCAAATCATCAGATTTGCAGCATAGATAGAACACTTATGAACACTTGTTCATGCTGTCCCAACCCTGGCGGCAAGATCAAGCTGGCCTCATCAACAACAAGCACAGTAGCAGGCAAACCATGAAAACAAACAATATCCTTGAGCTTAATTTCAACGACAAATTGCAAATTACGATCAACAACACAAAGCCTGTGGTCTTAACTGACCTGACCATGGCCTTATTGGGTGTGGGTCAGCAGTTTGAGCGCTTTATCGAGAATGAAACGACAGAGCAACATCAGACTGGCAGCGAACTTTTCATTAAAGAAGTGAGGTCTGGATCAATCATTGTTGAATTGGTTGCTCAAGCTATTCCAGTTATTCCTCTACTCTGGCAAGGCGGTTCTGTAGTTGAATGGTTTGGGTATGCAAAATCAGTGATTGAATGGCTAAACGGTAAGCTGGACAAGCCGCCGAAAGAAGTCACAAAACAAGATCTAAAGCAATGGAACAACATTCTTGAGCCAGTCGCCAAAGATCATGGTTCCCAGATGAACATCAACGTTTCTAGCGGCGGGCAAGTCATAAACCAGTTTTTTATTACCTCGGAGCAAGCGAATTCCGTACAAAATGCGATTCGGCGTGAGATTGGGCTCCTTAATGAGCCAAGTGATCATACGCAACGCAAAAAAGTAATGACATGGTATCAGACTAAGTTTGATGACACATCGCAAACCGGCAACAAAGCAGTAATTGAATGCATTTCAAAGTCACCCGTCAAGGTGATCTTTGAAAACAACGCTGTCAAAAAGGCACTAATGGCTGGTGATCCTCGCTTTAACAAACCATGGAATGAACTCGCCTATATCGTTGATGTGACAGTCCAAACCGTGCAAGGTGTTCCAAAGGTCTATACCGTAATTAATTACTACGACGAACACACTTTCGACCCAGAGGAGTGAAATCAAAATTGATCAAATTCTGACCAACCTGAGTTTCAATTTCAAATCGATTTGAAGCCTTTACTTGCTTGTTATGAATGGCTCTGCGAAGCGTGGACGAATCGCCTATGCCCACGCTTAACCTGCGTTGCTAAAGCTAACATTTATTGGGACTTAGTGGCGTTGTCTGTAATGAGCACTTAGGCGGAGATGCCAAAACCTTTGTTCAAGTTTCAGATCATGCGCAGCGGGAGGGGCCGCCCTAGCTGAACCTGATCTTGTTCAGCTAATGCAGCCGTCAAAGGCTCCATGCGCACCACGGCACGCGCTCCCACGGCATTGGCAAAGCGCTGGACTGTTCGCATGGATGGCGTGCCCCTGCCGCTTTCGATACGTGCCACTACGCTTTGGGTCGTGCCCATGCGTGCGGCCACTTCGCCTTGGGTTAGGCCCGCTTGCGTGCGTGCTGCAATCAGTTCACGAGCCAGCTCAAATTCGGGCGCTTGTGCGTCATAGGCTTGGCGAACGGCTGGGTTGGCCAGCAGTTCGGCTTTCAGGTTTTTAAGGCTTTTCATGGCTTGAAAACACAGTTACACACGGCCAGAAGCGCGCCCCCTGCGCGCTTGCTCCCTCAGCACGAACAAGTACAGCCCCTCCACCTTTTCACGCGCCCAAGGCGTTTTGCGCAGGAACTTCAAGCTCGAATTGACGCTCGGGTCGTGCGAAAAGCAGCGGATAGGAATCTGGCGGGCCAACTCTTCCCAACCGTAGTGCGCTTCGAGGGCGCGCACGATCGCCTCAAGCGTCACGCCATGCAGGGGGTTACGAGGTTGTTCGGTGCGGGCAGTCGTGTCGTTCATGCCTGGATTGTCCCTCAGGCGCTTGTGCGTCATAGACCTGGCAAACGGCAGCCTAAATGGCACGTACTGAAAAACCGTCTATTGCCTTTTGAATCGCTCATCAAGCGCTTCGCGTTGAAGCCGGAATTTCGCAGGATTTTTTGACTTCAGATGGCTCAAGTTCTGCAGTTTCCATTGGATGGCAGGCAATTCTTGCAAATGCTTGAACGGCAGGAGTGACCAGTCCGGTTTGGTTTCCAGCAGTGATAGAAGGAAATTTTTGTGGTTTGGCGTGAGCGCCTGCGGAAGTTCGGCCATCAATCGTTTTTGGGTTTGGAGCAAATCATCCAAGTGGATGGGGTCTGAAGTCATTCCCACAAACTCGTTCTTGAAAGTCGCTTCCATCGGTTGAGCATTGGAAAACAAGACCTCGTGCACGGGTCTGTTGTGCCCAGCCAGATAGGCCACAAAGCAGTCCAAAATTTCTTGCGTTAAACCGTGGTTTTCGTACATCTTGAGAACGTCGAAAAAGTCACGCGGATGCTGTCTGTCCATCGCTGCGACCAGTTTGCTGCCATAGAGCTCTGAGGGGGCGAGCACGGGGATCTGAATGTTTTTGGAGAACAGGGCCTGTGTTTTTTCTGACAGTGAACGCGTCTGTATCGGTAGCACGGTTCCCCGAAAAACGAAGTTCACTTCCACCTTGACTGCAGCTTCTGCACTGAAGATGTCAAGCTTCACTTCGTCACCCCCATGTACTTTCCTGGTTCGGGTTTCATAACCCATTGCAGCAATCGCCGCCTCAATGCGCTGCAGCTCTTGGGCGATTTCTTTCAGTGCGTTGTCTCTGTCGGCTTGGTGGTTGATGAAGACGACGTCGATATCTACTGACAGTCGCGGCAAGTCCTGAACAAACAAGTTCAGTGCCGTTCCCCCCTTCATCGCAAATCGCGGGGTTTGAAACACAGCGGGTGCGATGTCCAGCAGCAGGTTGACCGTTTGTACGTAGGCGGGGTTCATTTTTTAAGGTGAAGAATTTTCTTGTCCCTGGTCACAGCAACCCAGCGGCTTGCACTGCCGAGCCGTTCGTTGTGTTTCTTGGCCATCTCAAGCCAAGGTAAATCAAGGCTTTCGGCCAGGGCTTTGGCCAGTCGCACCACTTTGACACGTGTGGTGTGGCTCAGCAATGTGTCCAGAACTTCCGGGCGCAGGTGCCGAGCGCTTTCAGCGACGTTCAAGGTTTCTTCCAGAGACTGGAGCTTGCCCGTGTCACTGAAGAGTTCCAGCAACGCTCTCTCCGGAACAGAAACCATCACCTTGGGGTGTCCTGCGGGAAGGGGCGCCAGACCAAACTCTTTGGGCAGTGCGTCGTCAAAAATCCGGGTTGACTGGTAGTTGGCGTTGAACAGTTCTGTGAACCATGCGGGTAGCCGTGCAGCTTTGTGGCCCCATAAGTTCAAGCGCTCCTGATGTGCAAGGTTGTGGCGTGTTCCGCGCCATGCCAAAGCGGTTTTCCCGCCAACATGCAATTGCGGAACTTCAAGCGACAGGTGTGCCAGTGCCTTGTTTATGTCCAATTTGGCGTTGGGCACTTGGTACACGCCGCGTCCCAATCTTTTGAGCCAGCCTGCCTGGGCCAAACGGGCCGCAGCCGTCGAAGCCAAGCCCAGCGCCTGCAGCTCGCGGGAACTGTATGGCGCGTCCCATTCGAGTTGGCTCAGAAGCTCTTTGATTGAAATATTTTTAGAAACTCTCATTTAAAGTGAACTATCTCAAATATTTCAAACAGCGACAAGAGGTTTTCAGGAAATTTGTTTGAAATATTATAGAAAACAGCATTAAAAGTGAATTTCTTCAAGTATTTCAAACATTTGATGTCGAGTCTGCCTTCAACCAGGCCAGTATGTCTAGCTTCCTTCAGATCTGTTTGAGCATCTCAACTGCCGTGCGGGCGCGGCTGGCATTGCGGGTCAGCGTGACTCAAGGCTTTGATGAATGGATTTATCATCCCTCAAGCCTTGAGCCATCGTGACCGCCTGTACCTTGTGCATTCATCTTGAGGAATTTGGGCAATGACGCTTCCAGCCGCATCCGTAATCAGCGCCGCGCAAGCCGCTTCGGCCCGAATGGCCGACCGCGGCACGCCGTTCATTTTTGACGATTGGTATGTCGCTGCTTTTGCAGACAAAGTGGGTCAAACTCTGCTAGCACGGACGCTCTTGGGACGCGGCATCGTGATGTACAGAAATGCCGAGGGCCAGGTGGTGGCCATGGAGGACCGTTGCCCGCACCGCTCCATGCCGCTGTCAGCCGGTGAGCTCAAGGACGATCACATCATCTGCGCCTACCACGGCATGCGGTTCAACTCAGAGGGCGACTGCGTTCACGTGCCTTCCCAGGCCACCTGTCCGCGCTCAATGGGGGTGCGCACCTATGTCACGCTAGAGCGTGGTCCGCTGGTCTGGATCTGGATGGGCGATAGCGCAAATGCCGACCCGGCCCGTTTGCCGGATCAGCCCTGGTTGACCACTGGCGATTGGGAGACGTCCAAAGGCTACATGTACCTCAAGGCGAGTTATGTGCGCCTGCATGAAAACCTGCTGGACTTGACCCACCTGAGTTTTTTGCATGCCAAGAGTTTTGGCACACCTGATTACGCCAGCGCTGCCTACGAAACCGAAATTGGCGATGGTCATTTCGTTGTGAAACGCAATGTGGTGCCAACCACCTTGCCGCCGGTGTGGGCAGAGCCGACCGGCATCAAAGGCCAGGGGCAGGCGGCGCGGATTGTGCGTTCAGAGTTTCGCAGCCCTGCAATGCACGAGGTATCGGTGTCGTTTCATGACTGCACCTTGCCCGAGGATGCCCGTGACACCTTTCGCATCCGCACTGCCCATTTGCCCACGCCCGAAACCGCCACCACCACGCATTACTTCGTCGTGCACGGCCGTGATTTCGCGCAGCACGACAAAGCGATGACAAAGTTCATGCACGAGCAGCTCTTTGTCGCTTTCCACGAGGACGTAACAGGTCTGGCCTTGCAGGAAGAAGTGCTGGCCCGCACGCCTGCCAGCGATTTGTATGAGTTCTCGGTGGGTGCCGACGGACCGTCTGTGGCCATGCGCCGTTATTTGCTGGCGCGCTCGATGGCCAAATTCGACTGACAAAAGGCGGTGTTGTGGCCCGCTTGTTAGTGCCTACTTAGCGTCGTCCTCGGCCCAGCCTTCTATCGCTGGGTAATACCGTGTCGAGCGTCCGCCCCCAACTCGGGTGAGCAGTCCTCGCCGTTCCAGCTCAATCAGGTCTCGGGCTGCGGTGGGGGTGGAGGTTTGTGCAATGCGCTCGTGCTTGCGCGTGGTCATGCCGCCCTCAAAACCTTTGGGGCCAGCGTCGAGCAGCTTCTTCATGGTTTTTTGCTGGCGCTCATTCAGGGTGAATGCGGCCATGCGGGCTTGAAACCGTATGCGCTCCATAGCCGAGTCGATGGTGCGGTTGGCAAATTCGTTGGCCTGTGCCATTTGCCCCAGCATCCATTCGACCCATGCGGTCACGTTCATGCTTTTGGACCGCTGTGCCCGCTCCAGCTCGCTGTAATACTGGTTTTTGCACGACTCGATTTGCCGCGACAGCGTCACGATGCGCCCGGGCTGCCCCATGTCCTGGCCCAGCGCCAGTTGCAAGATGGCCCGGCCAATGCGCCCGTTGCCATCGTCAAACGGGTGCAGCGTCTCAAACCACAGGTGCGCTAAAGCGGCACGCACCAGGCCGTCCATGGCTTGCAACCCCGCTTTGGGCTGGGTTTGGTTGAACCAGGCCAAAAATGCGTCCACTTGACTGGCCAACCCCTCGACGGGTGGCGCAGCGTAATGCACCTTGCTGTGCCCAATCGCGCCACTGACGATCTCCATGGGGACAGAACGCAATGCGCCCACATCGATGCGCTGCATGCCCGAAAAACCCGTTGGAAAGAGTGCCCCATGCCATTGGCACAGCCGCTCCAGCGTCAATGGGGTTTCGGTATTGAGGGTGGCGTCCTGCAGGACATCGATCAATCCTTCAATGTGACGCCTGCCCTCCCGCAAGGGGGCTCCTGAGGTGTCCAGCCCCAAGCGCCGGGCTACGGACGAGCGCACGCTTTCCGGGTCCAGCTTTTCGCCCTCAATCGCCGAGGTGGTGAGGGCCTCTTGCGTGAGCGAGTCGTGGATGTGCAGCTGCAGCCCTTCCAGGCCAATCGCCTGGGCTTTGCCCAGCAGCACCCCTTGGGACTGCCTGGCCGCAGCCAGGAGTGGCTGGATTTGCTGCGCGTCAAAGGTCAGCGCTGGCCACTCGGGCAGCTGCCAAATCCAGCGTTGATATGATTTCATGGCTTAATCGTATCAAAATATGATGCGATTAACAAGGCAATCGCATCATGCAGGTTCGCTGGCGTGATTTACTGCCGCGCCGTGCGCACATTGGGCGGTAGCGCCCCTGGTGCGCTGGTGCGCCAAGGGTTGATGTCCAGGCCGCCGCGTCGGGTGTAGCGCGCGTACACCGTGAGCTGCGTGGGTTTGCAGCGGGTCCACACGTCCATGAAGATGCGTTCGACGCATTGCTCGTGAAACTCGTTGTGGTTACGAAAGCTCACGATGTATTGCAGCAACCCCGCCTGGTCGATCTGGTGGCCGCTGTAGCTGATTTGCACGCTGCCCCAGTCGGGCTGGCCGGTGACCAGGCAGTTGCTTTTGAGCAGGTGGCTGACCAGGGTTTCGGTCACCGGCGCTTCTTCGGTGTTGACCGTCAAAAGCTCTGGCGCAGGCTGGTAGCGGGTGCATTCAATGTCGAGCCGGTCCAGGTTCAGGCCGTCGAGTTCGTGTACCGGCTCGGCGTCAAACTGTTCGGGCATCAAGAGCTTGACGCCGGCGCTGGACTGCACGGGGGCGCCCGCCCAGATGGCGGCGCTGATGTCGGTGCGCAAACGCTCGCGCACTTGCTCGTGCGATTCAAAGCGGGTGTTGTTGAAGCTGTTCAAGTACAGCTTGAAGGATTTGCTCTCGACGATGTGCGTGCTCTCGGCCGGGATGGTGAAGTGCGCAATCGCCACCTGCGGCTTGCCCTTGAGGTTGAGCCATGACAGTTCAAACGCGGTCCAGAGGTCGGCGCCAAAGAAAACGGGGCGGCCCGTGACGCCGATTTCGTCGCGCTTGGGCTGGCGCGGAATCGGGAACAGCAGGCTCGCGTCGTACTGGTCCACATAGCTGCTGGCCTTGCCCAGCTGGGATTGTTCGGGGGTGTTGTTCATGTCAATCTCTTAGGCCTGTACCTTGCGGCGGAACACCAGGCGGTCTGGCTCGGACGCGGCGCTGTCAAACGCGTAGCCTTCGCTGTCAAAGGCCAGCAGGTCTTCGGGCTTTTTGGCTTTGTGGGTGATGGCCCAGCGCGCCATGAGGCCGCGCGCGCGTTTGGCGTTGAAGCTGATGACCTTGTACTTGCCGCCCTTGTAGTCCTCGAACACGCA
>JBEEOS010000047.1:0-15079 GCA_041191485.1 Pseudomonadota bacterium
CGGCAGGCCTCGCAGGCCCCCACGGCCGAGTTGAAAGAGAACATCGACGGGATCGGGTCGGTGTAGCGCTGGTCGCTGTCGGGGCAGTGCAGGCCGGTAGAGAAGCGCCAAAGGTCAGACCCCGCATCGCTTTCCACATACACATTCAACCGCCCACTGCCCCGCTTGAGTGCAACCTCGATGGCTTCGACCACGCGGGCTTTTTCAGCGTTGGACAGGCGGAAACGGTCCGCCACCACGTCCAGCACCTTGCGCGGGCCGGTGGGGGTGGCCACTTCGCGCTCGGCCTGCACCTTGGTGAAGCCGCTGGCCGAGAGCCACTGCTCAACTTGCTCGGCGCTTGTATTTGACGGCAGCTCGACCGGGAAGGTCAGGTACAGGCGCGGGTCGCCCGCCTCGGCAGCGCGGCGCTGCAGTTCAGCGTAAATCGTTTCCGGGCTGTCGTGGCGCACCGGCTGCGCGGTGTCCTTGTCAAACAATTGCCCCAGGCGGGCGAACAACAACTTGAGGTGGTCGTTCAGCTCGGTCATGGTGCCCACGGTGGAGCGCGAGCTGCGCACCGGGTTGGTCTGGTCGATCGCAATCGCCGGGGGCACGCCTTCAACCTTATCGACCGCGGGTTTGTCCATGCGATCGAGAAACTGCCGCGCATAGGCGCTGAAGGTCTCCACATAGCGGCGCTGGCCTTCGGCGTACAGGGTGTCGAACACCAAGCTCGACTTGCCCGAACCGCTCGGCCCCGTGACCACCGTCAGTTCACCCGTGCGGATGTCGAGGTCGAGGTTCTTGAGGTTGTGCTGGCGGGCGCCGCGAATGCGGATGAAACCTTGTGACATGGTGGTTCTTTTGGAGTGAGGCCAAACATTCTAGAGGGCCTTTGCGATGGCCGTTGGCCAAGGGATTTACCCAAAAAACTTGATCCGCATCAGGCCTGGCGCATTCGCTTCACCTGTCCGCCAGGCAGTCTGCCAAAATGGCTTTTTGCCTGTTTGCCCTTTGTACGCCCATGACTTTGCCCACTTTTGACCTTGGACAATGGCTCAGCGCCCACCGCATTTGGGGCTTGCTGAGCGCATCCGCACGCCGCACCCTGATGCAGGGCAGCCAGGAGCTTGAACTGCAACGCGGACAAGTATTGGCGCAAGCAGGGCAATGGCCTGATGCCCTGTGGCTGATTGTTGAGGGGCGCGTCAACCTGAACAACACACAACGTCAGCACACGCATGCCATGTACGCAGGCGAGGCTTTCGGACAGGGTGCCACAGCCATTGCACTGCAACAGCAATGCACTGCCCAGGCTGGGACGGATGCACACCTGCTGCAAGTGCCCGTCGCTGTTTTGCAAACCTTGCTTCAAACCGATCCGGCATTGGAGCCCTTTTTCCCTGTCCCCGTATCAGGCGTCCTTCCCGGAAAACCATCCCCAGGCGCGCAACAAAGCGCCTCGCAAGAGATCAGTTTGCTCAGCCGCCCACTGCACAGTCTGGTGCGCCAGCAACCCATCACCCTGCCTCCAAGCCTGAGCATCCTGCAAGTGGCGCAGGCCATGCGCGAGCGCAGCGTGTCCTCCATCATGCTGACCGAGAACAACCAACTGGTAGGGCTGGTGACGGACCGCGACATGCGCAACCGGGCCCTGGCTGCCAGCATTGACGTCGCGCGCCCCGTTCTGGACATCGCCACACAAGCACCCAAAACCCTGGACCACAACAGCACCGCTTTTGAGGCTTTGCTGATGATGGCCCGCCACAACATCCACCATATTCCGGTGATGGATGGCGAGCGTATTGTGGGCATGGTCACCGCCACCGATCTGACACGCCAGCACGGCACCTCGGCCGTTTATCTGTCCAGCGACATTTACCACCAGACCAGCGTTGAAGGCCTGGCATCCATCAGCCAAAAAGTACGCACGCTCCAGCAACAACTGGCCACAGCCCACACCAGCGCTTACGACACGGGTCACATCATCACGACCATCACCGATGCGCTGACCACGCGGCTGATTCAACTGGCCGAGGGCTTGTTGGGCCCTGCCCCTGTGCCCTACGTGTGGGTCGCTGCCGGCTCGCAGGCCCGCAGCGAGCAAACCGCAAAGTCCGATCAGGACAACTGCCTGATCCTGGACGATTCATTTGACGAGGACAAGCACGGCCCTTACTTCAAGGCCTTCTCCAAAATGGTTTGCGATGGGCTGGCCGAGTGCGGCTACATTCACTGCCCCGGCGAGATGATGGCCATGACCGACCAGTGGCGCCAACCTCTGCGACAGTGGCGTGAATATTTCCAACACTGGGTCAATGTGCCGGAAAGCAAAGCATTGATGCTGACCAGTGTGTTTTTTGATCTGCGTGCGGTGTACGGTCAGAGCGACTTGCTTTCGCAACTGCGCGACGAGGTGCTGGATCGCACCCGGGGCAACACCCTGTTTCTGGCTTACATGGTGGGCAACGCCCAAAAGCTGCGCCCGCCACTGAACCTCTTCGGACAGATTTCCACCATTCGCTCGGGTGAGCATGCGGGCACTGTGGATCTGAAGCACCAAGCCTTGGCGCCCATCGTGGACCTGGGCCGCATTTACGCCCTGGCCAGTGGTCTGCACGAAGTCAACACCCATGACCGCATCGCCAGCGCTTCAAACAAGGGTGAAGTCAGCGCGCAAAGTGCGCGTGACCTGCGTGACGCACTTGAATTCATCGCCAGTTTGCGTATTGCGCACCAAACACAGCGCATGAACGAGGGTCAGGCACCGGACAACTACCTGTCTCTGGACGAGCTGTCCAACTTCGAGCGTGGGCACCTGAGGGACGCTTTTTCCATCATTCAGTCACTGCAAAGCGTACTCGGCAGTCGCTATCACTTCTAAAACTGCATCTCAGTACTTCAGGCGCGCATAGAACGTTTTTTGCGCGGCCTGCCTCGCCTGCCCCAAGGTGTGAATGCCCATGTCCGCCAAGAGGGGGATCATGCGCAAGAACACCTCGGCCGTGGCCATGGCATCGCCCAAGGCGTTATGCCTGCCCGTCACAGTGATGCTCATGCGCTGTGCAATGGCATCCAGACGATGAGACTCCTGGTTGGGGTGAAGCACCGCAGACAACAGCAAGGTATCCAGCACCGGTTGATCAAAGCGCAGCCCCGTGCTGCGCTCCTTGAGCTGCAGGAATTTCATGTCAAACGCAGCGTTATGCGCCACCAGCACCGTGTCTTTGGCATAGGCGTGAAACACAGGCAACACTTCACCAATGGTGGGCCGCCCCCGTACCATGTCTTGCGTGATGCCATGGATCGGAATCGAAGCCGCCGGAATGTTGCGTTGTGGATTAACGAGCTGCTCATAGGCTTCGTGGCGCAAGAGCTTGCCGTTGACAATGCGTGTCGCCCCGATCTGGATGATTTCATCCCCCTGCGATGGGTTCAACCCTGTCGTTTCGGTGTCGAACACGGTGTAGCTGAGCTCGCTCAGAAGCACATCATCGAGCACGCTGTGCACAGGCGTGGACTTGAACAGGTCAAAATCAAAAAACTCGGGGCGGCTGTCCGTGGGCAACAAAGCATCCAGCTCCCGTTGCTCCTGGGCTCCGGCTGCCGGCAACGTCAATCTGAACATGGCCTGATGACGAACACGCTCGCGCTCGAACGACAGCATGCCCGAATGCCGGTTCATCACATCGCGGACACTCAGCGGAGTTTGGCTCTGACCCACGGTCATCGAATCGAGCTCCCAGCTCATCACGGTTTCGGTGCTCATGTTGTGACCGGTCCAGATCAGGTCCAGCAAGACCTTGTCGCCCTGCCCCTGCGCACGCAACTGCAAATAGCGCATATCAAACTCATCGACCAGGCGACTGGCCAGATACACCAGCGACTGCAGCACACTGAAACTGTCGACCTTGACCCACAAATCAGGCTCTGCCACATCAGCACTGACCTCTTTGCCTGTGTGTTTAGCAATGCGCCTTTGCGCGACCGACAACAGGTCTGCAACCTGCATTTCCTCCAGGGGCCAACGCGTCTTGAGCGTTTGCACCGTCGATGCACTGACATCCTGAATACGCGCCTGGGCCTTGTCCAGCTGCTCACGCAAGAACGCAAGCTGCGCACCCGATGGGTCAGTCGACTGCTCCAGACTGTTCAATATGACGCGCATGGAAGCCAAATGGGTTCGAGCGCTCTCCGTCAGGTTGACCAAGGCCTCATCGCGTGCGTCTTCTTCCGTGAAGCTGCTGGTCACATTCTCCAGCATCAAGACAAAACCCTGCAGGTCTGTTTCGGCTGGCTCACCCTCCGTTTCGCGAACGGGGGCCATGTGCACCCGTAAAAACTGTCCCGAGGGTGTCGTGGTCAGAAACTGGGTGGCAGGCTGTGCGGCACCACGATCCATGCGCAGACGTATGTTCTCCAGCGCATGGTCCAGCAAGGACTGGTCCAGGAGTGCATAAATGGAGCGGCCAATGCCCAAAATGGGCATATTCCCGTTGGCCGTCTTGCCACGCGAAAGCAGCTTGAATTGCATCCGCGCCCGGTTGTTGTAGAGCAGGATGCGTCCATCCAGATTGCAGACCACCACGCTTTGAGCCAACTCGGCCATGAGGGCGGCAAGACGGTTTCTTTCCTTGCGTACATCTGCGCTGATTTCCTGCACCTGGTGCTGAACATCGCTGCGCGCCGCATCACGCGAGCGGGCCAATTCATTGATGGCATCGGCCAGATCCTTGAGCCCATCCTGAGCTTGCGCCTGCACGTCTATTTCCAGCGGCTGCTCACTGGCGGCCAACATGCGTACCTGCTCGCGCAAGCGGTCGATACCACGTTGATAACGCTTGTCCCGTCGGCGCCATGCCCTGCCTGCGATCAGCAGCATCAAAGCAAGCACCGAGGTGCCCAGCACAAAAGCACTTTGCCCGTCCACCGCTTGTCTCCTTCACGCTTTGTGACATCAATGGCGTACCGTCTGCGCACAAAGGCATGCCAACGCCACATTGTGCTGCCCGCGCTGACCAAGCACTGACGCTTGGCCAAGCAGCTACACGCAAGCTTGCGTCACATCAACAAAAGGGGCTTATTTCTTCGGCTGGGGAGGATGGGCATGCCGACCCAAGACAAAATTGGCAAAAAACTTGCACCAGATGGTGCTGCCTGCAATGGCTGTCCAAGCGTCGTAATTCAGCCGACCCAGCAGCACGAAAACAATCACCACCACAGCAATGGCCCCGGCGATCATGTTGATGGCCACCTCGTAGGGAGCGAATTTTTCAGGATTCGGCGGGGAGACACCACGCTTGAGTGCCACCTCAGAGAAATCGCGCTTGATCACAATGCGATAGACCCTGCGCCACCAAAAGAACGCCATTGGGAAAAGGGCCAAAAATAAAATCCACGTAAGCGCGACGCTGACATCAAAAACCATTCCAGACTCCGTTGACTGTCCAGGTGGACAGCTCATGAAAAAGCCCCGCCGACTCGCATCGGCAGGGCTTTGCATTGTCGCATTGCTCTGGCGGCAAGCCGCCAGAGTGACAAGACAACTTAGTGAGCGCCGTCCACCATCTTGGAGCCGCGCGGAATACGCACGTTCTCCACCATCTGCTGGATGTGAGCTGGCGGCTCGGCGGTGACTTTGTCAACCACGAAGGCCACGATGAAGTTCACGATCGCGCCGACAGCACCGAAGGCTTCAGGCGTGATGCCCAGGAAGCTGTTGGGGCCACCGATCAGGTCGAGATAGTCTGTACCCTTGATGAAGAACAGACCTTTGTGGGCGAACACGTAGAACAGGGTCACGAACAGACCTGCCAGCATACCGGCCATGGCGCCTTCCTTGTTCATCTTCTTGGAGAAGATACCCATCATGATGGCGGGGAACAGGGAGGAAGCAGCAATACCGAAGGCCAGGGCCACGGTACCGGCGGCGAAGCCAGGTGGGTTCAGACCCAGATAGCCAGCGACCACAATGGCCACGGCCATGGCGATCTTGCCAGCCATGAGTTCACCCTTCTCGGAGATGTCGGGGTTGAACACGTTCTTGACCAGGTCGTGAGACACGGCAGCAGAAATGGCCATCAGCAGACCTGCAGCTGTCGACAGCGCAGCAGCCAGACCACCGGCAGCCACCAGTGCGATCACCCAGTTGGGCAGCAAGGCGATTTCGGGGTTGGCCATCACCATGATGTCGGCGTTGACGGTCAGCTCGCTGCCTTTCCAGCCAGCGGCATCAGCCTTGGCCTTGACAGCATCGTTCTTGGTCTTGTCGTTGTAGTACTGGATACGGCCGTCGCCGTTCTTGTCTTCAAACTTCAGCAGACCGGTCTTTTCCCAACGCTTCATCCAGTCAGGACGAGATTCGTAGGTGATGCTGGACTCAGGCGCGAACAGATCACCACCCGCCTTGACAGCCGTGTTGACTGTAGCGTGCAGGTTCAGCTTGGCCATGGCAGCCACAGCAGGCGCCGTGGTGTACAGGATGGCGATGAAGATCAGCGCCCAACCGGCAGACGAACGTGCGTCTTTCACCGAAGGCACGGTGAAGAAGCGCATGATCACGTGGGGCAGACCCGCGGTACCGATCATCAGCGACAGGGTGTACATGAACATGTTGAGCATGCTGCCTGGCATCTGGGTCGTGTACTTGCCAAAGCCCAGGTCGGTCACGACTTGGTCGAGCTTGGCCAGCATGGTCATGTCGGTGCCCTGGAAGTGGCCACCCAGACCCAGCTGAGGCAGGAAGTTGCCGGTCAGCTGCAGGGAGATGAAGATCGCAGGCACGGTGTAGGCCAGGATCAGCACGATGTACTGAGCGACCTGCGTGTAGGTGATGCCCTTCATGCCACCGAACACGGCGTAGGCGAACACGATGGCCATACCGATGTAGATGCCCATCTCGCTGGAAACACCCAGGAAGCGTGAGAAGGCCACACCCACACCCGTCATCTGACCAATGATGTAGGTCAGGGAGGCGGTCAGCAGACAGATCACAGCCACGGTGGAAGCCGACTTCGAGTAGAAGCGGTCACCGATGAACTGAGGCACTGTGAACTTGCCGAACTTGCGCAGGTACGGAGCCAGCAGCATGGCCAGCAGCACGTAGCCGCCCGTCCAGCCCATGAGGAACAGCGCGCCGCCGTAGCCCATGTTGGCGATCAGACCGGCCATGGAGATGAAGGAAGCGGCCGACATCCAGTCAGCAGCTGTTGCCATGCCGTTCAGACGCGGGCCAACGTTACCGCCAGCCGCGTAAAACTCGCTCGTGGAGCCAGCACGGGCCCAGATCGCGATGCCGATGTAGAGCGCAAAGCTCAGACCAACGACCAGATAAATTGTGGTTTGCAGATCCATGTATCGTCTCCTCAGTCTTCGTGAACATCAAATTCACGATCGATCTCGCCCATACGCTTGGCGTAGTAGAAGATCTGGATGATGAAGATGTAGATTGAACCCTGTTGGGCGAACCAGAAGCCCAGGGGATAACCGCCCAGGCTGATGCTGTTGAGCATCGGGGCGAACAGGATGCCGGCGCCGAAGGAGACCAGGAACCAAACGATGAGGATGTTCCTCAACAGCTTGATGGTGGCGCTCCAATAGGCATGACTTTTGTCTTCCATTTGAATACCTCTCAAAACGTTATGACACCCAACAAAACAGCTGTTGGGTCGACACACGCTACGGAATCTTCCGTATCGGTAGGCGGACTGTGTTCAAGTGAGCTTACTGATTTCTTAACTGTTCGGCCTCTGTAGCGAATTTCCGTGAGTTTCAAGGGAAAACACTTAGGCCAATCACCCCCCAGGGTCCATACGCTCAGGGGGAAACACCATGAACACGCATCTCTCTCCCGCTCAATTCAAGACCCGCGTACGCCGCCTGACGACGTTTTTGCTGTGCATTTGGCTGCTGACCATCGCCTTGCCAACCTTTTATGCTCGTGAGTTGAGCCAGCGTTTGCCCGGCTGGCCCCTGCATTACTGGATTTCGGCACAAGGCGCTTTGCTGGTGTTCCTGGCCCTGGTGGCGATCTATGCCTTCCTGGTCAATCGCTGGGAAGCTTGCGCCCAGCCTCATGCGCAAGCTCAGGCTTCCAGCCTGGACTGAATGTTCAGCCAGATCTGTCGTTTGGCCTGCGGGCTGGCCTGGCTCCACTGCCCAATTTCGGACAGCGTACGCAAGCACCCCTGACACAAGCCGGTTCGAGCATCCATGCTGCATATGGACTGACACGGCGAGGGCACCACCTCCCACTCGTGCGCCCCTAGCACTTGCTGCGCACGCCCCCTCAAACGCTGGATCACGCCCATTTCAGTTGCCCTGACCTTTCTTTGTCTGTGGCCCACAAACGACAACCATATTCACCGCCATAGGCTTCTTCTTTTTGTACACACTCATTACCAACGATTTTGAATTTTTGACACAAATCGAGATTTTGTGGCGTTTTCAACGAATTCTCCGACATTAGGGATTACCACCAATCCCGATGTGCATTTCCTCAAATACAATTAGGTTCGCCTATTTCAATGCCAGAATGAGGCTTTCAGGAAGGTTTGCGCCTTCCTTTTTTTTGTCTGCACGCAGGCGATGGCGTATGCTACGCGCATTCAAATACAACGACGCAACCATCGTGACCACGCCCCGCAGGACACCGCGCAAGAGCCCCGCCTCTGCCCACCCACCTTCTGCAACCGAACCTCTGCACCACGGTCAGGTTTTGCGACAGTTTCGCATGTTGTTCAATGCCGTTCGACGGCACTTTCACCGTCTGGAAAAGCAAGCCGGCATCGGTGGCGCCAACGTCTGGGCCTTGAGCCTGATCGAGCAAAACCCGGGCATTGGCGTGTCCCGCCTGGCCGAGATCATGGACATCCATCAATCCACCGTGAGCAATTTGCTGCGTTCGATGATCAAGTCCGGCCTGATACACACTGAAAAGTCCATCAAGGACCGTCGAGCAGTAGAGATTTATGCGCTGCCCGAAGGGCTGAAAATCCTCAAGCGGATTTCCGTGCCCTATGAAGGCGTCCTGCCGCGCGCGCTCAGTGAAATTGACCAAGCAACGCTCGAGCGCCTGCACAAGGATTTACAGCAGCTGATCGAGCGCATCGACATCGACGAAAACGCCGCGCAAACGCCGCTGGCCATGCTGTAACGCTTGAAGGTCAGGGCCTGCGCTGGACGCCTGCAGGCAATGCGGATGCGGCCTGCCAGGGGCCTTCCTGAAACCACGTATCGCCCAGCAGGCAGGCACGCAACATGGGCAAGGCATCCTGCCCCCAAAAAACCTTGTCGTCTACCCGCATGCTCGGCACCCCGAACAAGCCCACAGCAATCGCTTCATCCGTATTGGCCTGCAAAGCCTGTTTGACTTCAGCCCCGGATGGATCTCGCTGCGGTTGCAATGCTTGTGCGAGTTGCGTGAAACGATCAGGGTCCGATGCTTCCTGTCCACTGCACCAGACATGACGAAACACCCGCTCACACACTGAACGCGCTGGTGTACTCGATGTGTCGCAAGCCAGCGCCAGACGCAACAAGGACAAAGGGTTGAAAGGATGGCTCGCAGGCAACTGAAGCTCAAGCCCCTGTTGCCGCGCCAGCCACTGCACCTGGCGATACGTCCAGTCACGTTTGCCGGGGATTTCGGCGGGCCCCAACTGCCCGTGGTGCTTGAGCAAGGCTGCAAACAAAACCGGTTTGTAGTCCACCTGCACATCCAGTCCATCCAGGGCCTGCGGCAAGGCCGCAAACGCCAGCCAGGCATAGGGCGAAATGAAGTCCAGGTAAAAGGTCAATTTTTTCGGCAAAGGAGTCATGGCCATTCCACCACATCAGCCACAGGCGCACCGGTCAGGAGCTTCAGATCCTCGGGTGCCAGACAAAAAACAGCATGCGGGTGGCCCGCAGCAGCCCAGACGACATCAAAGCGCCAAAGCTCCTGATCGAGCAAAGTCACGGGCGGGCTCAAATGCGCAACAGGTGAGACGCCCCCAATCGTGAAACCCGTACGTACCTTGACGAAGTCAGCATCCGCACGCCCGACCTTGCCAACCAAGGCAGACACTTTTTTCTCGTCCACACGCCGGTCGCCTGAAGTCACCACCAGCACCGCCACCCCGTCTTCTTTGCGCTTGAAAATCACGCTCTTGGCGATCTGACCCAATTGAACACCGAGGCCATCTGCAGCCTCTTGCGCTGTGCGCGCAGCGGTATCGAGCATGCGCGGCATGGTCGAGTGCGAAGCCTCCAGCAAGGCTTTGGCGACGCGTTGCACGCCCTCGGGCCATGCCTGAAGTTCGGAGCCACACATGCAATTTAGCCCTTACGCTTATTGAGAAGGGCGGTGGCCACACGCGACTGCGGCGCGCGCCCCAGATAGGCACTGATGAAGGCCCCGGCATCGACCAGGGCGTCCAGATCAACCCCCGTGTCAATGCCCATGCCTTGCAACAAAAACACCACATCTTCCGTCGCCACATTGCCGGTGGCACCTTTGGCATACGGGCAACCTCCCAAACCCGCTACGGAAGACTGAAAATTCCACACCCCCATCTGCAAGGCCGCCAGCGTATTGGACAAGGCCTGACCATAGGTGTCATGAAAATGGCCGCTGATGTGGTGAATGTCGTAATGCTGCAAAGCGGCTTCAATGGCTTTTTGCACCTTGAGCGGTGTGCCCACACCAATGGTGTCGGCCACATCCACGCGCTGCACGCCAATGCCCTTCATCAACCCCGCCAGATAGGCCACGCGCTCAGGCGCAATCTCGCCTTCGTAAGGGCAGCCCACCGTGCAACTCATCGCACCACGCACGGCGATGCCAGCTGCCAGCGCTGCGTTGACGACTGGCGCAAAACGCTCAATGCTTTGAGCAATGGAGCAGTTGATGTTTTTCTGGCTGAAGGCCTCACTGGCCGCTCCAAACACGACGATTTCATCGGGCTGATCCTGCAGCGCTGCTTCGTAGCCCTGGAGGTTGGGCGTCAGCACCGAGTACTTCACGGCTTTATCCCTGCGCAGGCCAGCCATGACCTCGTGGTTATCGGCCATCTGCGGCACCCACTTGGGGCTGACGTAACTTGTGACCTCAATTTCCTTCAAACCCGCCGCTTGCAGGCGGTGAACCAGCTCGATTTTGATGGCCGCAGGCACTGGCTGCTTTTCATTTTGCAAACCATCTCGCGGGCCAACGTCAATCAAACGCACTTGGGAGGGTAAATTCATGGCAGTTTTCAGCAGGTGAGTTTGAGCAATTCTGCACCTTCGGTGACCTGATCGCCCGGGGCATAGAGCAGCTCGGCCACCGTACCGTCCTGAGGGGCGCTGATCGTGTGCTCCATCTTCATGGCCTCCATCACGGCCAACGGCTGACCGACCTTGACCGTGTCACCGGCCTTGACCGCAAAGGACACCACCTTGCCCGGCATGGGGGCCGTGAGGCGGCCGCCTTCGGCCGCCGCCTCGCCCGCATGGGCCAGCGGATCAAGCAGGCCGATGCGCGTGGCGCCACGCGGCGTGAAAATGTGCGCCACCTCGCCTTGCCAATGCACCGTGCTGTGCAGGCGCTCGGTGTGCTGCACCCACAGGCCATCGCCCTGGGCAGTGAAGGTCAAGGGCGCGGCGGCGCCCTCGCCCACCTGCAGGTTCAAGCCGTCGCGGCCGTAACTGAGCACCGCCTGCAGCGTCTGGCCTGCGTCGTCCAGCTCAAAGCGGCGACGCGTGGTGCCGTGGGACTGGAAGCCGTCGCGGCGGCTGAAAGGGTCAGTGCCCGCCAGCGATTGTTCGGCTGCAAGCGTGTGCGCCACCACGGCGGCCACAGCGGCCTGCACGCCCACCGGGTCTTGTTTGAACAGGACATCGCTCTCGCGCTGGATCAGCGCGGTGTCGAGCTTGGCGGTCGCAAACGCATCGCTGCGCACCACATGGCGCAGGAACTGCGCATTGGTGTTCAGGCCCACGATGTGCGTCTGAGCCAGCGCGGTGTCGAGGCGGGCCAGCGCCTGCTCGCGCGTGTCGCCGTGCACGATCAGCTTGGCGACCATTGAATCGTAGAAGGGGCTGATGGTGTCGCCTTCGCGCACGCCGTCGTCAAAGCGCACCGCGCCGCTGGCGTCGCTCACATCCACTCTTGCGAAGCTCAAATGCAGCGGCTTGCGGTACACCTGCAAGGTGCCGGTGGCGGGCAGGAAGTTGTTGTCCGGGTTTTCAGCGCAGATGCGCGCCTCGATCGCATGGCCCTGCATCTGGATCTGGTCCTGCTGCAGCGGCAACGGCTCACCACTGGCCACGCGCAGCTGCCACTCCACCAGGTCCAGACCCGTGATGGCTTCGGTCACCGGGTGTTCGACCTGCAGGCGCGTGTTCATCTCCATGAAGTAGAACCTCATGGATTCAGGCTGGTCATACGCAGCCTGCTCAACGATGAATTCCACCGTGCCTGCGCCGACGTAGTTGACGGCCTTGGCGGCCGCCACTGCGGCCAGGCCCATCTGCTGGCGCAGCTCGGGCGTCATGCCAGGGGCAGGCGCTTCTTCCAGCACCTTCTGGTGGCGGCGCTGCACCGAACAGTCGCGCTCGAACAAATACACGCAGTTGCCCTGCGTGTCACCAAACACCTGGATCTCGATGTGGCGCGGGCGCTGTACATACTTTTCAATCAGCACCGCATCGCTGCCAAAGCTGTTGATCGCTTCGCGCTTGCACGATTCGAGGGCGGCCATGAAGTCGGCCGACTTGTCGACTGCGCGCATGCCCTTGCCACCGCCGCCAGCGCTGGCCTTGATGAGGACCGGATAGCCGATGCGGTCGGCCTCGGCCTGCAGCAGAGCCGGGTCCTGGTTGCTGCCGTGGTAGCCGGGCACCAACGGCACACCGGCCTTTTCCATCAGCTGCTTGGACTCGGCCTTCAGGCCCATGGCCAGGATGGCCGATGCGGGCGGGCCGATGAACACTAGACCGGCTTCGGCGCAGGCGTTGGCAAAAGCCTCGTTCTCGCTCAGGAAACCATAACCCGGGTGCACTGCTTCGGCACCGGTGGCTTTGGCGGCGTCGAGGATGCGCTGCCACTGCAAATAACTGTCTTTGGGGGCAGAGCCGCCCACATGCACCGCTTCGTCGCAGGCCTGCACATGCTTGGCGCTGGCGTCGGCATCGGAATACACAGCCACGGTTTTGACGCCCATACGGCGCGCGGTGGCAGCCACGCGGCAGGCGATTTCGCCGCGGTTCGCAATAAGGATTTTTTTAAACATGCCTTTGACTCCTTCAGGCCAGCCAACCGGGCTGACGCTTGTCGAGGAAGGCCGAGAGGCCGTCCTGCGCTTCGGGGGTGGCGCGCAGCTGCGCGATGCGCTGGGCGGTGTCTTCGACCACGGCGTCGTTGATCGGCTTGTTGTCCACGGCACGGATCAGGCCCTTGGCGGCGGCTTGCGAGAGCGGGCCGCCCTGGATCAGCGCGTCGACGATCTCTTGCACTTTGGCGTCAAGCTGCTCGGGCTCGACGGCTTCATGCACCAGACCGAGTTCGCAGGCGCGCACCGCGTCGATGCGCTCGGCCGACTGGAAATAGCGGTAGCTCTGCCGCGCACCGATGGCCCGCACCACATAGGGGCTGATGGCCGCAGGGATGATGCCGAACTTGACTTCGGAGGTCGCAAACACCGCCTTGGTCGACGCGACTGCGATGTCGCAAGCAGCAGTGAGGCCGGTGCCGCCGCCGAGGGCCGCACCCTGCACGCGGGCGATGGTGGGCTTTTTCATTTCGGCCAGCACGCGCAGCATGCGGGCCAGGGCGCGGGCGTCGCGCAGGTTGTCTTCCACGCCGTTTTGGGCGGCTCGCTTCATCCAGTTCAGATCAGCGCCAGCAGAAAAGCTTTTGCCACGCCCAGCCAGCACGACCACGCGCACGCTGGCATCGGCATCGAGCGCTTCGCAGGCGGCGGTGAGTTCGGCAATCAGGGTTTCGTCAAAGGCGTTGTGCACATCGGGGCGGTTCATCCACACGGTGGCCACACGGCCCTGGCGTTCGATTTCGAGGGTCTGGTACATCGCAAACTCCTTACATGCGGAACAGGCCGAACTTCGTGTCGGGGATGGGTGCATTGAGCGATGCGCTCAAGCCCAGCGCCAGCACGCGGCGCGTGTCAGCGGGGTCGATCACGCCGTCGTCCCACAGGCGGGCGGTGGCGTAGTAGGGGTGGCCCTGCTCTTCATACTGCTGCTTGATCGGGGCCTTGAAGGCTTCTTCTTCCTCCATGCTCCACTGGCCGCCCTTGGCTTCGATGCCGTCGCGCTTGACGGTGGCCAGCACGCTCGCGGCCTGCTCACCACCCATGACGGAAATGCGCGCGTTCGGCCACATCCACAAGAAGCGCGGCGAGTAGGCGCGGCCGCACATGCCGTAGTTGCCCGCGCCAAAGCTGCCGCCGATGATGATGGTGAACTTGGGCACCGCGGCGGTGGCCACGGCCGTGACCATCTTGGCGCCGTTGCGGGCAATGCCTTCGTTTTCGTATTTGCGGCCGACCATGAAGCCGGTGATGTTCTGCAGGAAGACCAGCGGCGTCTTGCGTTGGCAGCACAGTTCGATGAAGTGCGCGCCCTTGAGGGCAGACTCGGAAAACAGGATGCCGTTATTGGCGATGATGCCGACCGGCATGCCTTCGATGCGGGCAAAGCCGCAGACCAGCGTGGTGCCGAAGCGCGATTTGAATTCGTCAAACTCGGAGCCATCGACGATGCGGGCGATGATCTCGCGCACATCAAAGGGCTTGCGGGTGTCGGTCGGGATCACACCGTACAGCTCTTTTGCGTCGTACTTGGGCGGCACAGGCTCGTGCGTCGCGATGTTGGGGGCTTTTTGCGCGTTCAGGTTCTTGACCGCATTGCGCGCCAGCGCCAGCGCGTGCAGGTCGTTTTGGGCCAGGTGGTCAGCCACGCCCGACAGGCGCGTATGCACATCGCCACCGCCCAGATCCTCGGCGCTCACCACCTCGCCGGTCGCAGCTTTCACAAGAGGGGGGCCGCCCAAGAAGATCGTGCCCTGGTTCTTGACAATGATGGTCTCATCGCTCATGGCGGGCACATAGGCGCCACC
>JBEEOS010000048.1:0-22957 GCA_041191485.1 Pseudomonadota bacterium
GTCGAGGTACTTGCGCACTTCCATGGCCACGCGGTAGCGCAGCATCAGGTTGTTTTGCATGTAGGGGCGGCGCAGGTCCAGCACGCGGTGCGTCAGGCGTGTGGTCTCGGACAGGTTGTCGTCGTCGAGCAGGAAGGGCGGCGTGACCGAGGGGTTGAGCACTGTCAGTTCGTGGCAGAGGATTTCGATCTTGCCGCTCTTGAGGCTGTCATTGGTTGTGCCTTCTGGGCGTGCGCGCACCAAGCCGGTCATTTGTACGCAGAACTCGTTGCGCAGGCCTTCAGCCACCTTGAACATGTCGGGACGGTCCGGATCGCAGACCACCTGCACATAACCTTCGCGGTCGCGCAGGTCAACGAAGATCACGCCACCGTGGTCGCGGCGACGGTTGACCCAGCCGCACAGCGTGACGGTCTGGCCCAGCAGGGCTTCGGTCACCAGACCACAGTAGGTAGAACGCATGGAAGACATTGTTTTTCTCTCTCGGAAGGGCATGCCAGGCATGCCGGGTTAAATCTGACTTAAGGCTTTTTGAGGGCCGGATTGGCAGGCCCGCCGGGGACCACAACGCCCATGGAGATGATGTATTTGAGGGCATCGTCCACGGACATGTCCAGCTCGATCACATGGCTGCGCGGCAGCATGATGAAAAAGCCCGAGGTCGGGTTAGGGGTGGTCGGAATGAATGCGCTGACATAGTCGCCATCGAGCTTGGCAGCGACCTCACCGCCGGGCTTGCCTGTCAAAAAGGCCATGGCCCAGGCTTCGTTGTGCGGATAGCGGATCAGCAAGGCTTTGGAAAAAGCATTGCCGCTGCCGGAAAACAAAGTGTCCGACACTTGCTTGACACTGGTGTAGATGCCTCGCACCACCGGAATGCGGTTCATCAAGCGGTCCCACTGGCGCACAGCCCATTGACCAAAGATGTTGGTCACAAAAACGCCTGTGAGCACAATGATCACCACCACCATCAGCACCCCCAGGCCTGGTGCGTTGGCGATTTTGGCCAGCACGGCCTGTCCTGGGAAGACGGCGTTGGAGGCCGTCAACACATTGCGGAAAATACCGTCCAGCAAGCCGTACAGCCAGGTGACCACCCAGACCGTCACAGCCATGGGCAACCACACCAGCAAGCCAGTGACGAAATATTGGCGAAGATGACGGTTCATAAATGTGAATCAGCTGGCAGAGGGGTGACAGGCACAACCGCCGCCGCAACCCGCCGCGGGCGCTGTATCGCTGGCTGCGCTTTCGGTGGCCGCTGCCGCTGCGCCTGCTGCTGTAGCCGGGGCCGACGTTCCCCCAGCGCCACTGGTGCTGCCGCGAAAATCGGTGGCATACCACCCTGAGCCCTTGAGCTGAAACCCGGCAGCTGTCAATTGCTTGCTGAAAGTGGGTTGACCGCAGGCCGGGCACTCGGTGAGCGGGGCATCTGAAATCTTTTGCAGTACGTCCTTGGCGTGACCGCAGGACTCACACTTGTAGGCGTAGATGGGCATGGAGACGTGGGCGTCGAATTTGTTGCAAAGTTGCCTATTGTAATTGCTCGCCCCCTTCAAAACAGGGGCTTCTTATACAATTGCGCCCAGCATGCTGGATGCACGCTTGTTTTATTCATTTTTTGGAAAGCAATCCCGATGAACAAACGCATTCTTCCCATCGCCCTGTGCGCCCTGGCACTGGCCGCCTGTGGCAAAAAGGAAGCCGAGCCGCAAGCCAAGGCCCCTGCACAAGCCGCACCAGCCAACACCGAAGAAAAGGTGCTTAACGTCTACAACTGGCCCGACTACATCGCCCAGGACATGATTGCCAATTTCGAAAAGGAAACCGGCATCAAGGTCAACTACCAGACCTTCGAAAACAACGAAGCCCTGCAAGCCAAACTGATTGCCGGCAACTCCGGCTACGACATCGTGGTGCCGGGTGCCGTTTTTGCCAAATCGCAAATCGAAGCCGGTTTGTTGATGAAGCTGGACAAGGCACAAATCCCCAACCTGGCCAACCTGGACCCCGCCATCATGTCCAAGCTTGACAAGGTGGACCCGGGCAACGCGCACATCATTCCCTGGGCCTGGAGCTTCACGACCGTGGGCATCAACAAAGGCAAAGTGGCCAAGGCCCTGGGCAACACCCCCATGCCGGACAACGCCTGGGATCTGGTCTTCAACCCGACCTATACCAGCAAGCTCAAGTCCTGCGGCATTGCTTACCTGGACTCCCCCACCGAGGTCCTGCCCCCGGCACTGCACTACATCGGCAAGGACGCCTACTCTGCTGAAGCCGCTGACCACAAGGCTGCTGGCGACATGCTGGCCAAAGTCCGCAAGGACATTCGCCTGTTCTCCAGCACCATGATCGACGATCTGGCGGGCGGCAAGGCCTGCGTGGCTTTAGGCTGGGCCGGTGACATCAACATCGCTGCCGCACGCGCCCTGGAAAACAAGAGCGGGCAGGACATCCAGGCCCTGCTGCCCTCTACTGGTGGTCTCCTGTTCTTCGACAACCTGGCCATCCCCAAGGACGCCAAGCATCCCAACAATGCCATGGCCTTCATCAACTACTTCCTCAAGCCTGAAGTATCGGCCTCGCTCACCAACGAGCTGAGCTACGCCACGGCCAACAAAGCCAGCGTGACCCACGTCTCGCCGGAAGTCGCCAAAAATCCCGCCGTGTTCCTGGACGAGGCCGCCCTTAAAGTGGCTGTTTCCCCTTCGAGCCTGTCCAATGCCACCCGCGAATCCATGACGGCGGTGTACACGGCATTCAAGAAAGGCAAGTAAGCCTAGCGCTCACGGCACCTTCCCACCAAAGGCTGTGCACTTGCGTGCACGGCCTTTTGTTTTAAGGACATCACCGGACATGACTTCCACCGCCCCGGCTTCGCAAGGTTTTCTACGTATTGAGGGCTTGAGCAAACGCTTTGACAGCGTGCTGGCCGTTGACCATGTTTCCCTGGACATTCCCAAAGGGGAAATCTTTGCCCTGTTGGGCAGCTCTGGCTGCGGAAAATCCACCTTGCTGCGCATGCTGGCTGGCTTTGAAAAGCCCACCGAAGGCCGGATCTTCCTGGGTGGACAAGACATCACGGATTTGCCCCCCTACGAGCGGCCGATCAACATGATGTTCCAGTCGTACGCGCTGTTTCCCCACTTGAGCGTCTGGGACAACATTGCTTTCGGCCTCAAGCGCATGGGCATGCCCAAGGACATGCTGGCTGAGCGCGTGGACAAGATGCTCGACCTGGTCCAGCTGCGCACCTTCGCTGCACGCAAACCTGCCCAGCTGTCAGGCGGGCAACAGCAGCGGGTGGCGCTGGCCCGCAGTCTGGCGCGCAACCCGCAAATGCTGCTGCTGGACGAGCCCTTGGGCGCACTGGACAAGAAACTGCGTGAGCAGACCCAGTTCGAATTGGTCAACATCATCGAGTCCGTGGGCGTGACCTGCGTCATGGTGACCCACGACCAGGAAGAAGCCATGACCATGGCCTCGCGCATCGCGGTCATGAGTCAGGGGCGCATTCTGCAACTGGGCACCCCCACCGAGATTTACGAAACACCGAACTGTCGCTTTGTGGCCGACTTCATCGGCAACGTCAATTTGCTTGAGGGCACACTGACCACCGACGAGGTCGGTTGCAGCGAAATCAGCACCGCACAAGGCGTGGTGCAGATCGGCCACGGCATTTCCGCCCAACTGGGCATGCACCTGGCCGCAGGCATTCGCCCCGAAAAAATCGGAATTTCCCTGAGCGCACCCGCACAAAAGCACAACGTGGTCCAAGGCGTGGTCAAGGAAATTGCCTACATGGGCAGCTACAGCACCTTTGTGGTGGAACTGCCGGACGGATTCATCCTTCGTGCCACACAGGCCAATCGCAGCCGCAACCATGAAGACGACCTCAGCTGGGGGCAACAAGTCTATTGCTGGTGGGATGCAGACGCTGTGGTGGTGCTGCAGTCATGAGCGCACTCAGCCGCTTTTGGCCCAGGGGCCTGCGCCCTGGTCACCGCTCGGTGATTGGCGTGCCCTACCTGTGGTTGCTGTTTTTCTTTGCCGTGCCCTTTGCCATCTTGCTGCGCATCAGCGTCACGGACATGGGTGACCAGCTTGACCCCTTTGCGGCCATCTTGCACGACCACGATGGACGCTGGCGCCTGATCCTCAAGCTCAGCAACTATTTTTCCCTGTTCCAGGATGATGAAGGCATTCTCGGCAGGACCCTCTATACCGAGGCTTACTGGCTGTCCATTCGGTACGCCTTCTGGACCACGGTGGCCTGTCTGCTGCTGGGCTACCCCTTTGCCTACTTCATGTCCAAGGCGCCCGAAAGCCGTCGCCCGCTGTTGCTGCTGATGGTCATGCTGCCGTTCTGGACATCGTTTTTACTGCGTGTGTACGCATGGAAAGGCATCCTGGCTGACGAGGGCGTGATCAACAAGGCCTTGATGGCTGTGGGCCTGATCCAGGAGCCCATACAGATGCTCTACACAGATGTGTCCATGCTGGTGGGCATGACCTATGTGTACCTGCCCTTCATGGTGCTGCCACTCTATGCCACGCTGATCAAAATCGACCAACGGCTGATCGAGGCCGCCTATGACCTCGGCACCACGCCCTGGAAGGCTTTCTGGCTGATCACGGTGCCCTTGAGCAAGGCCGGGATCGTGGCGGGCTCCATGCTGGTGTTCATTCCCTGCTTGGGTGAGTTTGTGATTCCATCGCTGCTTGGCGGCGCCGAAAACATCATGATCGGTCGCGTGGTCTGGGACGAAATGTTCAGCAGCAATAACTGGCCACGCGCCAGCGCCTTGGCCATTTTGATGATTGTGCTGGTGGTCATACCGCTGGCCTGGTACAACCATCGCGTCAGTCAGCAGGCCCAACGGGAGAGCGCCCAATGAGCTGGCTTCACAAACACCTGGGCAAACTGTGGATGGGCGTCATCTACGCCTTTTTGTACGCCCCGCTGATTTTCCTGGTGGTGTTTTCCTTCAACAGCACGCGGCAGGACAGCGTCTTCACAGGTTTCTCCTTGCGTTGGTACGAAGCCCTGACCCGCGACTCACGCATTGCCGAGGGCTTTTTCCTGTCCCTCAAAGTCGCACTCACCAGCGCCAGCATGGCCGTGGTGCTGGGCACGTTCGCCGCGTACGTGCTGGTGCGGTATCAACGCTTTTGGGGACGCGGCCTGTTCACGGCCATGATCAACGCCCCTTTGGTGATGCCCGAGGTGATCATCGGCCTGTCTCTTTTGCTGCTGTTTGTGAGCATCCAGCGGGTGATGGGCTGGCCAGAGCGCGGCACCTTGACGATTGTGCTGGGCCACGCCTTGCTGGGCATGGCTTACGCCACAGTCGTGATCCAGGCGCGCTTCAAAGAGATGGACAAGTCCCTGGAGGAAGCGGCCATGGACCTGGGGTGTCGGCCGCAGCAAGTGTTCTTTCTGGTGACCCTGCCCAACATTTCGCAGTCGCTGCTGGCCGCCTGGCTGCTGACCTTCACCTTGTCATTTGACGACGTGGTGGTCTCGGAATTTTTGTCAGGCCCCGGCGTGACCACCCTGCCCCAGGTCATCTTCAGTTATGCCCGCCGCGGGGTGAACCCGTCGATTTACGCCGCGGCCACTTTGTTGATGGCAACGGTCACAGTGGCCGTGGTGATCTTTGGCATTTACAGCGCTCGTCAGGCACGCCGGAAAACCCAACAACTCGCCTGAGCCGCTTGGCCCCAAAAGCTGGCGATCAGTGAAACGCCGCCAGCAACGCCAGCAACGCCAGCACCGTGCCAGCGACAAAGCCCAGCAAGGCCCAGGCCATGGCACGTTGGTTCTGGCGCACCTTGCGTTGTTCCTCGATCAACTGCACCAGCAACTGTCTGTCGTCTTGCGCAGGACGCTGCAGGTAGTCATGGACCAAGCGCGGCAACATGGGCAGGATCTTGGCGTACATCGGCGCCTGGTCGCGCAACTGCTGCAAAAAGCGCTTGGGGCCGATTTGCTCATTCATCCAGCTCTCCAGGAAGGGCTTGGCTGTGCTCCACAAATCCAGTTCGGGGTCCAGCTGGCGGCCCAGACCTTCAATGTTGAGCAAGGTCTTTTGCAAGAGGACCAGTTGCGGCTGGATTTCCACATTGAAGCGACGTGAAGCCTGGAACAGGCGCATCAGCACCAGGCCCAGGGAAATCTCTTTGAGCGGTCGATCAAAGTAGGGTTCGCACACAGCGCGCACAGCTGCTTCGAGCTCGTCCACACGCGTTTGCGAAGGCACCCATCCCGACTCGATGTGCAGTTGCGCCACACGCTTGTAGTCTCGTCGGAAAAACGCCGTGAAGTTTTGGGCGAGGTACTCTTTGTCGTACTCTGTCAGTGTCCCGACAATGCCAAAGTCCAGCGAGATGTACCGACCAAAGGTCGAAGCATCCAGACTCACCTGAATGTTGCCGGGATGCATGTCCGCATGGAAAAAACCATCGCGAAACACTTGCGTGAAAAAGATGGTCACACCGTCGCGAGCGAGTTTGGGAATGTCCACTCCCGCATCCCGCAGTTGTTGTACCTGGCTGATGGGAACGCCTCGCATGCGCTCCATCACGATCACTTCGTCGCGGCAGTAATCCCAGAACATTTCGGGCACGAGCACCAGGTTCAAGCCATCCATGTTGCGCCGCAGTTGCGCAGCATTGGAGGCCTCGCGCACCAGGTCCAGCTCGTCGTGCAGGTATTTGTCAAACTCGGCCACCACCTCACGAGGTTTGAGGCGACGCCCGTCCACACTCAGACGCTCGACCCAGACCGCCATGGTGCGCAGCAGGGCCAGGTCTTTTTCAATCACCGGCAGCATGCCTGGACGCAACACCTTGACCGCCACATCACGGATGCCGCCCGCTTTGTCTCGCAAGGTGGCAAAGTGCACCTGCGCAATGGACGCGCTGGCCACGGGTTGCATTTCAAAGGACTCGAAAATGGCAGCCAGCGGCTTTTGAAAAGCCCGCTCAATCGTGGCCACTGCCACTGCTGAGGCAAATGGGGGCACGCGGTCTTGCAGCTTGGCCAACTCATCGGCCAAATCCGATGGCAACAAATCACGCCGAGTCGACAGCACCTGTCCAAACTTCACGAAGATCGGACCGAGTCGCTCCAGCGCTTCGCGCAGCCGTTGTGCACGCGGCGTGCTGACATCACGCCCGACGGAAATGACCCGTGCCAAGCCGCGCAACCAGGGGTGCGCAAAACTGTTGAGCAGCAACTCATCGAGTCCATAACGGAACACGATGAAGACGATGAACAAGCCCCTTCGCAAACGCCCCATCTCAAGCCCCTTGCTGCGCAGCGGCAGCTGGTGGACGGCGGCTTTGCACAAACTGTTTGACGGCGCCTACCAGCTGGCGTGCCGACTGGCTGATCACGTGAGCAGGGGCATCCCCCAGCAAGCGCGACAAGTCTTCTTGCACGTCCCATCGCACGTTATCAATCAGCCAGTTGATTTCGGCAGCCAGCTGCACATCGCCCTCGATGCGCACCCGTGGTTTTTCCCCCTGCATCGCGGTCGAAAGCAGTGTGCCGATCGACTCGTCGAGCACCGACAGGCGCAGATCAAAACCGTCAAACTCGCCTCGCTCAAGCAAGCCGGCAGCCGAGGGCGTCAACTGCAAGGTGGCTCCTCGCCAGGCCAGCTCGATGCGCTGGCCCTTTTGCCGGGCCAGGCGCGCCATGGCTTGCGGCTCACTGCTCAGCACATGGTTGATCACCAGCATCAAGCGGTTGAGCAGCTCATCTTTGACCCAGTCGGGCGGCTGCAGATTGTCCAGCGCCTGAGGCAGCGCTTGCGACATCCATGAAAAAGGGGACTGTGTTGCCATAGTCCCCGATTATTCCCCGAATATCTTCGAAAGCGTGGCCTGGCCACGCCCAAAGCGCTTTATTGCAGGGCCTGAACGCCAGCCACCAGCCAGCCCGAGCCACCTTGTTTGGACTTGCTCATGTTCCAGACCTCACGGAAAGGTGTGGGTGCGGCGGTAGGCTCTTCGCGGATCACACCGTTGAATTCCACACTGGCCAGATATTGACCATCGAGCTCTTTGATGCCCAGCAACTGCGCATCCAGCGTCAGCACTTCGGTTTTGTTGATTTGCCCCGAAGCATGGGTCTCGCGCTCGGCCAACTGGCTGCGGATCTCGGTGACCATGGCGTCGGTCATCATGGAGCGCAAGGTATTTATGTCGGAACGATCCCAGGCGTCCTGCAAGGTGATGAAGTTGCGCTTGGCCGCACTCACAAATCCAGCGGTGTCGAAGTCAGCCGGAATGCCCCACCCCTGCGGGCCCGACAGCGCAGAACCGATCATGGAGCCACCAGCATCAAACGCTGCGGGCTGGCTCTCCCATGGGCGAGCGGAGGCATCGTTACCCACCTTTTCAGGGTTGTACTGCCTAAAGGAAGCAGGCTGCTCTGCACTGGCCCCGGCGCCCTGATAGGCCATGCGGGGGACAGGTGCGCGGCGGCGCATGATCATGCCGATGACGGCCATGGCGGCCATCGCCAACAGCATCACCATCAACACATTGCCAAAGGCTTCACCCAAACCCAGCGAATGCGCCAGCCAGGCCAGACCCAAACCTGCAGCCAGGCCGCCCAGCATGGCGCCCCAAGGCTTTTTGGGTGCAGCAGCCGCTGGCGCTTGCGCAGGCTTGTTGACGGAAGCAGGCGCCGCCTGTTGCGCCGGAGCAACGGGCGCTTGCGGCCGCGCGGCTTCACGCTGGGTCACGTGGCTCGATTGCTGGCCGAAGGACTTGCCCCCACCTAAACGTCGCGCAGCTTCCGCATGAAAGCTCGCCAAGGCGATGGAAGCAGCCAACAGCAATGAAATGTACTTTTTCACAGAGTCTCCAGACGGCCCAGGACAGACCGTTTTGAATTCAACATTTGATCCCAACGTGCAAGGCTACCACTCCTGCCGTCATATTGTGAAAATCCACATGTCCAAATCCGGCCTCTTTCATGAGGGCTTTCAATTCCTCCTGGCCAGGATGCATACGAATGGATTCAGCCAGATAACGGTAGCTGTCTGCATCGCCGGCGATCAGTTGTCCCATCTTGGGCAAGAGGTTGAAGCTGTACCAGTCATACGCCTTCTCCAGAGGCTTGGCCACCTTGGAGAACTCCAGCACCAGTAACTTGCCGCCAGGTTTGAGCACACGGCACATCTCGGCCAGAGCCACATCCTTGTGGGTCATGTTGCGCAAACCGAAGGCCACGCTGACCAGGTCAAAGTGCGCGTCAGGAAACGGCAACTTCTCGGCATCGCACACCAAGGTGGGCAGCGCCAGACCGTGGTCGAGCAAACGATCTCGCCCTGTGCTGAGCATGGCTTCGTTGATATCGGTGTGCACCACTGTGCCTGTGGGGCCCACTTTTTTGGCAAAGGCCATGGACAAATCGCCCGTGCCTCCAGCAATGTCGAGCACCTGATCGCCCGCTTTGAGGTTGGCCACCTGCACGGTGTAGGCCTTCCACATGCGGTGCAAACCGGCAGACATCACGTCGTTCATGATGTCGTACTTGGACGCAACCGAGTCAAACACACCTTTGACGTGGCGGGCCTTGTCCTGTTCATCCACCGTTTTGAAACCGAAATGGGTTGAGCTCATGGATCGTGTCCTCAATGATGGCTGGCACAGTGGCCACCGGTTTTTTCGGGCATGGGCGCATCGCGCTCAACACCAGCGGCCCGCAGGCGCTTGTCGTAGTCGGCCCACAGCTCGTCTTGCTGCGCCCCCAGGAAATACAGGTACTCCCATGTGAACAGGCCCGTATCGTGGCCATCTGAGAAAGAGGGCTTGATGGCGTAGTGCCCCACGCTTTCGATGTCCACAATCGTGACCTCGCGCTTGCCGGTCTGCAGTGTTTCCTGTCCTGGGCCGTGGCCCTGCACTTCAGCCGAAGGCGAATACACACGCATCAGTTCAAACGGAATGCGAAAGGTCTTGCCATCCGAAAACCCGACCTCCAGCACCCGCGAGGCGCCGTGCAGCGTGAGCGACACGGGCGAAGGGGTGTCCTTGTTTAATGCAGACATGGTGTTGCTCCAGAGCGTCAGACCAGCACGCGCTCGATGCCGCCGGCATTGGCGCGCTCGACATACTCGGGCATCCACTGTTCACCCAGGATGTGGCGCGCCATCTCGACCACGATGTAGTCGGCTTCGAGCAGGCCGTTGTTGAGGTCGTTGCCGTAACGGGAAAGGCCCTGCAGGCAGCTCGGGCAGCTGGTCAGGATCTTGACGTTGTCCTGGGCAGCCACCGCACCGCTGGCACGCAAGGCGGCTTCGCCCTTGCGAATTTCTTCTTCCTTGCGAAAGCGCACCTGGGTCGAGATGTCGGGGCGCGTCACGCCCAGCGTGCCCGACTCACCGCAGCAACGGTCTGATTTGAGCACCTCGTCTCCGAGCAGTGCCTTGACGGTCTTCATCGGCTCCTGCTGTTTCATCGGGCTGTGGCAGGGGTCGTGATAGAGGTAGGCGCCAGCCTGCTCGGGCGTGAGCGTGATGCCTTTCTCCAGCAGGTACTCGTGGATGTCCACGATGCGGCAGCCGGGGAAAATGTCCTCAAACTTGTAGCCCTGCAATTGGTCGTAGCACGTGCCGCAGCTCACGACCACCGTCTTGATGTCGAGGTAATTGAGCGTGTTGGCCACGCGGTGAAAGAGCACCCGGTTGTCGGTGATCATCTTCTCGGCCTTGTCGAACTGGCCGCTGCCGCGCTGCGGGTAACCGCAGCACAAATAGCCCGGTGGCAGCACGGTCTGCACACCCGCGTGCCAGAGCATGGCCTGCGTGGCCAGTCCCACCTGGCTGAACAAGCGCTCCGAACCGCAACCGGGGAAGTAGAAAACTGCTTCCGTTTCGGGCGTGGTGGTCTGCGGGTTGCGGATGATCGGCACGTAGTCCTTGTCCTCGATGTCCAGGAGCGCACGCGCCGTCTTCTTGGGCAGGTTGCCGGGCATCTTCTTGTTGACGAAGTGGATGACCTGCTCCTTGATCGGCGCCGGGCCCACCGTGGCGGGCGGTGCGCTGGTCTGCTTGCGTGCGGCCAGCTTGAACACATCGGCCGCCCAGCGTTGAGCCTTCATGCCCACATCCACCATCAGGCTGCGAGCCAGCTTGATGGTCTCGGGGTTGGTGGCGTTGAGCATGAACATGGCCGCCGCATTACCGGGTCGGAAGCTCTTCTTACCCATTTTGCGCAGCAGGTTGCGCATGTTCATGGTCACATCGCCAAAGTCAATCTTGACCGGGCAAGGCGACAGGCACTTGTGGCAGACCGTGCAGTGGTCGGCCACATCTTCAAAATCCTGCCAGTGCTTGACCGAGATGCCACGACGCGTCTGCTCTTCGTAGAGGAAAGCCTCGACCAGCAGCGAAGTCGCAAGGATCTTGTTGCGTGGGCTGTAGAGCAGGTTGGCGCGTGGTACATGGGTTGAACACACAGGCTTGCACTTGCCGCAGCGCAGGCAGTCCTTGACGCTGGCGGCGATGTCGCCAATGTCGGACTGCTGCATGATCAGCGACTCATGGCCCATCAAGCCAAAGCTCGGCGTGTAGGCATGCGTCAGATCGGCTGCATGCACATCGTCGCCCAGTTTGCTCAGGGCTTCGCCGCGCAGCAGCTTGCCCTTGTTGAAGCGGCCCTCGGGGTCCACCTTGGCCTTGTACGCCGTGAAGTTGGCCAGCTCGTCGTCTGTCAGGAATTCGAGCTTGGTGATGCCGATGCCGTGCTCGCCCGAGATCACACCGTCCAGACTGCGCGCCAGCACCATGATGCGGGCCACCGCCTCGTGCGCGGTCTGCAGCATTTCGTAGTTGTCGCTATTGACTGGGATGTTGGTGTGGACGTTGCCATCACCGGCGTGCATGTGCAGCGCCACCCAGACGCGGCCTTTCAACACCTGTTGATGGATGGCATTACAAGCCTCCAGGATCGGCGCAAAGGCCGCACCCGAAAAGATGTTTTGCAGGGGCTGGCGAATCTGCGTCTTCCAGCTAGCGCGCAGGGTATGGTCCTGCAACTGGGGGAACAAAGGATCCACCCGATCGAGCCAGCCTTGCCAGAGGTCTCGCACATCGCGCACCACGCCAAGCGCCTGGCTGACACGGTCTTCCAGCAACTCTGCGGGGGCAATGCCTTCCGTCTCGTCCGACTTTCCCAAGGGCAAATGACCTTTGGCCAGGAAAGCTTCCAGCTCATCGCACAGCTTGAGCTTGTTGCGCAGCGACAGTTCGATGTTGATGCGCTCGATGCCGTCGGTGTATTCGGCCATGCGCGGCAGTGGGATCACCACGTCCTCGTTGACCTTGAAGGCGTTGGTGTGGCGGCTGATGGCGGCCGTCTTCTTGCGGTCGGCCCAGAATTTTTTGCGGGCGTCGGCGCTGATGGCGATGAAACCTTCGCCGCTGCGGGAATTGGCGATGCGCACCACTTCGGAAGTGGCCTTGGCCACATCGTCGGCGTTGTCACCGGCGATGTCGCCGATGAGCACCATCTTCGGGAAACCGCCGCGTTTGCTCTTGGTGGAATACCCCACGGCGCGCAGGTAGCGGTCGTCCAGGTGTTCCAGGCCCGCCAGCAACACCGGGGAGGGACCCGGTGTTCCCGCGTCCTTGCCCGAGCGCTTTTGCAGGGAGAACATGAAGTCCTTGATCTCGACGATGCTCGGCACGGCATTGCGGGCATGGCCAAAGAACTCCAGGCACACGGTGCGTGTGTGCTCGGGCATGCGGTGCACCACCCAGCGGGCGCTGGTGATCAGGCCGTCGCAGCCTTCCTTTTGCACACCGGGCAGGCCACTCAGGAACTTGTCGGTCACGTCCTTGCCCAGACCTTCCTTGCGGAAAGTCGCGCCCGGGATGCGCAGCGTTTCGGTGCGCAGCGGGGTCTTGCCGTCGGCCTTGAAATAGCGCAGCTCGAAGGTGGCGAACTCGGCGTCGTGGATCTTGCCCAGGTTGTGGTCCATGCGCACCACATCCAGCCACTCGGCGTCGGGCGTGACCATGCGCCAGCTGGCCAGGTTGTCCAGCGCCGTGCCCCAGAGCACGGCTTTTTTGCCGCCCGCGTTCATGGCGATGTTGCCGCCCACGCAGCTGGCTTCGGCAGACGTCGGGTCCACCGCAAACACAAATCCGGCGCGCTCGGCCGCATCGGCCACACGCTGGGTCACCACCCCGGCCTCGGTGTAGATGGTGGGCACCTTGTGGTCGATGCCCGGGAGGTCGATCAGTTCGACCTCGGTCATGGCTTCGAGCTTTTCGGTGTTGATGACCACGCTCTTCCAGGTCAGCGGAATCGCACCGCCGGTGTAGCCGGTGCCGCCGCCACGCGGCACGATGGTCAGGCCCAGCTCGATGCAGCCCTTGACCAGACGCGCCATCTCGGCCTCGGTGTCGGGGGTCAGCACCACAAAGGGGTATTCCACACGCCAGTCGGTGGCGTCGGTCACATGGCTCACGCGAGAGAGGCCGTCGAACTTGATGTTGTCCTTGGCGGTCAGACGGCCCAAGGTCCTGGAGACTTTCTTGCGCAAGCCTGCCCAGGCTCCAAAACGCTTGTCAAACACATCGACCGCTTGCGAGGCCAGTTGCAGCAACTCACCCACCAGCGCATCGCGCTCGGCATCGTCTTCAGGCGTGCGGCGCTTTTGGACCTCGCCCAGACGGTGACGCAAGGCTTCGACCAGCAACTCCCGGCGGCTGGGGTTGTCCAGCAGGTCATCCTGCAAATAAGGATTGCGTTCCACCACCCAGATGTCGCCAAGCACTTCGTAGAGCATGCGTGCTGAGCGGCCAGTACGACGCTCCTGACGCAGTTGGTCCAGCAACAGCCAAGCCCGTTCGCCGAGAAGACGGCGGACAATCTCGGCGTCAGAAAAGCTGGTGTAGTTGTAAGGAATCTCGCGCAGACGCGGCGCTTGCGCATCGTCATGCATGAGTTGTTGTAGTGTGGCTGGTGCGTTCATTGTGTCGGTGGGGAGGGACGGCAGGCCCTTGTGGCCTGTACCCGGCTCCCTAAGGGAGCCAATGTTACCGCAGTGCAGCAATTGTCCCCCTGACAAAACGCTATGCCCACACGGCTGCCGGTGCCTTGGGCAGGGAACCCGTGATCAGCGTTGGCGCCAGGCCCGGTGCATGAACCACTCTGCGCTGGTCCACACCATCAGCCAGCTGGCATACAGCACTGTACTGCCATCGCTGCCCGTCAGGATCAGGGCGGTCAGCCAGACCACCAGACCCAAGGCGGCATGAACCAGGCTGCGGCGCAGCGCCCCCACTGGTGAAGACCCCAGGACCCAGCGCCCCAGCAAGGGCATGAGCAAAGCCATGCACACGATGGGCAACAAGCCGTTGAGCAAATGAAGCAACAGTAACCAGGCCGTCACGACAAGATCCTTGGACGAAGTGCACGCATTGTGCCCGGCTTTACGACAGTTTTTTATAATGCAACACACCATGGCAGTCTGGACACTCGGTTTGAACCACACCACTGCCCCGCTCGATTTGCGGGGGCGGTTTGCTTTTGCCGTGGATCAACTGGCGCCTACGCTGCACCGACTGCGCCACGACTTGGCTGACAAAACCGACCAAAGCACCGAAGCGGCCATCCTGTCGACCTGTAACAGAACCGAGATTTATTGCGCCGCCGACCAGGCCGCAGTGGCCGACACCCTTCACTGGCTGGCTCAGACCGGCAGTGTTCAGGCGCAGGAACTGGCTTCGCACACCTACGTTCTTGAAAATGACGAAGCCGCCCGCCACGCTTTCCGCGTCGCCAGCGGTCTGGACTCCATGGTGCTGGGCGAGGCCCAGATCCTGGGAGATCCTGGGGCAGATGAAGGATGCCGTCCGCGCCGCCGAACAGGCCGGCGCACTGGGTACCACCCTGAACCAGTTGTTCCAGCGCAGCTTTGCCGTGGCCAAAGAGGTGCGCACCGTCACTGACATTGGTGCGCACTCCATCAGCATGGCTGCCGCCTCGGTGCGTCTGGCCAGCCAGCTGTTTGAAGACCTCAAGGACATCAAGGTTCTGTTTGTGGGCATTGCCAACCGCTCCATGGAGCGGGGCGAGAAACTGGCCACCCGCTTTGGCGCCGAAGTCATGCGCCTGGCCGAGCTGCCCGAACGTTTGCACGAGTTTGACGCCGTCATCAGCTGCACCGCCAGCACCCTGCCGCTGATCGGCCTGGGCGCCGTGGAGCGCGCCCTCAAGAAACGCAAGCACCGCCCCATGTTCATGGTGGACTTGGCCGTGCCGCGCGACATTGAGCCCGAAGTCAAATCGCTGGAAGACGTCTACCTCTACACCGTGGACGACCTGGCCAGCGTGGTGCAGGCCGGTCAAGCCCAGCGCCAGGCTGCTGTGGCCGAGGCCGAAGTCATCATCGACGCCGGGGTACAAAGCTTCATGCATTGGCTCACCCAACGTGGGACGGTGCCCCTGATCCAGCAGTTGCAGCAGCAAACCGAGCAGTGGCGTGAGGCCGAGCTTGCCCGCGCTCGCAAACTGCTGGCCAAGGGCGAAGATCCCGCGCAGGTCCTGGAGATCCTCTCGCGTGGCCTGACCCAGAAAATGTTGCACGGCGCCATGGCTGAAATGCGCAGCGCCGACTCCGAGCACCGCGAACAGACCATGCTGGCCGTGCAGCGTCTGTTCCTGCGTAAAGAGCGTTAGCGAACCTCGACGGGCTCTGTGCCCTGCCCCTGCCCTGCATCTTGTTGGATGCGTGTTCGCTGACTTCCGAGGCCGCCTACTTGAAACCTTTCCTGATTTCGCAACTCGAACGCTACGCCGATCGCCTCGCCGAGCTGGACTTTTTGCTCTCGCGCGAAGACATCATGGCCGACATAGCCCAGTTCATGAAGCTCTCGCGCGAGCACGCCGATGTGGCCGCCGTGGCCCAACGCTACGCCCGCTACAAACAGCGCCTGAGCGATCTGCAAGCGGCCCGCCAGATGCAGGCCGAACTGCCGCCGACCGACGAGATGCATGCCCTGGCTGGGGAAGAGATCGCCGAGGCCGAAAGCGACATCGCCACACTGGAAGCCGAGTTGCAGCGCATGCTGCTGCCCAAAGACCCACAGGACGCGCGCAACGCGTATCTGGAAATCCGCGCGGGCACCGGTGGCGACGAATCGGCCCTGTTCGCCGGTGACCTGCTGCGCATGTACACCCGCTACGCGCAAAACCAGGGTTGGAAGGTCGAGCTGCTGTCCGAGTCCCCCAGCGAACTCGGTGGTTATAAGGAAGTCGTGGTGCGCATCGAGGGTGAGGGCGTGTTCGGGCAGCTGCGCTTCGAGTCCGGCGGTCACCGCGTGCAGCGCGTGCCCGCCACCGAAACCCAAGGCCGCATCCACACCAGTGCCTGCACCGTGGCCGTGCTGGCCGAACCCGACGAAGCCCAGGCGGTGCAGATCAACCCGGCCGACCTGCGCATCGACACCTTCCGAGCCAGCGGCGCAGGCGGTCAGCACATCAACAAGACTGACTCGGCGGTGCGCATCACGCACATCCCGACCGGTATCGTGGCCGAATGCCAGGACGACCGAAGCCAGCACCGCAACAAGGCCAAGGCCCTGCAAGTGCTGGCCGCCCGCATCGAGGAAAAGGCCCGCAGCGAGCAAGCTGCCAAGGACGCAGCTCTGCGCAAGGGCTTGATCGGCAGCGGAGACCGCAGCGATCGCATCCGCACCTACAACTTCCCGCAGGGTCGCCTGACCGACCACCGCATCAACCTCACGCTCTACAAGCTCAGCTTCATCATGGAAGGTGAATTGCAGGACGTGATCGCTGCGCTGCAGGCCGAACGCCAGGCCGAGCAATTGGCCGAGCTTGAAGTAGGAGGCGCAACATGACCCTGCTCGAAAGCCTTCGCCACGCCCAGGCCCTGGGGCTGGACCGAATCGACGCACAGCTGCTGCACCTGTTTGCCCTGGGCCGCGAATCACACGAGCGCGCCTGGCTACTGGCGCACGACACCGACACGCTCGATGATGTTGTGCTGCAACGCCTGGAGCCACTGCTGCAGCGCCGCGCCGCTGGCGAACCGATGGCCTACATCACCGGCACCAAGGAATTCTTTGGCCTGTCTCTGCACATCGATGCTCGCGTGCTCGACCCCCGCCCCGACACTGAAACCCTGGTGGAATGGGCACTGGAACTGCTGCCGGATGCTCCCGGCCACAGTGTCATCGATCTGGGCACCGGCAGCGGCGCCATCGCCCTGGCCCTGCAACACGAGCGCCCACATGCCCTGGTCAGCGCCGTGGACGCCAGTACAGACGCCCTGGCTGTGGCGCAGGCCAATGCGGTACGCCTGCGCTTGCCGGTGCACTTCATCCACAGCCATTGGCTTGACGAGGTCGCAGGCGTCTACGACCTGATCGTCTCCAACCCGCCCTACATCCGCGCTGACGATCCGCACCTTGCGGCCCTTGAGCACGAACCTCTGCAAGCCCTGGCCAGTGGCCCAGACGGCCTGGACGACATCCGCACCCTCATCGCCCAGGCCCCAGCGCATCTGGAACCCGGCGGCTGGTTGCTGCTGGAACACGGCTATGACCAGGCCGAGTCGGTGCGGGAACTCTTTACCCAGGCCGGCTGGCACAAGGTCCAATCCCGTCAAGACCTTGCGGGCATTGAACGCTGCACCGGCGCTCAGCGATAATCACCCCATCGGATACAACAGAAATACCCCATGAGCGACACCCAACAACGCATCGGCCAACTCGTCAAAACCAACGACATCCTGCTCTTCATGAAAGGCAGCGCCAGCTTCCCCATGTGCGGGTTTTCCGGCCGCGCCATTCAGATCCTCAAAGCCTGTGGCGTGGACCCCAAGGCGATTGCCACCGTGAACGTGCTCGATGACGCCGAGATCCGCCAAGGCATCAAGGAATACAGCAACTGGCCAACCATTCCGCAGCTCTACATCAAGGGCGAGTTCATCGGTGGTTCGGACATCATGATGGACATGTACGAGTCCGGTGAACTGCAAAAGGTGATTGCCGGTCAAGCCTGACGCTCAGCACCAGAATGTCAAAAGCCACCGCATGCGGTGGCTTTTTTTGTGTCCGGATGACCGGGCTACACCGCTGTCAAGCCGTCAAACTGGCCTTCACATGGGCCACCACCTCGGCAGCAGCCACCTTGCTGGCTTCGGTGTCGCGGCGGTGCTGGTACTCGACCACGCCGTCTTTCAAGCCCTTATCGCCAATCGTGATGCGGTGCGGCACACCAATCAGCTCCCAGTCGGCAAACATGGCACCGGGGCGCTCACCCCGGTCGTCCAGGATCACGTCCACACCAGCGGCGAGGAGCTCGTTATAGATGCGCTCGGCTTCCGCTTTGACGGCTTCGCTGCGGTCCATGCCGATGGGGCAGACCACCACGGTGAAAGGGGCGATCGCATCGGGCCAGATGATGCCGCGCTCGTCATGGTTTTGCTCAATGGCGGCCGCTGGCAAGCGGGTCACACCAATCCCATAGCAGCCCATTTCCATCGGCTGCGGCTTGCCGTCTTCGCCCAGGAAGGTGGCGTTCATGGCTTTGGAATATTTGGTGCCCAGGTAGAACACATGACCGATCTCGATACCGCGTTCAATGGCCAGCTCGCCTTGGCCATCGGGTGACTTGTCACCAGCGACCACATTGCGGATGTCGGCCACCAGGTCAGGCTCAGGCAAGTCGCGGCCCCAGTTCACGCCGGTCATGTGGAAGTCCACTTCGTTGGCACCGCAGATCCAGTCGGCCATCAGGGCTACATCGCGGTCGGCCACGATCTTGAGCGGTTTCTTCAGATTCACCGGACCCAGGTAGCCGGGCTTGCAGCCGAAGTGGTCTTCAATCTCGGCCAGGGTAGCAAAGCGGAAGCCGCCTTCCATGCCGGGCAGCTTGCCGACCTTGACTTCGTTCATGTCGTGGTCACCACGCACCAGCAGCAGCCAGACGGTCGATTTTTTGACCTCACCATCTTCGCCCAGCTCGTCAGTGGCCAACACCAGCGATTTGACGGTGGTGTTCAGCGGCACGTTGAGCAAGGCGGCCACGTCCTCGCAGGTGCTCTTGCCCGGTGTGGGCGTCTTGGTCATGGCCTGTGTCGCTACGCCGCGCGGGCCGGTGGGCGCCAGGGCTTCGGCTTTTTCGATGTTGGCGGCGTAGTCGCTGCTCGGGCAGTAAACGATCGCGTCTTCGCCAGTGGCGGCAATCACCTGGAACTCTTCAGACAGGTCGCCACCGATCGCGCCGCTGTCGGCCGCCACAGCGCGGTAGCGCAACCCAAAGCGGTCAAAAATCTTGCGGTAAGCCTGAGCCATGTTATGGTAACTGGCCTTGGCGCCGGCTTGGTCCTTGTCGAAACTGTAGGCGTCCTTCATGATGAATTCACGCCCGCGCATCAGGCCAAAACGCGGACGACGCTCGTCGCGGAACTTGGTCTGGATCTGGTAAAAATTCTTGGGCAGTTGTTTGTAGCTGCGCAACTCCTGGCGAGCGACATCGGTCACCACCTCTTCGCTCGTGGGCTGTACGACAAAGTCGCGGCCATGACGGTCCTGGATGCGCAGCAGCTCAGGCCCCATCTTGTCAAAGCGGCCAGTTTCCTGCCAAAGCTCTGCAGGCTGGACCACCGGCATAGTCATCTCGATGGCGCCCGCACGGTTCATCTCTTCGCGCACGATGGCCTCGACCTTGCGGATCACACGCAGGCCCATGGGCATGTAGTTGTAGATACCCGCACCCAGTTTTTTTATCATGCCAGCTCGGGTCATGAGCTTGTGGCTCACGATTTCGGCATCGGCGGGGGCTTCCTTGAGAGTGGAAATCAGAAATTGAGAGGCTTTCATGTCGGCTTGAATTCACCAAATTGCGCACAAATTTGGCGCTCTGCGCCTTGCACGTGCATAATGGTTGCAGTTTAAGAATTTGGGGTTGATTATGCTTGACCGTGAAGGGTTCAGACCCAACGTCGGCATCATTCTGCTCAACCAGAGAAACCAGGTATTTTGGGGCAAGCGCATCCGCACCCACAGCTGGCAGTTTCCGCAAGGCGGCATCGACCGCGGCGAGAGCCCAGAACAGGCCATGTTCCGGGAGCTGCACGAAGAAGTGGGACTGCATCCGGAGCATGTGCGCATCGTGGCCCGTACCCGTGACTGGTTGCGTTATGAAGTGCCAGAGCGCTACGTCCGCCGTGAAGCGCGCGGTTTCTATCGTGGCCAAAAACAAATCTGGTATTTGCTGCAGATGATGGTCCCTGACCATCACCTCAACCTGCGCGCGACCAACCACCCCGAGTTCGACGCCTGGCGCTGGAACGACTACTGGGTGCCGCTGGACGTGGTGGTGGAATTCAAACGCGGCGTCTACGAAATGGCGCTGACCGAACTGGTGCGCTTTCTGCCACGCCAGGATCGACACAACCGCTATCTGCGCGGCAACAACCGTTCCAACCTGCCGCGTGACAACACACCACGGCAGGAAGGCATGCTGCCGATTGCGCCCATGCACATGGAACTGCCCCCGGGGGCCTGCTTTGACCCTGACCCACAGGGTTCACAAAACGGTCTGAGTTGATCAGCGATTGAGAATGAGGTTGTCGCGGTGCACCATCTCGGGCTCTGCTGTATAGCCGAGCAAGCCTTCAAATTCGTGTGAAGGCTTTCTGCACAGCAAACGCGCTTCGGCGGCGGCGTAATTAGCCAGGCCCCGAGCCACTTCAGTGCCCTGTTCATCTCGAATGGCAATCACGTCACCCCGAGAGAAATCGCCATCCACCATCGTCATGCCAATCGGCAGAAGGCTTTTACCTTCGGTGCGCAACTTGTGGGCCGCACCCGCGTCTACAGTGACCGAGCCACGCAGCTGCAGATGATCGGCCATCCACTGTTTGCGCGCTTGCTGCTTGGCCGTTTGCGCCACCAGTAAAGTACCGATGTTTTCGCCTTGCGCCACGCGCAGCAAGGCATCAGGCGCACGTCCCCAGGCAATCAGGGTCGAAGCCCCAGAGCCTGCTGCACGCTTGGCCGCCAGAATTTTGGTCAGCATGCCGCCCTTGCCAATGCTCGAACCTGCGCCACCGGCCATCGCCTCGAGCGCCAGGTCACCCGCACGAGCCTCATGCACGAATGTGGCATCCGGGTGCTTGCGTGGGTCAGCGGTGTACAAACCTTTTTGGTCGGTCAGGATGATCAGCAAATCCGCCTCGACAAGGTTGGCCACCAACGCACCCAAGGTGTCGTTGTCGCCAAACTTGATTTCGTCATTGACCACCGTGTCGTTTTCATTGATCACGGGCAACACGCGGTGTTGCAACAGGGTCAGCAGCGTAGAGCGCGCATTGAGGTAACGCTCACGGTCAGCCAGGTCAGCGTGGGTGAGCAGGACCTGCGCACTGCCCATGCCGTGAAGTCGCAGCTGGGTTTCGTACATTTGCGCCAATCCCATCTGCCCTACCGCTGCCGCAGCCTGCAGTGCAGGCACTTCGCTGGGGCGGGTGGTCCAACCCAGACGTTTCATGCCTTCGGCGATGGCCCCGCTGGAGACCATGATGACCTCTTTGCCCGCCTGGGCCAGCTGTGCCAGTTGGCGGCACCACTGACCAATGGCCGCCTCATCCAGGCCACGGCCCTCGTTGGTCACCAGGCTGGAGCCGACCTTGACCACAATGCGACGCGCATCGCGCAAGACAGATGAAAGTTGTGCAGCCATCGGGGTTTCGATCAAACGGTTTACTCGGGCGCTGCGTCGGCAAAGCGAGGATCGATGTCCACCACGCCCTGCTCCTGAATTTGCTGGGTGCGAATGTGCTTGTAGATCTCACGGATCAGACCCTCGCAGCCCTCACGCGTCAAAGCAGAAATCTCGAACACGGGCCCTTTGTAGCGCATGCGCTTGACGAAGTCCTTGACGCGTTTTTCCCGTTCCTCTGCAGGCACCATGTCCAGCTTGTTGAGCACCAGCCAGCGGGGCTTGGCGTACAACTCGGCGTCGTATTTCTTGAGCTCGGCTGCAATGGCTTTGGCCTGTGCAACCGGGTCCACGCCCTCGTCAAAAGGCGCAATGTCCACAATGTGCAGCAGCAGGCGGGTGCGCTGCAGATGACGCAAGAACTGGTGACCCAAACCGGCACCTTCCGAGGCACCTTCGATCAGGCCCGGCACATCGGCCACAACAAAGCTTTGCTCGGGGCCCACACGCACCACGCCCAGATTGGGGTGCAGCGTGGTAAAGGGGTAATCGGCAATTTTGGGACGTGCATTGGACACGGCCGCAATGAAAGTTGACTTGCCCGCGTTGGGCATGCCCAGCAGCCCCACATCGGCAAGCACCTTGAGTTCGAGCTTGAGGTTTTTGCGCTCACCCACATGGCCCGGGGTTTTCTGGCGCGGTGCGCGGTTGATGGCGCTCTTGAAACGCAAGTTGCCAAAGCCGCCATCACCGCCTTTGGCGATCATGAGTTTTTCGCCCGCATGCAGCAGCTCGTACAGCACCTCGCCGGTTTCGGCATCACTGATGATGGTGCCCACCGGCATCTTGAGCGTGATGTCGTCGCCCATGGCGCCGAACATGTCCGAGCCCATACCGTGTTGCCCACGCTTGGCCACGTGGCGACGCGAATAGCGGTAGTCCACCAAGGTGTTCAGGTTAGGGTCTGCGACTGCAAACACGTGCCCACCCCGACCGCCATCACCACCGTCGGGTCCACCGAACTCCTTGTACTTCTCATGACGGAAGGAGACGCAGCCGTTCCCGCCGTCACCCGCAGCGATGTCAATATAGGCTTCGTCAACAAACTTCATGATGTATCCAGTTCATAAAGCGAAAAGCCCCGACGGGCGGGGCTGCTTCGCTGAAAACGGAACCAGGCTTAAGCGGCCGGGGTCACGTTCACGGTGTGCTTGTTCAGCTCGCCTTTGGT
>JBEEOS010000049.1:0-14709 GCA_041191485.1 Pseudomonadota bacterium
GGTGTCCATCCTTGCTGTGGTGATGTTCCTGGGTGGCTGGGATTCGCCTGTGGCGGCGCTGTCCTTCATCCCCGGCTGGATCTGGCTGGGCATCAAGACTTTTGTGGTGGTGTCCATGTTCATCTGGATTCGCGCCACCTTCCCGCGATTCCGTTATGACCAGATCATGCGTCTGGGCTGGAAGATCTTCATTCCGGTCACCCTGGTGTGGCTGTTGGTGGTGGGCGCATGGCTGTTCTCGCCCTGGAACATCTGGAAGTGAGCGGAAACAAGATGACTGCTACCTCATTCTCGATCAAGGACTTCTTCAAGAGCTTCATGCTCGTGGAGCTGTTCAAGGGCATGGCCTTGACCGGTCGTTACGCCTTTGCACGCAAAGTCACGCTTCAGTACCCGGAAGAAAAGACGCCACTGTCGCCACGCTTTCGTGGCCTGCATGCGCTGCGTCGCTATGACAACGGCGAAGAGCGCTGCATTGCCTGCAAGCTGTGCGAAGCCGTGTGCCCGGCAATGGCCATCACCATCGAAGCGGGTGAACGCGCCGACGACGGTTCACGCCGCACCACGCGTTACGACATCGACCTGACCAAGTGCATCTTCTGTGGCTTTTGCGAGGAAAGCTGCCCGGTGGACTCGATCGTGGAAACCCACATCTTCGAATACCACGGCGAAAAACGTGGCGACCTGTACTTCACCAAGGACATGTTGCTGGCCGTCGGTGACCGCTATGAAAAAGAGATCGCAGCCAACAAGGCGGCTGACGCTCCTTACCGTTGAACGAGCCTGCTTGAAAAGATAAATTCATGGACGTCAAGACTGGTTTCTTTTATCTGTTCTCGGTGGTGCTGCTGCTGTCGGCCTTCCGGGTCGTGACTGCGCGCAACCCTGTGCACGCTGTGCTGTTTCTGATGCTGGCTTTCTCGCAAGCCTCGGGCATCTGGTTGCTGCTCAATGCCGAATTCCTGGCCATCGCCCTGGTGCTGGTGTACCTTGGCGCGGTGATGGTGCTGTTCCTGTTTGTGGTGATGATGCTGGACATCAACATCGACTCCATGCGTCAGGGTTTCTGGAAACACTTCCCCCTGGCTGCAGTGCTCGGCGGTGTGGTGGCCATTGAGATGGCAGCGGTCCTGCTGCACGGCTTTGGTCAGACCGAAGCCATCGAGGGCGCAGCACAAGCTGCAGGCATTCCCAACAGCAAGGCGCTGGGCATCTTGCTCTACACCGAATACCTTGTGCCCATTCAGGTGGCTGCAGCCATTTTGCTGGTGGCCATGGTGGCTGCCATTGCATTGACCCTGCGCAAGCGCAAGGACAGCAAGTTTGTTTCCCCCAGCGAGCAGGTGCGTGTACGCGCTGCTGACCGTCTGCACGTGGTGAAAGTGGCTGTCACACAGCCTGCACCCGCCGTCCAGGACGCTGCACAGGAGCCCCAATCATGATGACACTCACCCTTGGACATTACCTGACGCTGGGCGCAATCCTGTTTGCGCTGGCTGTGGTGGGCATTTTTCTCAACCGCAAAAACCTCATCGTGTTGCTGATGGCCATCGAATTGATGCTGCTGGCAGTCAACATGAACTTCGTGGCGTTCTCGCACTATCTGGGTGACATGCATGGACAAGTGTTCGTGTTCTTCATCCTGACCGTGGCGGCCGCCGAGTCTGCCATCGGCCTGGCCATCCTGGTGCTGCTGTTCCGCAACAAGAACAGCATCGACGTGCAGGACCTCAACACGCTCAAGGGTTAAGAACAACATGGAACAGACCCTCAACGCAACAACGCTGCTGGCCGTACCGCTGGCCCCGCTGGTGGGTTCGGCTTTGGCTGGCCTGTTTGGTACCAAGTTCGGTGGCAACCGCATTGGTCGCAGTCTCTCACACACCCTGACGATTGCGGGCGTGTTGATTGCCTTTCTCATCTCTGCGTTCACGCTCAAGGATGTGATGGCTGGCGCCCGCTTCAATGAAACCCTCTACACATGGATGACCGTTGGCGGTCTCAAGATGGAAGTGGGCTTCATGATCGACGGCCTGACCGCGATGATGATGTGCGTGGTCACCTTTGTGTCCTTGATGGTGCACCTCTACACCATCGGCTACATGCACGAAGACGAAGGCTACAACCGTTTCTTTGCCTACATCTCGCTGTTCACCTTCTCCATGCTGATGCTGGTGATGAGCAACAACCTGCTGCAGCTGTTCTTTGGCTGGGAAGCGGTGGGCCTGGTGTCTTACCTGCTGATCGGTTTCTGGTTCAATAAGCCGACAGCGATTTTTGCCAACATGAAAGCCTTCCTGGTCAACCGTGTGGGCGACTTCGGTTTCATCCTGGGCATTGGCCTGATCGCGGCCTATACCGGCAGCCTGAACTACACCGAGATTTTTGCCAAGGCGCAAGAACTCTCCACCATCGAGTTCCCCTGGTATGTGTTTGGCCAGGACGCCATGCTCGTGACGGTGATCTGCATTTGCCTGTTCATCGGTGCGATGGGCAAGTCGGCACAGTTCCCGCTGCACGTGTGGCTGCCCGACTCGATGGAAGGCCCGACGCCGATTTCCGCGCTGATCCACGCCGCCACCATGGTGACGGCCGGCATCTTCATGGTCTCGCGCATGTCGCCGCTGTTCGAACTGTCCGACACCGCTTTGAACTTCATCATGGTGATCGGCTCGATCACCGCACTGTTCATGGGCTTTTTGGGCATCATCCAGAACGACATCAAGCGCGTGGTGGCTTATTCCACCTTGTCGCAGCTGGGCTACATGACCGTGGCGCTGGGCGCTTCGGCCTACTCGGTCGCCGTGTTCCACCTGATGACGCACGCTTTCTTCAAGGCACTGCTGTTCCTGGGGGCGGGCTCGGTGATCATGGGCATGCACCACAACCAGGACATCCGCTGGATGGGTGGCGTGCGCAAGTACATGCCCATCACCTGGATCACCTCGCTGTTGGGTTCCTTGGCGTTGATCGGCACGCCCCTGTTCTCGGGCTTTTACTCCAAGGACAGCATCATCGAAGCCGTCCATGAAAGCGCGCTGCCTGCTGCTGGCTTTGCCAACTTTGCTGTGCTGGCGGGTGTGTTCGTGACCGCCTTCTATTCGTTCCGGATGTACTTCCTGGTCTTCCACGGCAAAGAGCGTTACGACCAGAACCCCGATGCGCACCATGACGACCATCACCACGATGACCACCATGGTCACGGTGACGGCAAGCCCCACGAGTCTCCCTGGGTGGTGACGCTGCCGCTGGTCCTGCTGGCCATCCCTTCGGTGCTGATCGGCTACTTCACGATCGAGCCGATGCTGTATGGTGACTTCTTCAAGGACGCCATTTTCGTCAATGCAGACAAACACCCCGTCATGCACGAGTTGGCCCAGGCTTTCCACGGTCCCTTGGCCATGGCCGAGCATGCCGTCACCACGCTGCCATTCTGGCTGGCCCTGGCTGGTGTGGTGGTGTCCTGGTACATGTACCTGATCAACCCCAAAGTGCCCGCCTTCTTTGCCAAGGCGCTGCGTCCGCTGATCGTGATCCTGGAGAACAAGTACTTTATGGACTGGATCAACGAAAACATTCTGGCCCGTGGTGCTCGTCTGCTGGGTACCGGTCTTTGGAAGGGCGGTGACCGCGCCCTGATCGATGGCCTGTTGGTCAACGGTTCCTGGAAAGTTGTAGGCTGGATCGCCAGCGTGGCACGTCACTTCCAGTCGGGTTATCTGTACCACTACGCCCTGGTGATGATCCTGGGTGTGTTTGCACTGATGACGTCTTTCGTCTGGCTGGCCTGACGCTTTAGAGGAATACGAAAAAATGGGATTGTTAAGCCTTGCCATCTGGACGCCAATCGCTTTTGGCGTCATCTTGCTGGCCCTTGGGCGCGATGAGCAGGCCGGCGCTGTGCGCTGGGTCGCGCTGATCGGTGCACTGGTCAGTTTCCTCGTCACCTTGCCGCTGTACACCGGTTTTGATGCTTCCACCGCGCAAATGCAGTTCGTCGAGAACGCGGCCTGGATCGAGAGCTTCAATATCCACTACCACCTGGGTGTGGACGGGATCTCGCTTTGGTTTGTCTTGCTGACGGCGTTCATCAACCTGATCGTCGTGATTGCAGGCTGGGAAGTGATCGAGCGCAAAGTCAACCAGTACATGGCCGCCTTCCTGATCCTGTCGGGCCTGATGATTGGCGTGTTCTCGGCGCTGGACGGTATTTTGTTCTACGTCTTCTTCGAAGCCACGCTGATCCCGATGTACCTGATCATAGGGATCTGGGGCGGGCCGAACAAGATTTATGCGGCCTTCAAGTTCTTCCTGTACACCTTGCTCGGTTCGCTGCTGACCTTGATTGCGCTGGTGTACCTGTACAACGTTTCGGGTGGCAGTTTTGACATCCAGAGCTGGCACCAGCTGCCGCTGGGCCGCACCGAGCAGACCTTGTTGTTCTTTGCCTTCTTTGCGGCCTTTGCCGTGAAGGTGCCCATGTGGCCGGTGCACACCTGGCTGCCCGACGTGCACGTGGAAGCGCCAACGGGCGGCTCGGCTGTGCTGGCGGCCATCATGCTCAAGCTGGGCGCTTATGGTTTCCTGCGTTTTTCCATGCCTATCGCCCCTGATGCCGCGCACGAGTGGGGCACCTTCATGATCGTGCTGTCTCTGGTGGCCGTGATCTATGTGGGTCTGGTGGCCATGGTGCAGCAGGACATGAAAAAACTGGTGGCTTATTCCTCGGTGGCGCACATGGGCTTTGTGACCCTGGGCTTTTTCATGTTCAACCCGCTGGGCGTGTCTGGTGCGATTGTCCAGATGATTGCGCACGGCTTCGTGTCTGGCGCCATGTTCCTGTCGATTGGCGTTTTGTACGACCGTGTCCACTCGCGTGAAATCTCCAGCTACGGCGGCGTGGTCAACACCATGCCAAAGTTTTCCGCGTTTGCCTTGCTGTTTGCCATGGCCAATTGCGGCTTGCCAGGTACAGCCGGTTTTGTAGGCGAGTGGATGGTGATTCTGGGTGCTGTCCAGTTCAACTTCTGGATTGGTCTGCTGGCTGCCACCGCACTGATTTTTGGCGCAGCCTACACGCTCTGGATGTTCAAGCGCGTGTACCTGGGGCCTGTGGCCAACGACCATGTGCGAGAACTGACCGACATCAATGGCCGTGAATTCCTGATGCTGGCCTTGCTGGCTGCGGCTGTGCTGTACATGGGCGTGTACCCCAAGCCTTTCACCGATGTGATGGATGTCTCTGTGGCCGAGCTGCTCAAGCACGTGGCCATGAGCAAGCTGCCGCAGTAACGAACTCAAGAACTGAAAGAACAACATGATGGACTCCACCAGCTGGATGACGATCTATCCTGAAATCGTGCTGTTGGTCATGACCTGTGTGATCGCGCTGATTGACCTCACTGTCAAAAGCCCGATGCGCTCGCTGACCTATGTGCTGAGCTTGCTGACCCTTGCCTTTGTGGCTTTCCTGAATGTGGCGGCTGCCGGCATGGGGCAAACCGTGTATGGCTTTGGTGGCTTGTTTGTGAGCGACACCATGGGCCACTGGCTCAAGGCTTTTGCTGCTGTGGCCACCCTGGTCACGCTGGTGTACGCACGGCCTTACGCCAAAGACCGTCAGATGCTGGGCGGGGGTGAACTGTTCAGCCTGAGCCTGTTTGCCTTGCTGGGCATGAGCGTGATGATTTCCGGGCACCATTTCCTGGTGCTGTACCTCGGCCTGGAATTGCTGACCCTGTCGAGCTACGCCCTGGTGGCCATGCGCCGCGATGATGCGCGCTCGAGCGAAGCGGCCATGAAGTACTTTGTGCTGGGGGCCATGGCTTCGGGTTTTCTGTTGTATGGCATGTCCATGATCTATGGCGCCACAGGCAGCCTGGAGCTTTCTGCAGTGTTCCAGTCCATCATGGCGGGCAGCGCCCATCCTCAGGTGTTGATCTTCGGTTTGGTGTTTGTCGTCGCAGGTCTGGCTTTCAAACTGGGCGTGGTGCCTTTCCATATGTGGATTCCCGATGTCTACCACGGTGCACCCACTTCGGCCACGTTGTTGATCGGTGGGGCCCCCAAGCTGGCTGCCTTTGCTTTGGTCATGCGCGTGCTGGTCGAAGGGTTGTTGCCACTGGCCATGGACTGGCAGCAAATGCTGGCCTTGTTAGCCATTGCCTCCTTGCTGATCGGTAACCTGGCCGCCATTGCTCAGACCAACCTCAAGCGCATGCTGGCTTTCTCCACCATCGCCCAAATGGGCTTTGTGTTGATGGGCCTGATCGCTGGCGTGGGTTTTGGCGGTGCACCGCAGGCGGTAGGTGCCTACGGCGCGTCCATGTTCTATGTGGTGGCTTATGTGCTGACCACGCTGGCTTCGTTCGGTGTGATCATGCTGTTGGCCCGTGAAGGCTTTGAAAGCGAAGAGATCGCGGATCTGGCAGGCCTCAACCAGCGCAGCCCGCTGTATGCCGGCATCATGGCCATTTGCCTGTTCTCGCTGGCGGGCATTCCGCCCATGGTGGGTTTCTACGCCAAGCTGACCATCCTGCAAGCCCTGATCGGTTCGGGCAATGGTTTCTACATGGCCCTGGCCATCTTTGCCGTGCTGATGTCGCTGATTGGTGCCTTCTACTACCTGCGTGTTGTGAAGGTCATGTACTTTGACGCTGCGCAAGAGCCGGTGCAACCCGTGATAGCGGGTACCCAAGAGCGCGTGGTGCTTAGCATCAACGGTTTCCTGGTGCTCGGTCTGGGCATTGTGCCTGGCGGTTTGATGGCACTGTGCGGTGATGCCATCGCCCGCATGCTGATGGGCTGATCGCCATGAACGCATCTGTTCAGGTCTGGGTGTTGATTGCGCTGGCCGTTGTTGCGGCCAACCTGCCTTTCCTCACGCAACGCGTGCTCGGGGTGTGGTCGGCGCGTGTGCTCAAGCCGCTGAGCTGGCGTTTGCTGGAACTGCTGGTGTTGTACCTGGTGGTCGGGAGCGTTGGCATGGTCATGGAAAACAGCCTGAGCCAGAACGCGCCCCAGGGTTGGGAGTTTTACGCCGTGACCCTGACCTTGTTCATCACACTGAGCTTTCCGGGTTTTGTGTACCGCTATCTCCTGCGTCACAAAGACTGAAGCCGCCAGTCGGCCATGAACGATGACCACCTGATCGAGCAGCGCATCGCGCAGCAGGAACTCTTCAAAGGCCGATTCCTGCACGCCTTTCGCGACACGGTCCGCCTGCCCGACGGCAGCGAGGCCTCGCGTGAATACATCCGGCACCCAGGCGCAGTGGTGGTGCTTCCTTTGCTGCAGGGCGAAGATGGCCAGACCCGTGTGGTGCTGGAGCGTCAGTACCGTTACCCGATCGGTCAGGTCATGGTCGAGCTGCCTGCGGGCAAGCTGGACGCGGGAGAAGATCCCCTTGTGTGTGGCCAGCGCGAGCTGCTCGAAGAAACCGGCTACACCGCCCGAGAGTGGGCGAGAGCAGGGCAGATGCACCTGGCCATTGCTTATTCCACCGAAGTCATTCACATCTACTTTGCCCGTGGCCTGCGCAGCGGAGAGCGCAAGCTCGATGCGGGCGAGTTTCTGGATGTCTTCACCGCCACGCCGCAAGAGCTCTTGGCCTGGTGCCGCGATGGCACGGTCACTGATGCCAAAACCCTGAGTTGCATGGTCTGGCTTCAGCAGTGGCTCGAGCAGCCGCAATCCTTGCCCTGGCTAAGCTGCGCGGACTGATGCCATGAAAGTCCTGGACCTGCAGTGTCGCCACGGCCATGTGTTTGAGGGCTGGTTCGCCTCGCACGAAGACTATGCCTCGCAGAAAGAACGTGGCCTGCTGACTTGCCCCGTGTGCAACGACCCGGATGTCAGCAAAATGCTCTCGGCGCCACGTCTGAACCTGGGTCATGCTGGTGCACCAGAGCCCGCTGCTTCCACGGCGGATCCATCAGCCAAGCCTGCACCAGAGCCTGCTGCCCAGACGCTGGCGCAGATGTCGCCTCAGCAAATGCAGGCGGCCATACTCAAGATGGTTCGTCACGTCATGGCCAACACGCAAGACGTGGGCACCCAGTTTGCCGAAGAGGCCCGCAAGATGCATCACGGCGAAGCCGAACAGCGCAACATCCGCGGTCAGGCCAGCCGCGAAGAAACCGAAGCCTTGCTGGAGGAGGGGATCGATATCCTGCCCTTGCCTGTACCCGCAGGCTTGAAAGACACCCTTCAGTAAAAGCAGATCTGCGGTGATCTAATCAGGGGCATGAACCGTTGCCGCATCCCCGACGCCGAAGTTGAACTGAGCGCCATCCGGGCGCAAGGGCCGGGTGGGCAAAATGTGAACAAGGTTTCCAGCGCCATCCAGCTGCGCTTTGATGTCGCGCACTCCAGCTTGCCTGAAGACATCAAACACCGATGGCTACATGCGCCGGGCAACCACCTCACGTCAGACGGGGTGCTGGTGCTCAAGGCCCAGCGTTACCGCACACAAGAGGCGAACCGGCAAGATGCCTGGGTGCGCCTGTACGAACTGCTGGCGCGCTACGAGCGTGCGCCCAAGGCGCGCAAGGCGACACGGCCCACACGCGCTTCGGTGCAAAAGCGCCTGCAAAGCAAGGCGCTGCACGCCAGGCTCAAGGCCTCGCGGCAGGGCAAGGACTGAATGTTGAGATCGTCCGAGTGGGCTTTTGCCTCATGAGGGTGTTGCCAGGCGCAGGACTTGCATGACCGCATCCGGCGCATCTGCCGCCACCACTGTGCGCTGCGGCATGCTGCGCAGCCAGGTGAGCTGCCGCTTGGCTAGCTGCCGAGTCGCGAAAATACCGCGCTCGCAAATCTCGGCTTCACTCCAGCCTTCTTGCAATCCTTGCCAGGCCTGGCGGTAGCCCACGCAGCGCATGCTCGGCAGGTCCGGGTGTAAATCCCCCCTGTCCATCAGGGCGCGCACTTCCTTGAGAAAGCCTTGCGCCATCATCTGCGCAAAACGCAAAGCAATCCGATCGTGCAGCCAGGCGCGGTGGGCAGGCTCAAGACTGAAGACCGGAATATGCAAGTCTGCAGCGACTGTGCTGGCGCGGTTGTGAAAGGCAGACAAGGGCTGTCCGGTGAGCGTCCAGACCTCCAGCGCCCGCCCGATGCGTTGACCATCGTTGGGTGCCAGGCGTGCTGCGGTCGCGGGATCGACGGCTTGCAACTGCAGGTGCAGCGCAGGCCAGCCTTGCTCTGCGGCACGTTGCTGGATCTGCGCACGCACCAGCGGGTCTGTGGCGGGCATGTCATTGAGCCCCTCGGTCAGCGCCTTGAAGTAAAGCAGGGTACCGCCCACGATCAGTGGTGTTTTGCCGCGGGCGCGGATCGTGCCTATGAGTCGTGTCGCGTCACGCGCAAAGTCGGCCGCGCTGTAGGTCTGCAGGGGGTCGATGATGTCGATCAGGTGGTGCGGCACGCTGGCCAGCTCCTGCGGCGAGGGCTTGGCCGTGCCAATGTCCATGCCCCGGTAGACCAGGGCCGAATCCATGCTGATGATTTCCGCACCGCCTTTGGCTTCGAGTGCCTGGGCCAGGGCCAGCGCGGCCGCGGTTTTGCCGCTGGCCGTGGGGCCCACCAGTGCGATCGCATCGAGTTGCGGGTGATGCATGTCAGGGCTTCGCTCAGGCCAGCACTTGCGGGCGTCCGTGGCGTTGAACGGCGGTCCAAGCCACAGCTGTGATGCAGGCACCCCAAAGCAGAACGCCGTCGGCCAGGGCCAGCACAGGGTTGTCCAGGTGCTGACCGATCCATCCGCCCATGAAGAAGGCGCCCAGCATCATCAGAAATCCGTTCAGCGCAGAGGCTGTCCCCGCCCGCTGCGGGAAAGGGCCTACCGCGCCGCTTTGACCGCAAGGTTGATGCACCCCGTGGCCGATCATGAACACATAAAAAGGCAGGATCACCGCCCAGGGGCCATACCAGGCTTGATCGTGACCCCAGTGCGCCAGAACTGCCAAAAGCACCGAGCCTGTCAGCGTGAACACGCCGGCTACCGCCACGGTGCGGTGCACGCTGGTGCGGCGCAGCATCCAGCGGCACCAGAAGGTGCCGCAAATGTATGACGCCGACATGGTGAACATCAGCAATCCATAGGCCGTGCGACTCATGCCCATGGTGCGTGTGAAGACGAAAGACGAGGTGGCCAGAAAGGTGAACAGCCCCAGATAAGACGCGGCAGACAGTGCGCACCAGGTCAGAAACACCGGGTGGCGAATGATGTCGGCGTTGGCGCGGAGTAGCGGGGCCAGGCGCAGGGCATTCGGATCGGGGCGCTGGAGGGTTTCTTCAAAGCGCCAGACCAGCACGGCCAGGGTGATGGCGCCAAAGACCGCCAGCGCCAGCAACGCGGCATGCCAACCCAGCAGATCAGTCAGAGCGCCACCGACTGGGGCGCAGAGGCAGGCGATGACACCCAGGCCTGTGAGCCCCTTGGACATCATGGTGGCCCCTTGTGTGGGCGCATACAGGTCGCGGACCATGGCACGCGAGACCATGACGCCGGCACCCATGGCTGCACCTTGTACGGCGCGGGTCACAATCAGCCAGCCGATGGTCGGGCTGAAGGCGCTGGCAACGGAGGCCAGGGTGTAGGCCAGCATGCCCGCCAGCAGCACCGGACGGCGGCCAAAGCGGTCCGACAAGGGCCCCCACACCAGCTGCGACAGGCCAAAGGCCAGCAGCAGGGCGCTGAGGGTCAGCTGCGACTGTGCAGCGCTGGCCCCAAAACCTTCGGTGATGGCGGGCAGCGCGGGTAGATACAGATCTGTGGTGATGGGCTGAAGGCCCAAAAGCAGTGACAGGATCAGAACGATCAGCGAGGGTGACATGCGGGTGGGGGTGTTCAAGTCAACGACCTCGTAAAAACAGCGCATCCAGGTCGCGCATTGTCATTTGTCGCCAGGTGGGGCGACCGTGGTTGCATTGGTCAGAGCGCTCGGTCTCTTCCATCTGGCGCAGCAGAGCGTTCATCTCGGTCAGGGTGAGCTGGCGGTTGGCACGCACCGCGCCGTGGCAAGCCATGGTGGCCAGGATTTCGTTTTGCGCGCGCTGCACCACGGTGCTGGCGTCGTGTTGGGCGAGTTCGGCCAGCACGCTGCGAGCGAGCTCGACCGCATCGCCCTGGGCCAGACTGGTGGGCACGGCGCGAACGGCCAGGGTCTTGGCCGACAGGGGCGAAATTTCCATACCGAGTTGAGAGAGGGCATCCGCGCAGCTCTCGGCCGTGGCCACCTCGGAGGGGGTGGCGGCAAAGGTGGCCGGAATCAGCAGCGGCTGGCTGGCAATGCGTTGACCTTCACCGTTGCTCAGTTGGCGTTTGAGTTTTTCGTACACGATGCGTTCGTGCGCAGCGTGCATGTCCACCACCACCAGGCCTTGGGCGTTTTCAGCCAGGATGTAGACGCCATGCAGCTGCGAAATGGCTCGGCCCAGGGGCCAGATGGCAGGCGAGGCCTCTTTGGCATCGCTGTCTGCAACGGCAGGGTTTGCCGTCCAGTCCGGCGCCGATTCACGGGCCGGCAAAGTGTCTGGCTGCGCGTTTGTGGCCTGTGGTGTCCACAGCGCCTTGAGATCGGCCATGGCCTGCTGGCTGTCCACCCGTGGGCGCTCGAAGCGGGGTGGCTCATGGCGTTCACCGTCGTCACGCGCAGTCAAACCGGTGTTCAAGCCGATGTGGCTTTGGCGCCAGCTGGCCGACTCGGGCAGGGCCTGGGATGCAGGGCTGGGCTTCAGGCGCAGCTCGGGCGCGGCCACGTCAGCCAGTGCCTGCGAGCGGGGCGTGGCCAGCGCCTGGTCAATCGCATGGCGCACCGCCTGGTGCACCTGGCGGCTGTCGCGAAAGCGCACCTCGATCTTGGTCGGGTGCACGTTCACGTCCACCAGCGTGGGGTCGATCTGGATGAACAGGGCGTAGGCCGGTTGCTTGTGACCATGCAGCACGTCTTCGTAGGCGCTGCGCGCGCCGTGCATGACCACCTTGTCACGCACAAAGCGGCCGTTCACGTAGGCAAACTGATGATCCGGGCGGGAGCGGGCAGCGTCTGGCAAGCCCGCGCGACCGACAATGTGCATGGGCCCCACCTGGAAATCCACAGCAATGGATTGCGCGACAAAGTCGTTGCCCAGCACATCGGCCAGACGCTGCTCCAGCCCGGCAGCGCCGGGGTGCACGCGCCACTGCTCGACCAGCTTGCCCTCGTGCCAGATGGCAAAGCTCACATCCGGGCGGGCCAGGGCGTGGCGGCGCACAGCCTCGATGCAGTGTGCCAGCTCGGTGCTGTCACTCTTGAGGAATTTGCGGCGGGCCGGGGTGGAGAAAAACAGTTCCTTGACCTCGACCGTGGTGCCCACGGCGCGGGGCGCGGGGCGGACTTCGCCGGTGCGGCCATCGAGCGCAAAGGCGCTGGGCTGGCCATCCATGCGCGAGAGCAGGGTCAGCTCGGACACCGAGTTGATGGCGGCCAGTGCCTCGCCCCGAAAACCCATGGTCATGACCGATTCGAGTTCATCCAGGTTGCCGATCTTGCTGGTCGCGTGGCGCTTGAGGGCCGTGGCCAGCTCATCGGGTGCGATGCCGCCGCCGTCGTCTTCCACTGAAATGAGCCGGGTGCCGCCGCCCAACAGGCGCAGCGTGATGTTCTGTGCGCCCGCGTCCAGCGCGTTGTCCACCAGTTCGCGCACCACAGACGCGGGGCGCTCAACCACCTCACCCGCCGCAATCTGGCTGATGAGTTCGTCGGGGAGTTCGCGGATGGGGCGGCGGGGGGAGGGGGGGCTTGAAGTCACCCACCGATTTTAGAGGTTTGCGCTGACCTGCTGCACTGGCGTGTCATGCGCAGCGGGGATAATCGGCAGCCATGGATATCTTGATGCAATTGGTGGATTTCATTCTTCACGTGGACGTGCACCTGCGCGATTTTGTGGCCCAGTACGGCAACTGGGTGTATGCGCTGCTGTTTCTGATCGTATTCGTGGAAACCGGCCTGGTGGTCATGCCTTTTTTACCGGGCGACTCCTTGCTGTTCATCGTGGGCACGCTGTGTGGTGCCGAACTCATGAGCTTGCCTGTTGCCATGGGCTTGCTGTTGTTGGCGGCCATTGCCGGCGATCAGACCAACTACACGATCGGTCGTTACTTTGGCCCGAAAGTGTTCCGGTGGGAAAACTCGCGTTTTTTCAACCGGGCCGCGTTTGACAAGGCACACGCCTTTTATGAGCGCTACGGCGGCATCACCATTGTGCTGGCGCGCTTCATGCCTTTTATTCGCACCTTTGTGCCCTTTGTGGCTGGGGTGGCGGAGATGACCCGCAGCAAGTTCACCGCTTACAACGTGATCGGGGGATTGATCTGGGTGGTGGGCTTGCTTTTGGCAGGCTACTTCTTTGGCAACTTGCCTTTTGTTCAAACGCACCTGAGCAAGATCATCTGGGCACTGATTCTGGTGCCCGGGCTGGTGGCCATCATAGGGGCCTGGCGCGCGCGCCAGGCTTGAAGGCAACTTAAAACGCCAGTGTTTCCTGTGCAGCAGGCGGCTGGCAACCCTGGCGGCTGCAGTTGATCGCCGCCGCCGCCATGGCCAGGCGCAAGGTCTGCTCGACACGCTCGGCAGCGGGCGCATCGTCCAGGGCCCAATCGGCCAGGCAATTGCCCCAGAAGGTGTCGCCCGCACCCACGGTGTCCACCACATCGACTTTGGGCACAGCGCTTTGGGTGTGTACGCCGTCCATGCTCAGCCAGGCACCGTCGCCACCAAAGGTCAGGGCCAGGCGCTGAACGCCTTTGGCGTGCAGCTTTTGGGCCAATTCAGGGGCGCGCTCCAAGGTGGCGTCGCCGTAGCCCAGCGTTTGCAGGTCTTCGTCGCTGGCCTTGAGCCAATGGGCGCGCAAGATGACTTGCTCCACCGCCTGCACATAGCTGGGCAAGTCCGGGGCCACCACGGGGCGCAGGTTAACGTCCACGCTGATGGTCCAGCCCAGAGCGCGTGCGCCATCCAGAATGGCCAACACTTTTTCGTGTTCGGGCGGAATCAGCAGCAGTGAGCCGGTGTGCAAAATGCCGGGCGCTCGGGCGGTCAGTACAGCCAAAACACTTTCTACGGTGTAGTCCCGGTCGGCAATGCCTTCGCGGTAAAAACCGTAGCTGGGTTGGCCCTGGGTCAGTTGCACCACCGCCAAGGAGGTGGGCAGGCGACTTTCTCCGCCGATCAGTTGCACGCCGTCTTGCACCAACAAGTCGGCCAAGCCGCGACCAAAACGGTCCACCGACAGCGGGTTGAGGTAAGCCACCGACGCGCCACGCAAGGCCGCAGCACGGGCCATGTTGTAGGGGCTGCCGCCCATCAGGGGGCGCAACTGCCCGTCGGGCTGCGAGATGCAGTCCATCAGGGCTTCGCCCAGCACGACAATTTCGCGGGCCATGGTTTATTTCTTGAGCAGGTGTTTGCGGCGGATCACGTCGATCCACACCGCGACGATGACCACAGCGCCAATGGCCATCATCTGTTTGAACTGGGAAATTTCCATCAGGTTCATGCCGTTGCGGATCATGGTGATGAGCACAGCGCCCAGCAAGCTGCCCCAGATGCTGCCGCGCCCGCCAAACAGCGAGGTGCCACCCAGAATGACAGCGGCAATCGCGTCGAGTTCGAACATCTGCGCCATCTTGCCGCTGGACGAATCCATGCGGGCCATCAGCACAAT
>JBEEOS010000050.1:0-28075 GCA_041191485.1 Pseudomonadota bacterium
CCCCAAGGAACTGTGGTCGCTGGTGCGCGCACTCAACACCTTGTTGCAAACCGTTCGCGACAACGTGGCACAACAAAAACGCTTCATTGGCGATGCCGCCCATCAACTGCGCACACCACTGGCCGGGCTCAAAAGCCAGACCGAAATCGCCCTGGATTCCACGCAAGACCCCGAGCTTCGCAAACGCCTGGGTCTGGTGCATGAAAGCGCCGTGCGCAGTGCCCATGTGGTCACCCAGCTGCTCACCCTGGCCCGCGCCGAGCCCGAGTCCACGCTGACGCACGACCTGCAGGATGTGAACCTGAGCGCCTTGGCTCAGGATGTGACGGCCGCCATGGTGCCGCGCGCCCTCAAGGCCCATATTGACTTGGGCATGGAAGCCGATGCGAACACCGCACCACTGCATATCAAAGGTAACGCTTTGCTGCTGCGCGAGGCTTTGATGAATGTGATCGACAACGCCTTGCATTACGCGGGCGCACATGCGCAAGTCACGGTGCGCACCTTCCGCGACCCGGACACCTTGGGCCTGGAGGTGGAAGACGATGGTCCGGGCATTGACACAGGGCAACTGGACCGCGTGTTTGAGCGCTTTGTACGCGCCACCGATGTGGGCTCGGGCTGCGGCCTGGGGCTGCCCATCGTCAAGGAAATCATCGAACGCCATGGCGGGCAGGTGCACCTGCTGACAGCGCAACCGCATGGCCTGAAGGTGCGCATGGTGTGGACACAAGCGCATGCGCAAGCCAACTAAAAGAACCTCGCTTGTAACCGATCCGCTCGCGCAAGGCGCCCGCCCTTGTTAAGCTTGGCGCAAACCACGATTTCGCGTCCATGAACAACAACTCTTCACCCAGCCTGAGCCTGATTGGCGACATTGGCGGCACCAACGCACGCTTTGCCTTGTTACGCGGCGACCAGCAAGCGATGGAGCACGAGCTGATTTTGTCCACCGCGCAATTCGCCGATCTGGCAGCGGCATTGCGCCAATACCTGCAACGCGTGGGTCAACCCACCGTGCACCAGGCCTGCATTGCGATTGCCAACCCCATCACCGGGGACTGGCTGCAGATGACCAACACACACTGGGCGTTTTCCATTGAGCAAACCCGCCAGCAACTGGGCCTGCAGCAACTGCGCATGCTCAATGACTGGGAAGCCATGGCCATGTCCGGCCCTGTTTTGCACGATGCCGACCTGCAACAAGTGGGGCCCGGCGAACCCCAGGAAGGGGCGCCCAAAGGCTTTATTGGCCCAGGCACAGGTCTGGGCGTGTCTTCACTGGTGCGCGCACGCGATGGCCAATGGGTGGCCTGCGCTGGCGAAGGCGGCCACGTCACCCTGGCGCCCACCTGCAAGCGCGAGCTCGACATTCTCGCTGTGCTCTGGCAGACCTATCCGCACGTGTCGGCCGAGCGTGTGGTCTCCGGCATGGGGCTGGAGAATCTTTACAAAGCCATTTGCCAACTCGATGGCCGCACAGCCGAGCCGCTGGCTGCTGCCGACATCACCACCCGGGCCTTGCAAGCCAAAGACGTGGCCTGCGAAGAAGCTTTGGACCGCATGTGCCGCTTTCTGGGCAGCACCGCAGGCAACCTGGCCGTGACCCTGGGCGCCTTGGGCGGCATTTATGTGGGTGGCGGCATTGTGGGCAAGCTCGGCGACTATTTTGAGCACTCGGGCTTTCGCGCTGCGTTTGAAGCGAAGGGCCGCTTCGAGCGCTACATGCAGCGCATTCCCACCTATGTGATTCGCGCAGCTCAACCCGCTTTGCTGGGCGCCGCCATGGGGTTAAATCTGCGCGTCAAACACTGAGCCCTCAGACCACCAGGGCTGGCTCTTGCATGGCCTCGATCTGCTCATGCAACATTTGCACCTGGCCGCGCCAGTAATCGGGCGTGCCGAACCAGGGAAAGTTGATCGGGAAAATCGGGTCTTGCCAGCGCCTGGCCAGCCAGGCGCTGTAGTGCACCAGGCGCAAGGTGCGCAGTGCTTCGATCAGGCCCAACTCGGCGCGGTCAAAGTCGCGCACTTGCTCATAGCCATCGAGCAAGGCTGACAGCTGCATTGAGCGTTGACGACGATCGCCGGACAACAGCATCCACACGTCCTGCACCGCTGGTCCCATGCGGGCATCGTCCAGGTCCACAAAGTGCGGTCCCTCCCCCGGCATACCCGCGGGCGTCCACAGAATGTTGCCCGGATGGCAGTCCCCATGCAAACGCAGGCTCTGCCGCTGGGCAGCGCCCTGCGCGAAGGCCTCCCTGACCCAAGCCAGCGCTTGATCAAAAGCCTCATGCCACTCGCGTTCAACCTCCAGAGGAATCACCGCGTGCGCTTTCAAATACTGCGCAGAGGCCACGCCAAAAGTCTGCACATCCAGGGTCGGTCTGTGCACAAAACCCCGACCAGCACCCACCGTGTGGATGCGCCCCAGAAAACGGCCGATCCACTCGAGCACTTCAAAATCATCCAGCTCGGGCGGTCGGCCACCGCGCAGCGGCGAGACCGAGAAACAAAAGCCCTGGGCTTCGTGCAACGTGCGCCCCTGCAACTTCAGGGGTGCCACCACGGGCACCTCCTGCTCGGCCAGCTCGAGCGCGAAATCGTGCTCTTCCTGAATTTGCTCAGCGCTCCAGCGCCCAGGACGGTAGAACTTGGCAACCACGACGTCTTGCCCCTGCACGGCTTCGTCCAGGTGCACACGGTACACACGGTTTTCATACGAGCCCAACGCCAGCAAGCGTCCATCGCCGTGCACACCCACCGTATCGAGCGCATCGAGCACCACCGCGGGTTCCAGCGTGGCAAATGAAAAGGAAGAGGAATCAGAGGCAAAATGCATGACGCCATTGTGCTTTTGTTTTGACATGATCCGCCCACACAAAAAACGTCTTCATCTGGTTCGCCAGGGTTTGCTGTATTCCCTGGCGCTGGCTTTGGTCATTTTGCTTTTTGGCGGCGTGGGCTTTTGGCTGATTGACCCGCGCATTGACAACCTCAGCGATGGCCTCTGGCTGGCCTTCACCACAGCCGCCACGGTGGGCTATGGCGACTTGATTCCGCACACCCCTCTGTCGCGAATTTTTTCCGTGTTTGTGGTGCTGCTGGGACTGGCGGTGCTGTCCTTGGTCACGGCCTCGCTGTCAGCCATTTTTGTGGAGCAGGAAGTGCATGAGGAGGAGGCCGCCATCAAACACGATATGGCGCTGGAGATGCACCAGCTGCGTCAGGAGGTGCGCGCCCTGCGCGAGCAAGTATCCAAACTGGCCCCACCCCATGCGGGGCAGGGCACGGCTGAGCATCAGTAGGTGTACACGCCCTGGCCCGTCTTGCGACCCAGACGACCGGCGGCCACCATCTCTTTCATCAGCGGGCAAGCGCGGTACTTGCTGTCGCCAAACTCCTTGAGGTAGACCTCCATCACGGCCAGACACACGTCGATGCCAATCATGTCGGCCAGCGCCAGCGGGCCAATGGGCTGGTTGGTCCCCAGCTTCATGCCTGCGTCGATGTCTTCGGGCGAGGCCAGGCCTTCGGCCAACACATAAAACGCCTCGTTGATCATCGGCACCAGAATGCGGTTGACCACAAAGCCTGGCGCATTCTTCACGGTGATGGGTGTCTTGCCCAGCGTAGTGGCCAGTGCATGAACAGCATCGTGTGTGGCGTCGCTCGTTTGCAGGCCACGGATGATCTCCACCAGCGCCATCATGGGCACCGGATTGAAGAAGTGCATGCCAATGAAACGGTCTGCGCGGCTGGTGGTGGCGGCCAGTTTGGTGATCGAGATGGATGAGGTGTTGGACGCAATGATCACCTCAGGCGCCAGCATCTGGTCAAGCTGCTGCAGGATCTTGATCTTGATTTGCTCGTTTTCTGTGGCAGCCTCGATCACCAGTTGAGCCCCCTTGAGGTCCTCATAGCTGGTGCTGCCCTTGATGCGCGACAGGGCCGTGGCTTTGTCGGCCTCGGTCATTTTTTCTTTTTTGATCAGACGGTCCAGACTACCTGACACCGTGGCCAGACCCTTGGCCACAGCGGCTTCGGAAATATCCACCATCACCACATTCACGCCCGACACCGCACACGCCTGTGCGATGCCATTGCCCATGGTGCCTGCGCCAATAATGCCTACGGTTTGAATGTTCATCTCGAAATGCCCTCAAAAGGTGAAACCAGCAAAGCGTTCATCTTAGCCGCTGCGAAATGTTGCCAGGCTGACATTTGAGCGCCCCTCAACTGCGAAAGCGCTTCCTCGTCAACGCCAGCGCCACCCAGAACGACAGCACCGAAAACACCACCAGCACCAGGCCATGGCGCAGTGCGTCTTCAGGCCAGCGGTCCAGGAACAGCGGACGCACCAGGTCGACCGCTGCCGACAGCGGCAGCCAGTCGGCGATAGCACGCACAAAAGGCGGCAACTGGTCACGCGGGAAGAAGATGCCCGAGAGGAACATCATCGGCGTCAGGAACAGCGTGAAGTAATAGGTGAAAAAGTCATAGCCCTTGGCCAGCGCGTTGAAGATCAGCGCCATGCAGCTGAAGGTGATGCCCACCCCCAGCAGCACCGGCCAGGCCACCAGCAACTTGGGGCTGTGGCTGATGCCCAGGGCCAGCATCACACCCAGAATGGCGGTGACGGTGAACAGGGCCTTGAAGGCGGCCCACAGCATTTCGGCCAACACCACATCGTCCAGCCGCACGGGCGCGTTCATGATGCCGTCCCAGGTTTTTTGCACATGCATGCGCGAGAACGCCGAGTACAGCGCCTCGAAGGTCGCGGCGTTCATGGCACTCATGCAGATGCTGCCGCTGGCCAGGAACAGGATGTAAGGCACCTTTTCGCCGCCCAACTCGATCTGCCCCACCAGCGCGCCCAGGCCGTAGCCAAAGGCGACTAGCCACATGAGGGGTTCCGCAATGTTGCCCACCAGGCTGGGAATGGCGAGCTTTTGCCACACCAGAAAGTTGCGGCGGAACACCGGCCACCAGCGCATGGACAGGCGCGGCGCGGCCCAGAGATTGTTTTGAATCTGGCTCATGGTCAACCCTCTTCGCGGATCTGGCGTCCGGTTAACTTCAGGAACAGGTCTTCCAGATTGGAAGGGCGGTGCAGCGTGCGCAGCGCAGGCCAGGCCTGCAGCGCGGCCAGCAGGGGTTGGCTGGTGCGGGTGTAGAAGAACACGGTTTCGCCGCTGACCTCGATACGCTCGGCCAGCGTCTTGAGGCTGGCCTCCTGCGCCAGGGCCACGGCGCCCTGGCCAAAGACCTCCACCACTTCGGGCTCCAGGTGTTCGGCGATCAGGTCGCGGGGTTTGCCTTCGGCGATTTTTTTGCCATGGTCGAGCACCAGCAGGCGGTTGCACAGCCGCTCGGCCTCGTCCATGAAGTGGGTCGTCAGCAAGATTGAACGGCCTTGCTGCAACAACACCTGCAGGCGTTCCCACATCAGGTGGCGGGCCTGCGGGTCCAGGCCGGTGGTGGGTTCGTCCAGCAGCAGAAGGTCGGGCGCGTTGATGAGCGCGCGCGCCAGGCTCAGGCGCCGCTTCATGCCGCCCGAAAGTTGACCGGGCTTCGCGTCGGCCTTGTGCGACAGGGCCGCGTACTCCAGCAGCTGCGGAATGCGTTCGCGGATGGTGCGGTCCGGCAAGCCGAAGTAGCGGCCGAACACCAGCAGGTTTTCGGCTGCGCTGAAGTCCGGGTCCAGCGTGTCCATCTGGGCCACCACGCCCAGCCGGGCCTTGATGGCCAATGCGTCATGGGGCATCTGCTGCCCATCAAAGTAGCTGATGGTGCCGCCATCAGGCTCGGACAAGCCCAGGCACATGCGGATGGTGGTGGTCTTGCCAGCTCCGTTGGGGCCGATCACGCCCAGGCATTCGCCAGGCTCGATATGGAAACTCAGGTCATTGACCACCGTTTGCTCGCCGTAGCGCTTGAGCAGATGGTTGACCGACAACAAAGATGACTTCATGACGTGATTGTGCCTTGGCCCGATAAAATCCAGCCATCTTTCAAAACCGCATCGGCAACCGCCCCATGTCCAGTTCTTTTTCCGACCGCCTGGCGGTTTTGCCCCAATACTTCATTCCGAAGCAGGCCTTGACCTCTTTTGCGGGCTGGGTCGCGGGCCAGCAATGGGGCAGCGCCACCACCGCGATCATCAACCGCTTTGTACGCCGCTACAACGTGAACATGAGCGAAGCGGCCAACCCCGATACCGCCAGCTACCCCAGTTTCAACGCCTTTTTCACCCGCCCGCTCCAGGCCAGCGCACGCCCCATCGCAGACAGTGCATTTGTCAGCCCGGTCGATGGGACCATCAGCCAGTGCGGCCCTGTCCATGGCGACCGTATTTTTCAAGCCAAAGGCCACAGCTACACCACGCAGACACTGCTGGGTGGCGACGCCACCTTGGCCGCCGCATTTGCCAATGGCACCTTTGCCACCTTGTACCTGAGCCCACGCGACTATCACCGCATCCACATGCCATGCGCTGGTCGCCTGACACGCATGATCCACGTGCCGGGCGATTTGTTTTCGGTCAACCCGACAACAGCGCGGGGCGTGCCGGGTCTGTTTGCGCGCAATGAACGCCTGGTGTGCGTGTTTGAAGGCGAGTTCGGCCCATTTGTCATGGTTCTGGTGGGCGCCACCATTGTGGGCAGCATGGCCACTGTCTGGCACGGCGTGGTCAACCCGCCGCGTCCGGGCGAGGTGCGCGAGTGGACCTACGAAATGGGCAACATCAGCCTGGACAAGGGTGAGGAAATGGGCCGCTTCCTGCTGGGCTCCACCGTGGTCTTGCTGATGCCCGAAGGCCGCTGGCAATTACCGAGCGACTGGGTGCCCGCACGAGCCATTCGCATGGGCGAGGCCATGGGTCAGCACCCTGAAAACGGGCACTGACGCTGGCAGCTTAAATTTCGATCTTGGAGCCCAGCTCCACCACCGAGTTGCTGGGCAAATTCAGGAACTCGGCTGCAGGGCTGGCGTTGAGGTGCATCTGGGCAAAGAACTTTTCGCGCCACGGAGACATGCCGCCGCCGACCGTAGGCACCACAATGTCGCGCGACAGGAAGTAACTGGTGCTCATCAGGTCCAGCGGGTACGTCAAGCCCTGAATGTCGACCAGTGCCTTGGGCAGATCCACATCATCCTTGAAGCCGTAGTGCACCAGAACCTGCCAACTGTCGTGGCCCAAGGGCTGGATTTCCAGGCGATGGGCTTGGTCAACCCATGGGACCTCGTGGTGGCGCACCGTCACAAACAGGTTTTGCTCGTGCAACACCTTGTTGTGTTTGAGGTTGTGCAGCAAGGCATTGGGCACGACCCCCGGCTCCGCTGTCAGGAACACCGCCGAGCCCGCCACGCGTGTGGGGGGCTCCACAAAGACCGCTTCCAGGAACTCGCTCAGTTTGAGTGAGTCCGATTGCAAGGACTTATTGAGCAGGCTTCGCCCCTCTTTCCAGGTCAACATCAGCATGAAGATCGAGCCGCCGATGAACAGCGGGAACCACCCACCCTCAAAGAGCTTGAGCATGTTGGACGACCAGAACGCCAGGTCCACCACAAAGAAAAAGCCTGTTGCACCCAGACACAAAGCCAGTGGCATCTTCCAGCCATAGCGGATGACGTAGAACGTCAGCACCGTCGTGATCATCATGTCGGTACACACCGCAATGCCATAGGCCGAAGCCAGATTGCTGGAGGACTTGAACATCAGCACCGCCAGAACAATCGCCACAAACAGCCCCCAATTCACGAAGGGCATGTAGATCTGGCCTGTTTCGTGCTCACTGGTGTGCTGTACATGCAGACGCGGCAAATACCCCAACTGAATCACCTGCTTGGTGACGCTGAAGGCACCGGAAATCAGAGCCTGGGAAGCAATCACCGTGGCCAGCGTGGCCAGACCAACCATGGGCATGAGCGCCCACTCGGGCATCATCAGGAAAAAGGGGTTCTTGACGGCCTCAGGCTGGCTCAGCAGCAAGGCCCCTTGACCAAAGTAATTGATGATCAAGGACGGCATGACCACAGCGAACCAGGCCAGGCGAATCGGCCTTTTGCCGAAATGCCCCATGTCCGCGTACAAAGCCTCCGCTCCCGTCACGCACAGCACCACGGCCCCCAAAATCACAAAGGTGGTGCCCGGGTTGTGCCAAATGAATCCCAGCGCATGGTGCGGGCTGAGCGCCCACAAAATGGAGGGCATCTGCACAATTTGGGCTGCCCCGCTGACAGCCAGCGCCGCAAACCAGATCAGGGTAATCGGGCCGAAGAACTTGCCGATACCGGCCGTGCCCCGCTTTTGCACCCAAAACAGGGCCAGCAAAATCAGCAGGGTCAGCGGGATCACCAGTTTCTTGAAGTTGGGTGATATCACCTCCAGGCCCTCCACCGCTGAGAGCACCGAAATGGCCGGTGTGATCACCCCATCACCATAAAACAGGCAGGTGCCAAAAATGCCGATGAACAACAGGCGCTTGCGCAAGGCTGGGCGATCCTTGACCGACTGGGAGGCCAGCGCCAGCATCGCCACCAGCCCTCCTTCGCCATGGTTGTCAGCCCGCAGCACCAGCAGCACATACTTGACCGAGACGATGGTGGTCAAGGTCCAGACAAACAAGGACAACACACCGTAGACATTGGCTGGCGTGAACTCGACATGCCCTGAACCAAACACTTCCTTGACGGCATACAAGACACTGGTGCCAATGTCACCGTACACCACGCCAATGGCGCCCAAAGTCAGTGCAGCTAAGCTTGAACGGGAAGAAGACACGAATCAAGGACGTCATCCGCAAGGACGAAGTCGGAGTCAAACATCACGATATTGTGCGCCTGTCGGGACGGATTTGGGCCGATCGAAGGGAAATGTTGCAATGCAGCAACTCCCTCCTTTTGCGACATCAAACGTCGAAGTTTTCGGCCTGCGGGTCGGTGGCCTCCAGCTCGTAGCTGGCGGCGAGCATGGCCAAGCGTCCCACCACCCCGTACATGTAAAAGCGGTTGGGCACACTCATGCCCGGCTTGACGCCCGGCTGAGGCAAGTGAGCACTCTCTTCAAAGGCCAAAGGCACAAAGCTGGCGCCTGGGGCATTGAGGTTTTCATCGACGCCTCGATCGGCATGGACGCGATAAAAGCCCCCCACCACATAGCGGTCCATCATGTAGACAACCGGCTCGGCCACGGCATCGTTCATCAACTCGTGAGTGATGACGCCTTCCTGAATGATCACATCGTTGACCACCTGACCGTCCTTGATGACGTTCATCTTGTTGCGGGTCTTGCGATTGAGCTGGTCCAGATCAGACACATCGCGCACGGTCATGATGCCCATGCCATAGGTCCCGTTGTCGGCCTTGACCACAACGAAGGGTTTTTCGTTGATACCGTATTCCTTGTACTTGCGCTTGATTTTGGTGAGCAGCGCATCTACGTTGCTGCGCAGGCACTCCATGCCCGTACCTTCGGCAAAGTTGACTTCACCACACTGGTTGAACATGGGGTTGATCAGCCAGGGATCGATGCCCAACATCTTGCCGAAGCGCTTGGCCACTTCCTCATAGCTCTGGAAGTGGGTACTCTTGCGGCGCACGCTCCAGCCTGCGTGCAGCGGCGGCAGCAAGTACTGTTCATGCAAATCTTCCAGAATGCCGGGCGCGCCGGCAGACAGGTCGTTGTTGAGCAAGATGGTGCAAGGGTCGAAGTGCTGCAAGCCCAGGCGATGGCGTGTGCGCTGTACCGGCTCAAGCAGGACGCTCTCACCTCCGGGCAGAGCAATCTCGGTGGGCTCCTTGATCTCGGGATTGATCGAACCAATTCGCACATTCAACCCGGCCATGTGAAAGATGCGCTGCAGCTGCAGCACATTGCTCAGGTAGAAGGTGTTGCGCGTGTGGTTCTCGGGAATGATCAGCAGGTTTTTGGCCTCTGGGCAGATCTTCTCGATGGCCGCTTGCGCGGCCTGCACCGCCAGGGGCAGCATTTCATTGGTCAGGTTGTTCCAGCCACCAGGAAACAGATTGGTGTCCACCGGCGCGAGCTTGAACCCTGCATTGCGAATGTCTACCGAAGAGTAGATGGGCGGCGTGTGCTCCATCCATTCCAGTCGAAACCAGCGCTCAATCGCTGGCATCGAGTCCAGGATGCGCTGCTCGAGTTCATTGATGGGGCCCGTCAAGGCAGTCACAAGATGCGGAACCATACTCAAACCTTTCTTGTTTACTGACGCACTTCGCCTTCGCCCAGCACCACGTACTTGAGCGAAGTCAGGCCTTCAATACCTACCGGGCCGCGGGCGTGGAATTTATCGGTGGAAATACCGATTTCAGCGCCTAGCCCGTATTCAAAACCATCGGCAAAACGGGTGCTGGCGTTGACCATCACACTCGACGAATCGACCTCGCGCAAAAAGCGCTGCGCATGCATGTGGTCACGCGTGAGAATGGCGTCAGTGTGGTGGCTGCTGTAGTGGTTGATGTGGGCAATGGCTTCGTCGAGCCCCGCTACCACCTTGATGCTGATGATGGGCGCCAGGTATTCCTCAAACCAGTCCTGCTCGGTGGCGTCTTGCACATGGGCACCAGAAACGCCTGCCAGCAGCTTTTTGGCCTCGGGACAGCAACGCATTTCCACGCCTTTGGCGGCATAAACCGCGCCGATTTTCGGCAGGAATTCGGCCGCCACACCACGCGCCACCAACAGGCCTTCGCTGGCATTGCAGGGGCTGTACTTCTGGGTCTTGGCGTTGTCGGCAACCTTCACGGCCATATCGATGTCACACGGGTCATCGACATAGGTGTGGCAATTGCCGTCCAGGTGCTTGATGACCGGCACCTTCGCTTCGGCGCTGATGCGCTCGATCAGGCCCTTGCCGCCACGCGGAATGATCACGTCCACAAACTGCGGCATGGCAATGAGTTGCCCCACGGCTGCACGGTCAGTGGTCTGCACCAGCTGCACCGCGTGTTGAGGCAGGCCTGCCTGCGCCAGCGCCTGCTGCACCAACAAAGCCAGGGCTTTGTTCGATTCAATGGCCTCGGAGCCCCCACGCAAAATGCAGGCGTTGCCGCTCTTGATGGACAGACTGGCTGCTTCGATGGTCACGTTCGGACGGCTCTCGAAAATCATGCCAAACACCCCGATCGGCACACGCATTTGCCCAACCCGAATACCGCTAGGCTGTTGTTTCATCCCGATGATTTCACCGATCACATCGGGCATGGCCGCCAGCTGCTCGCAGCCCAATGCGCACGTTTCGATAACTTTGGCTGTCAGCTTGAGACGATCGACCATGGGCTCAGCCAAGCCCGCAGCGCGAGCGCGCTCCAGGTCTTTGGCATTGTCAGCCTGGAGGCGATCGGTATTGGCACGCAACAAATCGGCCAGCGCACGCAGCGCCTGGTTTTTGATGGCTGCAGAGGCCTTGGCCATCGCCGCACTGGCCTGTTTCGCCTGCGAGCCCAAGGCCGCCATGTATTGAGCTGTATCGAGAGCATTCATGGGGTTCATTTTCTCATAGCCCCTACAAGCGCTCTGCCGCTCAGCGGACAGCGCACAAATGCGCCAGACGCAGAGCCAAACGCTCCAGCGCCTGCCAGGCGTCGGCAGGCCACCCCGGTGTTTTAAGACCCTTGACCACCCCGTCCACCTGATGCGCCGCCTGTAGCAAACCTTGCAGGCGCGCCACCGACAAACGCGGCAACACCCGCTCGAACTGCCGCTCACGTACGCCCCAGACACGTTGCTCGCGCAGCGCCATGGGCATGGGTTTGCCGGCGGCCACTGCATCCTTGACGCGCTTGAGGGCGCGAATGTCTTCGCCCAGGGTGTAGTGCACCAGGACAGGCGTTTCGCCCTCTGCCTGCAGGCCTTCAAGCATGCGGTGCACCCTCAGGATATTGCCCGCGAGCACCGCCTCGGACAGTTTGAACACATCGTAGCGAGCCACGTTGAGCACAGCGGCCTCGATGTCCTGCTGCGTCAACTCGCCCGGCGGATGCAACAAGGCCAGTTTCTGGATTTCCTGGTGCGCAGCCAGCAAATTGCCTTCCACCCGGTCCGCAAAAAACTGCAGGGCCTGCTGACCCGGCTCCCCGGATTGCACATGCTGGCCTTGCTGCTGCAGACGCTGGGCAATCCAGGCGGGCAAGGCATTGCGTTCCACGGTTTCCACAGGCACAGAAACACCCGATTGCTCCAGCGCGGCAAACCAGGCGCTTTTGCGCGTCGCTGCATCCAGCCTGGGCAAGGTGATCAAGGTCAGCGTGTCTTCCTGTTGCGCTGCGCCTTCGGCCAGCGTTTGCAAGGCGGCGCTGCCGTCCTTGCCCGGCTTGCCCGAAGGAAGACGAATTTCCACCAATTGCTTGTCGGCGAACAGGCTGAGCGAGCCGCTCGCGGCCAGCACCTCGCTCCAATCGAAATGCGCGCCTTGCACGGTGTGCACTGTGCGCTCGGTGTAGCCTTGTGCGCGAGCCAAACTGCGAATCGCGTCGGCAGCCTCTTGCATCAGCAAGGCCTCGTCGCCGTGCAAAACGTACAGACTGCGCAAACCTTTTTGCAGGTGAGCGGGCAATTGGGCGGCAGACAGTTGCATGGTCAAAGTCTCAGCTGCGGCGACGCACTGCCGCCAGCCGACGCATGATCTGTCCCACGATGTCGGACTGCATGCTGCGGTAAGTCAGCCCTTCCTCAATTTCCTTGGAGAGGGCCGCGCTTTCCGCATAACTGAGGTCACGCTCCATTTGCAGCGTCACAGGTTCAATCCACTCTACACCCTGAGCGTCACGCAAGCGAAAACGCACACTCAGGCGCAATTGCACTTCACGCACCTGCCCCGATGCATTCACACCCACGATCACCCGCTGGCGGGTCTGCGACAGGATATCCAGCGTGGCATCGGCCTCGCGCATGCGCTGCGCGTCCTCGATCAGCTCGAGTTTGCCCGTGCCCAGCAAGTGCCTGCGCAACTCCACGCCCAACGGGTCTTCCGGGAAGTTCACGAACAGGCGATGAAAAGCAAAGTCGCCTCCCTCGCGCAGCTTGAAGCCGCAGCCACTCAGGGCCACAACTGCCAAGCCATGCAAACAAAGACGACGTACGCGCTGCATCAAACCACCACGTTGACCAGACGCCCCGGCACCACGATGACCTTCTTGGCGGCAGCGCCGTTGGCAGCTTTGGCAAAGGCCTCGCTGGCCAGCGCAGCGGCTTCAATCGCGGCCTTGTCAGCGCTCGCAGGCACCAGCACGGCCCCGCGCAGCTTGCCGTTGACCTGCAGCATGAGCTCAATCTCGTCGCGCTGCAGGGCAGACTCATCGACCTCGGCCCAGGCCACGTCGAGCAGGTCGCCACAGCAGCTGGCGTAACCCAGCTCGTTCCAGAGCTGGTCGGTGATGTGCGGGCAGGCCGGGTAGAGCACGCGCAGCAGCACCGAGAAGCACTCGGCCAGGGCTGCAGCGTCTTCGGCTGTGTCAGACAATTGCACGTCTTCGAGCGTGTTGAGCATCTTCATCACCGCCGAGACGACGGTGTTGTACTGCATGCGCTCGTAGTCGTAATTGGCCTGCTTGAGCACGGTGCCACGTTCTGGCTGCGGTCGACCGCGATGCCCTTCTTGAGCAAGGCTTCGTTCTTGACCGCGAAATTCCACACGCGACGCAGGAAGCGGTAGCTACCTTCGACAGCCGCGTCGTTCCACTCCAGCGTGGCTTCGGGTGGGGCGGTGAACATGGTGTACAGGCGAGCGGTGTCGGCGCCGTACTTTTCGATCAGGTCCTGCGGGTCCACGCCATTGTTCTTGGACTTGGACATGGTGCCCACGCCTTCGTAGTCGATGGGCGTGCCCACGGGCAGTTTGCCATCGCTGCTCTCGGCTTCGTTCTTGAGCTTGGCGCCGATGACCTTGCCGCCCTCGTCTAGCACATGCTCGACGTCGTGCGGCCAGAAGTAGTCCTTGCCGCCTTTGGCGGTGCGGCGCGAGTAGATGTGGTTGAGCACCATGCCCTGCGTGAGCAGGCGCTTGAAAGGCTCATCCACCTTGACCAGGCCCAGATCGCGCATGACCTTGGTCCAGAAGCGCGCATACAGCAGATGCAGGATGGCGTGCTCGATGCCACCGATGTACTGGTCCATCGGCATCCAGTATTCGGCGCCACCGGCCACCATGGCCTGGTCGTTCTTCGGGTCGCAATAGCGCATGAAGTACCAGGACGAATCCACAAAGGTGTCCATGGTGTCGGTTTCGCGGCGCGCAGGTTTGCCGCACACCGGGCAGGTCACACCGGCGTGGAAGCCTTCGTGCTTGTGCAGCGGGTTGCCCGAACCATCGGGGATGCAGTCCTGCGGCAGCACCACAGGCAGGTCTTTTTCAGGCACCGGCACTGCGCCATGTTCGTCGCAATGGATGATCGGGATCGGCGTGCCCCAATAGCGCTGGCGGCTGATGCCCCAGTCGCGCAGTCGCCAGGTGGTCTTCTTCTCGCCCAGGCCTTTGGCGGCGAGCAGTTCCGCGACCTTGCTCACGGCCGCTTTGTATGTCAGCCCATCGAGTTCACCGGAGTTGACGCACACACCGTCTTTGGTCGCATACCACTCGGACCAGACCGTTGCATCGAAGGCCACAGAGGCCGCAGCGGGGCCAGCCTTCGGAGAGGAATCGGAGCGCGCGACTGACGAACCGGAGGCAGGTGCCGATGCGGACGGCACCAGGCCCACCACCTGCTTGATCGGCAGCTGGTATTTCAAAGCAAAAGCAAAATCGCGCTCGTCGTGCGCCGGCACGCCCATCACCGCGCCATCGCCATAACTCATCAGCACGTAGTTGCCCACCCAGACTTCAACCTGAGCGCCCGTGAGCGGGTGCGTGACGAACAGGCCCGTGGGCATGCCCTTTTTCTCTTGCGTGGCCAGCTCGGCTTCGGTGGTGCCACCGGTCTTGCATTCTTCGAGGAAGGCGGCCAAAGCCGGGTTGCTGGCAGCGGCGTGCAGCGCCAGCGGGTGCTCAGCAGCCACTGCACAGAAGGTGACGCCCATGATGGTGTCGGCGCGGGTGGTGAAGACGTACATCTTGCCGTCGCCAATCAGCTGGCCATCGGCACCCTGGATCTCATGCGTGAACGCAAAGCGCACGCCTTCGCTCTTGCCGATCCAGTTTTCCTGCATCAGCCGCACCTTGTCGGGCCAACCGTCGAGCGTGGCTTTCTCGTTGCCCATCTGCACATGTTCGAGCAGCTCCTGGGCGTAGGCCGTGATGTTCAGGTAGTAGCCCGGGATCTCGCGCTTTTCGACCAGCGCGCCGGTGCGCCAGCCGCGGCCATCGATCACCTGCTCGTTGGCCAGCACGGTCTGGTCCACCGGGTCCCAGTTGACGATCTGGGTCTTGCGGTAGGCGATGCCTTTTTCGAGCATCTTGAGGAACAGCCACTGGTTCCACTTGTAGTAGTCAGGGTCACAGGTCGCCACTTCACGCGACCAGTCAATGGCCAAGCCCATCGCCTGCATCTGCTTTTTCATGTAGGCGATGTTTTCGTAGGTCCACTTGGCGGGCGGCACCTTGTTCTTGAGCGCAGCGTTTTCGGCCGGCAGACCAAAGGCGTCCCAGCCCATGGGCATGAGCACGTTCATGCCTTTCATGCGCAGCTGCCGCGTGAGCATGTCGTTGATGGTGTAGTTGCGCACGTGGCCCATGTGCAGCTTGCCGCTGGGGTACGGCAGCATGGAGCAGGCGTAGAACTTCTTTTTGCTTCCGTCTTCGGTGACGCGGTAGGCGTCACGCGACGCCCAGCGGGCCTGTGCGGCGGCTTCAACGTCGAGATGAGTGTACTTGTCTTGCATGATGCCCCCGATTGTAGAAGGTGGGCGCGCCTGCCGACTGCCTTTTCAGGGCTTTTGCGAAGGGCTGGTCAGGAAACCGATCTGCGCCAGACCGTTTTGCTGCAACACATCCATCACCCGCACGATCTGCTCGTACTTCACGTTCGCATCGGCCGCCAGCTCCACAGCCGGAGGCTGGTGCGGCGATGCATCGACCCGGTTTTGCAGGCGCTTGGGCAGGTCAGCCCAGTCCACAGGCGCCTGATTGAGCCACAAGGTTCCATCCGCCTTGAGAGCGATCGTCAACGCACGGCCGTTTTGCGCTGGGCTGGACGCTTGCGCACGCGGCAAATCCAGATACAAAGCCCGCCCCAGCCAGGGCGCTGTGACCATGAAGATCACCAGCAACACCAGCATGACGTCTACCATGGGCGTGACATTGATCTCGCTCATGGGTGCGGGCGCCGCCTTGCTTGTCAACCGTCCAAAAGCCATTCAAGCCTCCCGGCAAGCCAGCAGCTCCAGCACATCATGGGCAAAACCTTCCAGTTCGGCCTCGATTGCGGAGGCCCGACGGCCCAGAAAGTTGTAGGCGAGCACAGCCGGCAAAGCCACCGCCAAGCCCATGGCCGTCATGACCAGCGCCTCCCCCACCGGGCCTGCGACCTGATCGAGCGTCAGGTCGGCGGCCTGCCCGAGCCCCGTCATGGCATGGTAGATGCCCCAAACCGTGCCCAGCAAACCCACAAAAGGTGCTGTTGCACCCACAGAGGCCAGCAAGGTCTGTCCCCATTGCAAGCGGCGGCTACTAGCGGCAAGCGCTTCGCGCAAAGCACGCGTCAAGCGCGCACGCACGCTCCCCGCCACAGCCAAGGTGCCACTGACCGGCAACACAGAGGCTTTCAGCAGCAAACCCACATCCTTGTCCCAATGGGCGGCCTGGGCACAGCCGGCCTCAAACTCACTCGATTGCCAAAAGGCAATCACCGCCTTGCGCACCGAGCTGCCTGCCTGCGCCAGCACCCAAGCCTTCCACAAAATCACCACCCAGGTCGCCATCGACATGGAGAGCAAGACCGCTGCCAGGATCCGGCTCAGCAGGTCTGCAGTCAGCCAGAAATGCCACATGCCCCGGGCTTCAGTTCAGACCCAGCACGTCGAACATATCGAACAGGCCACGTTCCTGTCCCGCCAGGAAACGCACCGCGCGCAAGCTGCCTTGTGCGTACGTGGCACGGCTGGAGGATTTGTGGGTCACTTCGATGCGCTCGCCCGTACCGGCAAACAGCACGGTGTGGTCGCCCACAATATCGCCGCCACGGATGGTCGAGAACCCGATGGTGGAGGGGTCACGCTCGCCAGTGTGGCCATAGCGTTCGTACACCGCGCAATCTTTCAGGTCACGGCCAATGGCATCAGCGATCACCTCGCCCATTTTCAAAGCCGTGCCACTGGGGGCATCCACCTTGTGACGATGGTGTGCCTCGATGATTTCAATGTCATACCCCGTGGCCAGCGCCTTGGCCGCCATTTGCAGCAACTTGAGGGTGACGTTCACGCCCACACTCATGTTGGGCGCCATCACGATGGCGATGTCCTTGGCAATTTCGGCAATCTCTGCTTTTTGCGCATCCGTAAAGCCTGTGGTGCCAATGACGGCTTTCACACCCAGTTCGCGGCACACCCACAAATGCGCCAGCGTTCCTTCGGGGCGGGTGAAGTCGATCAGGAATTTGGAATCCTTGAGCCCCTCGCGCAAATCGCCCTGGACCTTCACGCCAGAGGCATGCCCCAACCAGGCCGAAGCGTCCTGACCCACTGCCGGACTGGTCGGCAAATCCAGTGCGCCCGCCAGGCGGCAATCGTGCGCCTCGGTGATGGCCTCGATCAACATGTGCCCCATGCGCCCGGAGGCACCGGCAACGGCAATGGCGTGACGAGCAGGGTTGTTTGAATCGGAGTTCATGTGAGGGCTTCAGAAAAAACAAAAAGAAGGTTCAGCGGCCAGCCGCTTCCAGCGGCGGGTATTGGGCAGGCAGAGGCGGCAGGGCGGGAGAGGCCTGCGCCTTGTCGGGCACGGCATACGCCTTGAGCTGTTCCGGTGTGGCCTGCAGCGAAGGAACCTTGACAGGTTTGCGCTCGCCTTCCAGGCGTTGCACGAACTCTTGCTCGCTGGGCAAATCATCCGATTCGACCTTGTCGAGCACGTCCCCCTGGAACCAGACAGTCAGCTTGAACTGCTGCGGCGGCACATTCTGGCGGCGGATGCTGAAGGCGTAATCCCAGCGTTCACCCCGGAACAGACTGGTGATCAGGGGCGTTCCCAAAATGTCACGCACTTGCGCCCTGGGCATGCCCGGGCGCAAGGCCTGGCGCTGCTCTTTGGATACAAAATTGCCTTGCACCACTTCAGGCACATAGGACTTGAAGGTGTCACGCCCCACCCAGCTTTGAACACTGCTGCACGCGCCCAACGATACACACAACGCCAGCATGGCCAGCCTGCCCCAAACCGGACGGAAAGTCATTGAATTTGTCATGGCTGTACAGAGACCTTTATGATCGAGGCATTGTAGCGGCACGGCGTTTTGCACTGGGCCGTTCATTTGTGACCCTTTGTTGCCCATGCCCCAGATCGACGACCTCAAAAGCTCTGGCCTCAAGGCCACTGGCCCCCGGCTGAAAATCCTGGAGGTGTTTCAACACGGCCCCCAACGTCACATGACGGCGGAAGACGTGTTTCGCCAGCTCATGCAGGACAACACCGACATTGGTCTGGCCACGGTTTACCGCGTCCTGACGCAGTTTGAGCAAGCCGGACTGCTCAGTCGCAACCATTTTGAAGGCGGCAAAGCGGTTTATGAACTCAACGAGGGACAGCACCACGACCATCTGGTGTGTCTGGACTGTGGCCAAGTCGAAGAGTTTTTTGATGCCGAGATCGAAAAACGCCAGCACGCCGTGGCCAAACTCAAAGGCTTCGAGATTGCGGACCACGCCCTGAGCATTTACGCGCACTGCACACGCAAAAACTGCACCAACAGGCGCTAAGGCCGTTACTCCATGGCGCGGCGCTGGCGCTCGATGAATTCCTGGTAGGTATCGATACCACGCATCTGCAAAATGGTGTTGCGCACAGCGGCCTCCACCAGCACGGCAATGTTGCGCCCGGCCACCACCTGGATCACCACCTTGCGCACCGGGATGCCCAGCACTTCTTGCGTCAACGGCGCGCTGGGCAAGCGCTCATAGTCACGCTCAAGCGTTTCTTTGCGCACCAGATGCACGATCAGCTTCAGACGCATTTTTCGGCGCACGGCTGTCTCGCCAAAAATGGCGCGGATGTCCAGCAAACCAATGCCACGCACTTCGAGCAGGTTCTGGAGCAGGTCCGGGCAGCGCCCCTCGATGGTGGTCTGGTTGATGCGGTACAAATCCACCGCATCGTCAGCCACCAGGCCATTGCCCCGGGAGATCAGTTCCAGCCCCAGTTCGCTCTTGCCCAAACCGGACTCACCGGTGATGAGGACGCCCATGCCAAGAATGTCCATGAACACGCCATGCATGGTCGTGCGGTCAGCGAAGTGTTTGGACAAGTAAGCACGCAACACATCGATCACAAAAGCCGGTGACTCGTGCGTGGCAAACATCGGAATCTGCGCCCGCTCGCACATGGACAACAGGGCTTCGGGGGCTACCTGGCCATCGGCCAACACCAGCACGGGGGGCTCGAGTGTCACGATGCGGGCGATACGTCGTGCGCAGTCTTCTGCGCTGGCATTCGTGAGGTAGGCCACCTCGCGCTCGCCCAAAATCTGCACCCTGTAAGGGTGGATGTAGTTCAGATACCCCACCAGGTCGGCACCCGAGCGGGCCATGCGGATGGCCACTTCGTCAAAACGCCTCTCGGAGGCGCCTTGCCCGGCGATCCACTGCCACTTCAGGCTGCCACGGTGGTCCTCAAACAGCAGGTCCGCACTGATGACCGAGGGCTTCATGCATCAAGCCGCTTGTGTCGATTGCCAACCCGAGATCAGGCCATGCAGCGCATCGCGGCTGTCGCTGTGCTTGATGCGATCGCGCAAGCCGCCATCGCTGAGCAATTCGGCAATTTCGGAAAGGATCTCCAGGTGCTTTTGCGTCGCCGCCTCCGGCACCAACAGGAAGATCAGCAGCTGAACCGGTTGCTCGTCCGGCGCATCAAAGCCGATGGGCTTGGAGAGCTGGAACACAGCGGCCATGGGCGCCTTCAAGCCCTTGATGCGGCCATGCGGAATCGCCACACCATGACCCAACCCCGTTGAGCCCAAGCGTTCACGCGCAAAGAGGCTGTCCGTGACCAGCGCACGGGACAAGCCATGCAGGCTTTCGAAAAGCAAGCCCGCCTCTTCAAATGCGCGTTTCTTGCTGGTGACCTCAACAGACACCAGAACTTGGTCGACAGGCAGGATGGATGCAAGACGATTCATGATCGGGCGCATTATGCACCCGGGAAACCCTTATGTATCTTGAAATGGATTAAATAACACCTTTTAGCTCAATAAGGCAACAAAAAACCGCCCGAAGGCGGTTATTCATGGGTCAAGATGCTGTTTACAGCATGCGCTTGGGCGCATCGTGATGGTGGTCAGTCAACTTGTTCTTGTGCTTGACCACCTGGCGATCGAGCTTGTCCATCAACTCGTCCACTGCGGCGTACAAATCTTCGTGTGAACTTTCGGCAAACAGGTCACTGCCCTTGACGTGGATATTGCATTCGGCTTTTTGACGCTTTTCCTTCTCCTTTTGCTTTTCGACACTCAACAGCACTTTGACATCCACCACCTGATCAAAGTGACGGGTGATGCGATCGAGTTTGCCTGTGACATAACTGCGCAGTGCATCGGTCACTTCAAGATGGTGTCCACTGATCGTCAGGTTCATAAGGCTGGCCTCCTGTAATGCAAGGAAATAGATGCCCGACATGGGCGCTTAACGCATCGCGTTGAACCCACTATGCGCCCAGCCAAATTGAAAAGCAAGGCAGTACAAGGAAAACCCCGAATTGCAGCCGAATTGCCTTGGCAATCCCCCGATACCGTGCTAACTTCAGACAGTTGCAGGGCGCTTTGATGTTTCGTGCATCTTCACCTTGCCCGCCATCCAGATGGTGGACAAACTCACCAACACGCCCAGCACGCCAGCGACCCAATAGTGGGTGAGATGCCCTTGCGCGTCACGCCCGATGATCAGCCCCCCCGTGATGGCCGCCAGCCCCATGGCTGCAGACTGCACGGACGCATTGAGCGTCATGAATGTTCCGCGCAAGTGCGGCACCGAGGCCGAGCTGATCAAGGCCATGCCAGGAATCATGCGCCCGCTCATCGCCATGAACAGGCCAGTCGAGATCAGCACCAAGGCCCACACCGGCAATCCGGCCGACACCGTGGTCAAGAGCAAGGGCGCGCACACAACTGCCGCAAGGCGCCTGAAGGTCTGCGCCTTGCCAAGCCGGTCCGTCAAATGACCGAAATAGCGCGCAGAAACCAGTGTGGCGGCGCCACCGGCCAGGTAGATCCAGGGGATTTGCTGCGGATGCATACCGGCGTTGGACTGCAGGTAAATGGTGATGTAGGGAATGACGGTAAAGCCCGCAAACATCATCAGGCCCGACAAGGCAAAAGCCTTGAGGTGGTTGGCATCGGCCAACACCCGCCCCAAGCCGACCCAGGCAGAGGTGCGGTGCGGATGGTGCAGGTGCCCATCAATCACGGGCAGGGTCTGGCGCGCCACCACGATCAGCAGCAGGACCAACGCTGCAATCGCAAAGAACGGCACATGCCAACTCCAGTGCGCAGCCAGGAACAGGCCCAGCGGAACACCCGCCACAGTGGAGACGGAAAACGAGGTCATCACCACGCCCATGGCGCGGCCGCGACGCTCAAAAGGCACCAGATCGGCCACGATGGTCTGCGACAACGCGGACAACACACCACCAAACACACCCGCAGCGACCCGCGCCAGCATCAGCCAGCCGTAATTGGGCGCCAGACCACAGGCCAGGGTGGCCAGCCCGAACAGGGTGTACATGGCCAACAACAAGCGTTTGCGGTCAAATTGATCCACATACATGGTCGCCAACAGCCCCGAAGCGCCCGCCGACAAGGTGTAGGCCGACACCAACAACCCGAACTGCGCATTGCTGATGCCCAGCAGCTGCGTGAACTGAGGCCCCAGCGGCATCATGATCATGAAGTCCAGAATGTGGGTGAACTGGACGCCGGCCAGCGTCAGCAGCACCCAGCGCTCGCGGCTGGGCGTGAGGGAGTGAGACATGAATGTTTCCTTTGAAGGCACCGAATCTAACAGCTTGCTCCAAAGTCTGCCGCCCGAATGGGCAGATAACTTCCCGCCTGCCCAGCCAAAGTGACATAATCCGGGCACCTTCCCCATTTGGAGATTTTCGTCATGGACAGCTACCCTAGTCGGTAGCTTTCGGATGAACTGAGCATCTGCCCTTCGTCCGAAAGCTACGCCCCACCCCGCCCCTTTTGGACCCTTGGCAACTGGCCCGCGCAGGAGACGCCATGCTCAATATCTTTACCCTCGTCAACGGACGCCTGTTCCAGGAAGAAATCGAATCCCTGGAAGAGCTCTCACGCTTTCAACCCATCTGGGTGGACCTGGAGTCCCCCTCGGTGGAGGAAAAGCGCTGGATCAAGCAGTACTACGGCCTGTCCATTCCTGAAGACGCGATGGACGAGGATATCGAGGAATCCGCGCGCTTTTACGAAGAGGACAACGGTGAGCTGCACATACGCTCGGACTTTTTGATTGCGGACGAGTTCGAGCCCACCACGGTGCGCTGCGCCTTCATCCTGAACCAGCACAACACCAACTTGCGCAGCCAGGGGGTGTTGTTCTCGATCCACGACGAAGACATTCCGGTCTTTCGACTGCTGCGCATGCGCGCACGCCGCGCCCCGGGCCTGATTGAAGACGCCAAGGAAGTGCTGCTCAAACTGTTTGATGCGGACGCTGAATACTCGGCTGACACACTCGAGGGCATTTACGACCACCTCGAAAAAGCGGGCAAACAAGTGCTCTCTGGCGATGTGACTGACGCACTGGCAGGCGAAGTGCTGGGCGCCATTGCCCGCCAGGAAGACTTGAACGGTCGTATCCGCCGCAACGCCATGGACACGCGCCGCGCGGTCAGCTTCATGATGCGCAGCAAGATGCTGAACGCCGAACAATTTGAAGAAGCCCGCCAGATCCTGCGCGACATCGACTCGCTGGACTCGCACACGGCCTTCCTGTTCGACAAGATCAACTTCCTGATGGACGCCACCGTCGGTTTCATCAACATCAACCAGAACAAGATCATCAAGATCTTCTCGGTGGCCAGCGTGGCCTTGTTGCCGCCAACCCTGATCGCCAGCATCTACGGCATGAACTTCAAGTTCATGCCTGAGCTCGACTGGAGCCTGGGCTACCCCTACGCATTGGGGCTGATGCTGGCCAGCGCGCTGGGTCCGATGTGGTATTTCCGCCGCCGCGGCTGGCTCAAGTGATCTGACGCAGCCACCGCGAGAGCACCGCCACGCTGTAGTGGCTGGCCACCTCGCGAACAAACCGTGTGAAGTCTGTGTGCGCTTCGTGATCGGCGCGGTCCGATATGGTGCGGAACGCCGAAAACGTGACACCGTAGTCCAAGCAGACCTGGGCCACGGCCGCCCCCTCCATCTCTACCGCCAACGCATTTGGCAATGTCTGCTGCAAGGTTCGGCACTCCTGGGCACTGCTCACAAATCGGTCGCCCGTGGCTACGAGGCCTTGGTGGCATTGGGCGCGATGCAGCGCAAACGCTTGCACGCTTTGCGCATCCACGTAGAGGCCAACCTCTTCCAACACCTCACGGGCTGCTTGCGCGAGCTGATGGGTCATGGAGGCATCGGTCTCAAACACCGTACGGCCATACAGTGGCACTTCGTACCGAGGAAACAAGGGCGAAGCATCCATATCGTGCTGCATGAAACCAGTTGCCACCACCACATCCCCCACGTGCACCTGGGGGCCGATGCCTCCGGCCACACCGGCAAACACCACCCGGCTGACGCCAAAGTGCTCGATCAAGGCCGTGGCCGTGGTCGCAGCAGCCACCTTGCCCACACGCGAGAGGACAACCACCACTTGTTGCCCCTGCCAGTGTCCACACCAGAAGGTACGCCCGGCCACCTGCTGCCTCTGCTCGTCGGGCATGGCTTCGAGCATGCCGGCCAACTCTTCGTGCAGCGCACCCATGATGCCAATTGCCATTGCGCTCTCCAGACTCCAAAACAAAGGCGACCCTCAGGTCGCCTTGGCAAGTGTAGAACAGCCCCAGATCAATTGGTGCTGCGCAACTCACGACGCAGGATCTTGCCCACGGGCGTCTTGGGCAACTCGGAGCGGAACTCGATGATGCGCGGTATTTTGTAGGCCGTCAGGTTCTGTCGGCAGTGCGCCAAAATGGCCTCCTCGGTCAAACCAGGGTCCTTACGCACCACCACCAGTTTGACCGCTTCGCCCATGCTTTCATCAGGCACACCCACTGCGGCACACTCCAAGACCCCAGGACACGAAGACACCACATCCTCGACCTCGTTGGGGTACACGTTGAAGCCGCTGACCAGGATCATGTCCTTCTTGCGGTCAACGATCTTGAAGTAGCCGTTTTCATCCATGGTGCCAACGTCACCCGATTTGAAATAGCCATCGGGCGTCATCACCCTGGCCGTTTCGTCCGGGCGCTGCCAGTAACCTGCCATCACCTGCGGGCCCTTGATGACGATCTCACCAGGCTGCCCCGGCTCAGTCACATCTTGCCCCGAATCATCGATCAGCTTCATCCAGGTGCTGGGAATGGGCACACCAATCGTGCCCGTGAAGGACTTGTTGGTAGGCACATTGCAGCATGCCGAGGGGCTGGTTTCCGACAAACCATAGCCCTCGGTGATCGGACAGCCCGTTTTCTCCAGCCACAGCTTGGCCACACTCTGCGTCACGGCCATGCCGCCACCGAGCGAAATTTTCAGGTTGGACCAATTGACCTTGTGGAAATCGGGGTGATTAGCCAATCCGTTGAACAGCGTGTTCACGGCCGGGAAACTGTGGAAGGTGTGCTTGGACAACTCCTTGAGCACTGCCGGGAAATCACGCGGATTGGGAATCAGGATGTTCTTGCCACCCACGCGCATGAACAGCATCATGTTCACCGTGAACGCAAAGATGTGATACAGCGGCAAGGCACACACGGCGGTGGGCTGCTCGTTGGCCGGCACCTTTTTCATGACCGGGTCATTCCAGGCCTCGGACTGCAACACATTGGCAATCACATTGCGATGCAAAAGCACCGCCCCTTTGGACACGCCAGTCGTGCCACCGGTGTACTGCAACACCGCGATGTCGTCCGGCCCGATATCCGGAGCGGACAGCTGGAGCTTGGAGCCCTGCGCCAGCGCATCGTTGTAACGCACAGCGCCAGGCAATTCAAACGGGGGCACCAGCGCCTTGACCTTGCGCACCACATGGTTGACCACCGCACCCTTGAGCACGCCCAAACGGTCGCCCATGGCCGCCAGAACCACATGTTCCACTGACGTTTGTGCGATGCACTTTTGCAGCGTTGCGGCAAAGTTCTCGATGATGATGATGGCGCGTGCACCCGAGTCTTTGAGCTGATGCTCCAGCTCGCGTGCGGTGTACAAAGGATTGACGTTCACCACCACCATGCCTGCTCGCAAGATGGCGGCCACAGCCACCGGGTATTGCGGCACATTGGGCATCATCACGGCCACCCTGTCGCCACGCTGCAAGCCCAGCGACTGCAGGTATGCGGCCATGGCCCGACTTTCCCGATCCGTTTGCGCATAGGTGATCGATTTGCCCATGAAGCTATAGGCAGTTCGATCTGCGTAACGGTTGAAACTTTCCTCCATCAAGCCTACCAGCGAGCGGTACTGGTCCGGATGGATATCGGATGGGACGCCTTCTGGGTAGTTCTTGAGCCAGATGCGGTCTTGGGTCATAGCAGTGCCTCCTTCGTCTCCAGTCTATCCCAAGACTGACAGTTTTCTGACGTCGAAATTATCAGGGTTTACGCTGGAAAACCCCCAATAGAAAAGGGGCCAAAAGGCCCCCTGTGCATCGAGAGAAAAAGGTCAGCCCTTGAGCGCCACCAAAACCTCGTCGAGCATCTTCTTGGCATCGCCAAACAGCATGCGGTTGTTCTCTTTGTAGAACAGCGGGTTGTCCACGCCCGCATAGCCGCTGGCCATGGAGCGCTTCATGACGATGCTGGTGCGGGCCTTCCACACTTCGAGCACCGGCATGCCGGCGATTGGGCTGGTCGGGTCGTCCTGCGCGGCCGGGTTCACGATGTCGTTGGCACCGATCACCATGGCCACGTCGGTGTCGCCGAAGTCATCGTTGATCTCGTCCATTTCCAGCACGATGTCGTAGGGCACCTTGGCTTCGGCCAGCAGCACGTTCATGTGGCCCGGCATACGGCCAGCCACCGGGTGGATGCCAAAGCGCACGGTCACGCCCTTGTCGCGCAGGGTTTTGACGATCTCGTTGACGGTGTGCTGGGCCTGGGCCACGGCCATGCCGTAACCCGGCACGATGATCACGCTCTTGGCGTCGCGCAGCAGCTCGGCGGTCTCAGCCGCGCTCACGGGCACCACTTCACCCTGCGGCTCGGTCGCAGCGCCATCGGCCTTGGGCGCTGCAGGTGCGCCGCCACCGAAGCCCCCGGCGATCACGCTGATGAAATTGCGATTCATCGCGTTGCACATGATGTAAGACAGAATCGCGCCGCTGGAACCCACCAGCGCGCCGGTCACGATCAGCAAGTCATTGCTGAGCATGAAGCCCGTAGCAGCCGCAGCCCAGCCCGAATAGCTGTTGAGCATGGACACCACCACCGGCATGTCAGCACCGCCGATGGCCATCACCATATGGATGCCAAACAGCAGCGCGATGACGGTCATGACCAGCAAGGCGGGCATGCCGCTTTGCACATCGTGCGCATTCACGAACTCGCGGCCAAAGTAAATGACCACCAGCAAGGCGGCCAGGTTGAGCCAGTGACGCGCAGGCAGCAACAGCGGCTTGCCGCCAATCTTGCCGTTGAGTTTGCCAAACGCGATCAGCGAGCCCGAGAAGGTGACAGCCCCGATCAGGATGCCCACGTAGATCTCGACCTCGTGAATGACTTTCTCGGCGCCCGTGAATTGGATCGAGGTGTCGACATAGCTGGCAAAACCCACCAGACAGGCGGCCAGACCGACCAGGCTGTGCATGAGGGCCACCAGCTCGGGCATCTGGGTCATCTTGACGGTTTTGGCCGCATACACACCCACCCCCCCCCCGATGGTCAAGGCGGCAATGATCCAGGGCACACCGGCTGCAGCCACCCGCGGGCCTGCAATGGTGGCGAGCACAGCCAGGGCCATGCCAATCATGCCGTAGAGGTTGCCACGACGCGAGGTTTCGGGGTTGGACAGCCCCCCCAGACTGAGGATGAACAGAATGGCCGCACCAACGTATGCAACGGTGGCCAAGCTTGAAGAAATGAGACTTTGTGACATGGTTGTCTTTCTTTGTTCTTGTCTTGATCAGTCGGGGACAGAGCTAAAGATCTGTCCCCGAAGACATTTATTTGCGGAACATGTCCAGCATGCGGCGGGTCACTGCAAAGCCACCAAACATATTGATGGCCGTGAGCACAATGCCGGCAAAGGCCAGCCACTGGATCAAGCCGTCGGGCCTGCCATGGGTACCTGCCTCAGGCGGCAGGATCTGCACCAGCGCGCCAATCACAATGATGCTGGAGATCGCGTTGGTCACGCTCATGAGCGGCGTGTGCAGCGCAGGCGTCACGTTCCACACCACCATGTAGCCGATGAAACAAGCCAGCACGAACACCGTAAAGTGCCCCAGGAAGGCTGCCGGTGCAAACACGCCCATGGCCCAGAACAACAAGGCGCCCAACCCGAACACCACTGCCAGCGTCTTGACCGACATGGGGCCGCTGCTGCCATGGCCATGGCCGCCTTTTTTCTCGGCCACCACAGCGACAGGCTTGGCCGCAGGTTTAGGAGCAGGCGCAGCCAGGGGCGGCGCGGGCCAGGTGATCTCGCCGTCCTTGATAACCGTGAGGCCCCGGATCGCGTCGTCTTCCATGTTGACGTTGATCACGCCGTCCTTGGTCTTGCACAGCTCTTC
>JBEEOS010000051.1:0-14588 GCA_041191485.1 Pseudomonadota bacterium
CCTGAAACTGGATTGAACATGAACGACCCCACCCGCTTTGAACTGGATGCAAGAGCGCGCGCCATGCTCGAGGAAATGGGCGTGCGTGTGTGGTGGCCCGTGCCCGAGGCGCAAACGGGTACGGCTGCGGATGCGGATGCGCCAGCGCAAGAAGCGCGGCCTTCATCGGCTGAGGCTGCGCCTGTCGCACAAGGGGTGGCGACCGCCGCCGTTCGTGGCAAACCGCCAGAGCCCATGACACCTGTGGCGCCCGCCGTGGCTGCCGTGGTGGCGCCAGGCCCTCTGCCGCAAGTGCAGGAACTGGACTGGGCGGCGCTGGAGCAGGCCGTGCAGCAGTGCCAGGCCTGTGGTCTGTGCAACAGCCGCAAGAACACCGTGTTTGGCGTGGGTGATGTGCAGGCGCAGTGGATGGTGATTGGCGAAGCGCCTGGCGAAAACGAAGACCTGCAAGGTCAGCCCTTTGTGGGGCAGGCGGGGAAGTTGCTGGACAACATGTTGCGGGCCATCGGGCTGGATCGACAGGCCACAGGGCAGGCCGGTGTGTACATTGCCAACGCCCTCAAATGCCGCCCGCCCGGCAACCGCAATCCCGACCCGCAGGAAATGGCCACTTGTGCGCCGTACCTGGTGCGGCAGGTGCAGCTGCTCAAGCCCCGCATCATTCTGGCCATGGGGCGCTTTGCCGTGCAGTCCCTGTTGCAAACCACGGAACCCATTGGCAAGCTGCGCGGTCGGGTGCACCAATACCAGGGTGTGCCGGTGGTGGTCACCTACCATCCGGCTTATTTGCTGCGCAATCCGGCAGACAAGGCCAAGGCCTGGGCGGACCTGTGCCTGGCCCTGCAAACCTTGCAAGACGCACCTGCTGTCTGAACAGCTCTTGGCTCAGGGCGTGCCCGTGGGGGCGCGGCTGAGAAGCATGGCGTCGCCATAGCTGAAGAAGCGATAGCCCTGCGCAATCGCGTGTTGGTAGAGCTGGCGAATGTGCGTGTAGCCCGCAAAGGCGCTGACCAGCATCATCAATGTGCTTTTGGGCAGGTGGAAGTTGGTGATCAGACGGTCCACCACCTTGAATTCAAAGCCGGGGGTGATGAAGATTTGCGTATCCCCGGTGGCCTGACCGCTGCTTGCCCATGACTCCAGTGAGCGCACGGAAGTGGTGCCCACGGCCACCACACGCCCCCCGCGCGCGCGGCAGCGGGCAATGGCTTGCTGGGTGGCCTCGGGCACTTCGTACCACTCGCGGTGCATCACGTGTTCATGCAGGTGTTCTGTCTTGACAGGCTGGAAGGTGCCCGCCCCCACGTGCAAAGTGACGTGGGCCTGCTCCACGCCGCGCTCGCGCAGGGCCTGGAGCAGGGCCTTGTCAAAATGCAGCGCTGCAGTCGGTGCGGCCACGGCGCCGGGTGCACGCGCAAACACGGTCTGGTAGCGGCGCTCGTCCTCGGCAGTGTCGGTGTGGGTGATGTACGGGGGCAGGGGCACGTGGCCGCAGCGCTCCATCAGTGCATAGGGGTCCTGGTCCAGCTTGAAGTGGAACAAGGCGCCTTGTTCATCGGGCCAGCGGCCCAGCAGCACGGCCTCGCAATCGGCCTGGCCCACAGCCAGGCGAATGCGGGCGCCAGGGAGGGGTTTTTTGCTGACCTTCATGTGGGCCACGACTTCGTGCCCGGGCAGCACGCGCTCGATCAACAGTTCCAGCTTGCCGCCAGAGGCTTTTTCGCCAAACACCCGTGCCTTGATGACCTTGGTGTCGTTGAAGACCAGCAGGTCGCCGGGCGACAGCAGGCCGGGCAGGTCACGAAAAATCCGGTCAACTGCGGGGGCTGTGCTGCCGTCGAGCAGGCGCGAAGCGCTGCGTTCGCTGGCGGGGTGCTGGGCAATCAAAGCCTCGGGCAGCTCAAAGTCGAAATTGGAGAGGGTGTAGTGGGGCAGGAGCGTTGTGTTCATGATTCAGGGCTGGACAGGCCCGTGCGAATGATTGAAAAGGAAGCGAGCCTCAAGCTCGGCGGGCTGATTGTGCCGCATGTGTGAAAGATGTGCGCAGTCCGTGCACCCCACGCCCTGTAAAACGCTTGCAGCCATGCACAATGGTGGCATGTCTGAAAAGGCCGCTCCATCCCAATCGTCGTCCGGGTCTCAGGTGCTGAGTGCGCCTCAGAAGGCCATGCGCAAACTGGGCCTGGTGCGGGATGAAGATCTGGCGCTGCACCTGCCACTGCGTTACGAGGACGAGACACGGATCGTGCCGCTGGCCTCTGCCCGCGATGGTCAGACCGTGCAGATTGAGGCAACGGTGACGTCTTGCGAAGTCAGCTACCGGCCGCGCAGGCAGTTGCTGGTGACGGTCAACGATGGCAGCGACGTGTGCCTGCTGCGGTTTTTCAGTTTTTATCCCTCCCAGCAAAAAGCGCTTGCTGTCGGCGCACGTGTGCGTGTGCGCGGGGAGGTGCGCTCGGGTCTGATGGGCTGGACGATGATGCACCCGTCGTTTGGGGCTGCGGGGGGCGATTTGCCGCAATCCATGACCCCGGTGTACCCCACCAGCGCGGGCTTGCCGCAGGCGTATTTGCGCAAGGCGGTGGCCCAGGCGCTGGCTCGGTTGCATTGGGTCGAGACCTTGCCGCCGCAGCTGGACTGGCCTGCTCGCACACCCCGCTGGAGTCTGGTGCAGGCCTTGCAGTTTTTGCACCACCCTTCGCCCGATGTGTCGCTGGCGCAGCTCGAAGACCGCAGCCACCCGGCCTGGACGCGGCTCAAGTGCGAGGAGCTTTTGGCGCAACAACTGTCGCAGCAGATGGCGCGACGTGAGCGCGACCAGTTGCGCGCGCCGGTACTGTCGGCGCAGGCGGGCTGTTTGCATACGCAATTGCTGCAGGCGCTGCCGTTTGGCTTGACCGCCGCCCAGGCGCGTGTGGGCCGGGAAATTGACGCGGATGTGCAGCGCGCCGTGCCCATGCACCGTTTGCTGCAAGGCGATGTGGGTGCGGGCAAAACCGTGGTGGCGGCGCTGGCGGCCATGCGCGCCATCGATGCGGGCTGGCAATGCGCCTTGATGGCGCCGACAGAAATTCTGGCTGCGCAACATTTCAGCAAACTGGTGTCCTGGCTCGAGCCTTTGGGTGTGCAGGTGGCCTGGCTCACCGGCAGTCAGAAAAAGAAAGAACGCGCGGCCATGCTGGAACGCATTGCCAGCGGCCAAGCGCATTTGGTGGTGGGCACCCACGCGGTGATTCAGGAGCAGGTGCAGTTTGCCCGGCTGGCTTTGGCAGTGATTGACGAGCAGCACCGCTTTGGCGTGGTTCAGCGCCTGGCTTTGCGCAGCAAGATGCAGGCAGCAGGTATGGAGCCGCACATGTTGATGATGAGCGCCACGCCCATTCCCCGCACCTTGGCCATGAGTTATTACGCGGATCTGGATGTGTCGGTGATTGACGAGTTACCTCCCGGGCGCACGCCGGTGCTCACCCGCGTCATTTCCGATACCCGGCGCGATGATGTGATCGAACGCATCGCGGCGCAATTGTCACAGGGCCGTCAGGTGTATTGGGTCTGCCCCTTGATTGAGGAGAGCGAGGCGCTGGACTTGACCAATGCCACGGCCACGCATGCTCAGCTGAGCGAGGCCTTGCCCGGGGTGATGGTGGGTTTGCTGCATTCGCGTATGCCCACGGCTGAAAAAAAAGCGGTGATGGATCTGTTCACCCGTGGTGACATGGGTGTGCTGGTCAGCACCACCGTGATCGAGGTCGGAGTCGATGTGCCCAATGCCTCCTTGATGGTGATCGAGCATGCCGAACGTTTTGGTTTGAGCCAGCTGCACCAGTTGCGTGGTCGGGTCGGGCGCGGGGCTGCGGCATCGGCTTGCGTATTGCTGTATGGCACACCTGAGGGTGGGCGCCTCAGCGAGACGGCCCGTGAGCGCTTGCGCGCCATGGTGGAGACCAACGACGGGTTCGAGATTGCACGGCGCGATCTGGAAATTCGAGGGCCGGGTGAATTTCTGGGGGCTCGTCAGTCCGGTGCGCCTTTGCTGCGCTTTGCGGATGTGCAGGCCGATGTGGATCTGCTGGCGTGGGCGCGGGAGGCCGCAGTGCGGATGCTCGACGAGTTTCCTCAATTGGCGCAGATGCACGTGGACCGCTGGATGGGGGCAAAATCGGAGTATCTGAAGGCGTGACATGACCCTGACCGAACTCAAGTACATCGTGGCGGTGGCCCGCGAAAAGCACTTTGGCAAAGCCGCCGAGGCCTGCTTTGTGTCGCAGCCCACGCTTTCGCTGGCCATCAAGAAGCTGGAAGAGGAGCTGGAGGTCAAGCTCTTCGAGCGCAGCTCGGGCGAGGTCAGCGTCACCCCCTTGGGGGAAGAAATCGTGCGTCAGGCACAAACCGTGCTGGAGAGCGCCGCGCAGATCAAGGAGATTGCCAAGCGCGGCAAGGACCCGTTGGCTGGTGCTCTCAAGCTGGGGGTGATCTACACCATTGGCCCGTATTTGCTGCCGGAGCTGGTGCGGCAGATCATCACCAACACGCCCCAGATGCCACTGATGTTGCAGGAAAATTTCACGGTGCGTTTGCTGGAGATGCTGCGCACCGGAGAGATTGACTGCGCCATTCTGGCCGAGCCTTTCCCGGACACGGGCCTGGCGGTAGCGCCTTTGTATGACGAGCCGTTTCTGGCGGCTGTGCCCGCCACGCACCCTTTGGCCAAGCTCGAGGAAGTGACATCGGAGCAGTTGCGCGACGAGACCATGCTTTTGCTGGGCAATGGGCACTGCTTTCGCGATCACGTGCTGGAGGTGTGCCCGGAGTTTGCGCGTTTTTCCAGTCAGACCGAGGGCATTCGCAAAAGTTTTGAAGGCTCGTCGCTGGAAACCATCAAGCACATGGTGGCGGCGGGCATGGGCGTCACGCTGGTGCCGCGCTTGTCGGTGCCGCAAGCGGCCTTGTGCGCGCAGGGGGATGCGCCTCATCGTGGCGATGAGGGGCATGTGCGCTACCTGCCCGTCCGGGACGAGCATGGCGGCCCGCCTCCCACGCGTCGCGTGGTGCTGGTTTGGCGCCGAAGCTTTACCCGCTATGAAGCGATTGCCGCGCTGCGCAATGCCATTTATGCCTGTGAATTGCCTGGCGTGAATCGCCTGTCCTGAATTGAACATGATCGAGCGTTTGCACCTTTATCTGGATCTGATCCGCTGGAACCGGCCTGCGGGCTGGTTGCTTTTGCTGTGGCCTTCGCTGACGGCGTTGTGGGTGGCCGCAGGCGGATTTCCCGGCTGGCTGCTGTTGTGCGTTTTTGTGTTGGGGACCATCCTGATGCGCAGTGCGGGCTGCTGCATCAACGATGTGGCTGACCGTGACTTTGATCGGCACGTCAAGCGCACGGCCAACCGTCCTGTGACCAGCGGGCGTATTGGCACGCGTGAGGCTTTGCTGGTGGGTGCTGTGCTGGCCTTGTGTGCGTTTGGCCTGGTGTTGCTGACCAATGCGGTGACGGTGGCGTGGTCATTTGCAGCGTTGCTGATCAGTCTGGTCTATCCCTATGCCAAGCGCCATGTGTCCATGCCGCAGGCGGTGCTGGGCGTAGCTTTCAGCTTTGGCATTCCCATGGCGTTTGCCGCCGTGCGTGCAGACGTGCCCTGGCAAGCCTGGGCCTTGCTGCTGGGCAACCTGTTTTGGGTGCTGGCCTACGACACCGAGTACGCCATGGTGGACCGTGACGACGATTTACGCATCGGCATGAAAACCTCGGCCATTACGCTGGGGGCGTGGGATGTGGCGGCCATCATGCTGTTTTACCTGGTGTTCCTGGGCTCATGGTGGTGGCTGCTGGCCGAGGTGCCGCGCAGCCCCTGGCTGGTGTTGGCCTGGGCGCTGGCGCTGGCGCAGGTGGTTTGGCACTACACCCTGATTCGCCAGCGTAGCCGTGAAGGTTGTTTCAAGGCCTTTCGCCTCAATCACTGGCTGGGTGCGACGGTGTTTGCGGGCGTCGTGCTGGCTTACGGTTTTTGATCAGGCTTTGCCGAATTCGTCGCCCAGTTCTCGGGCACGTTGCTCGGCAGCCTGCATGGCCTGGATGAAGGCCTGTTTGACGCCAGCGTTTTCCATGGCGGTGATGGCGGCGTAGGTGGTGCCACCTTTGGAGGTGACGCGCTGGCGCAGCACTTCGGGCGATTCGCTGGAAGCAGCAGCCAGCGACGATGCGCCGGAAAAGGTGGCTACAGCCAGTTGATAGGCCTGAGTCTGTGTCAGCCCCATGCCCACGCCGGCTTCGGTCATGGCTTCCAGGAAGAAGAACACATAGGCCGGGCCCGAGCCTGACAGGGCGGTCACGGCGTCCAGGTGCTGCTCGCGGTCCACCCAGAGGTATTGACCTGTGGTGGCAATGACTTGTTCCACCAGTGTCTTTTGCTGCGGGCTCACGCCATCACAGGCAAACAGGGCCGTCATCCCTTGGCCCACCAGGGCGGGGGTGTTGGGCATGGTGCGCACCAGCTGCCTGGTGCCCAGCCAAGCGCAGATGCTGTCCGTGCGAATGCCTGCGGCCACCGACAGGTGCAAGGCCTGGCTTGTGAAAGCAGCCACGGGCGTAGCCGCTTCCTTGAAGATCTGGGGTTTGACTGCCCAGACGACCAATTTGGCCTTGGACAGGCTGCTGTCGGCTTGCGCCATCACGTTGACGCCCAGCGTCTGGCGCAGGCGATCGGCTGTTTCGGCAAAAGGCTCGACCACGGTGATCAGGTCAGCCGGGGTGCCCTGGCGAATCAGGCCGCCCATGATGGCACTGGCCATGTTGCCGCCACCAATAAAGGCCATGGGGGTGTTTTGCGGGGTATCAGACATGAGAAGTGTTCTTATGAGTAAAGGGGCCAAGTGTCAGAGCTGCATTGTCGTAGAGCTCAAGCATGAATTTGGAGAACCTTGGAATTCATTTGAAGGGTCTGCAAAAAAGATTGCACAAAGCTGTTGACTCAAGGGGTGGGTTTTGTGATAATAGAGGGCTTCGCCCCTTTTGGGGTGATGTTTTTCTGCCCAATCTGAAGCGCTGCAAATGGTTTGCGGTGTGAATGACGGGTCCAAGACTGATTCTTGCAAGTGGCTCATGCCTGGCGCAGGAATACAAGTTGGGAAATTTGAAATGATCCAGACAGAATCTCGGTTAGAGGTTGCCGACAATACTGGCGCCAAGTCCGTGCTGTGCATCAAGGTGCTCGGCGGGTCCAAGCGTCGCTATGCCAGTGTTGGCGACATCATCAAGGTGAGCGTGAAAGAAGCTGCTCCGCGCGGCCGCGTCAAAAAAGGCGAGGTGTACAGCGCAGTGGTGGTTCGTACGGCCAAAGGTATTCGCCGTAACGATGGCTCCCTCGTTAAATTCGACGGCAACGCAGCAGTGTTGCTCAACGCTAAGCTTGAGCCTATTGGCACCCGTATCTTCGGCCCGGTGACGCGCGAACTGCGTACCGAGAAGTTCATGAAGATCGTGTCCCTGGCTCCTGAAGTGCTCTAAGAGGACGCGCCATGAACAAGATTATCAAAGGCGACGAAGTCATCGTGATCGCTGGTCGCGACAAAGGCAAGCGCGGCAAAGTGTCGCTGCGTGCCGGTGAAGCGCATGTGGTGGTGGACGGTGTGAACCTCGTCAAGAAACACGCCAAGCCCAACCCCATGAAGGGCACCGAGGGCGGCATCATCGAAAAGGCCATGCCGATTCACCAGTCCAATGTGGCCATTTTCAATGCCGCTACGGGCAAGGCTGATCGTGTGGGCGTCAAGCAACTGGCTGATGGCAAGCGCGTTCGCGTTTACAAGTCCAGCGGCGAAGAAATCAAGGTGGCATGACCATGGCACGTTTCCAACAAATCTACCGCGACAAGGTTGCTCCTGAGCTGACGGCCAAGTTTGGCTACAAGTCACCCATGGAAGTGCCTCGCATCACCAAGATCACCCTGAACATGGGTGTGAGCGAAGCTGTGGCTGACAAAAAAGTCATGGACAACGCTGTGGCTGACCTGACCAAGATTGCAGGTCAAAAGCCTGTCGTGACCAAGGCCAAGAAAGCTATCGCCGGTTTCAAGATCCGCGAAGGCCAGGCCATTGGTTGCATGGTGACCCTGCGTGGCGTTCAGATGTACGAATTCCTCGATCGTTTCATCACCGTGGCACTGCCCCGTGTGCGTGACTTCCGTGGTATCTCCGGCCGTGCTTTTGATGGTCGTGGCAACTACAACATCGGTGTGAAAGAGCAGATCATCTTCCCCGAGATCGAATACGACAAGGTTGACGCTCTGCGCGGCCTGAACATCAGCATCACCACGACGGCCAAGACCGACGACGAGTGCAAAGCACTGCTCGCCGCTTTCCGTTTCCCCTTCAAGAACTGAGGTGTCACGTGGCTAAAGTAGCTTTGATTCAACGCGAGCTCAAGCGCGAAAAACTGGTCGCCAAATTTGCTCAAAAGCATGCCGACCTGAAGGCTGTCGCCAACGACGCCAAGCGTAGCGACGAAGAGCGTGCAGCTGCCCGTCTGGCACTGCAAAAGCTTCCTCGCAATGCGAACCCCACCCGCCAGCGCAACCGTTGCGAAATCACCGGTCGTCCGCGTGGCACGTTCCGTCAATTCGGTCTGGGCCGCGCCAAGATCCGTGAGCTTGCCTTCGAAGGCAATATCCCGGGCGTGACCAAGGCCAGCTGGTAATCGGCAGGAGAGATACAACATGAGCATGAGTGATCCCATTGCCGATCTGTTGACCCGTATTCGCAACGCACAGATGGTCGCCAAGACCAGCGTGTCGGTGCCTTCTTCCAAAGTGAAGGTGGCCATCGCCCAGGTGCTGAAGGATGAAGGTTACATCGACGGCTTCCAAGTCAAGTCCGAAGAGGGCAAGTCCCAACTCGAAATCGCCCTGAAGTACTACGCCGGTCGTCCGGTGATCGAGCGCATCGAGCGCGTCAGCCGTCCTGGCTTGCGCGTGTACAAGGGCCGCGACGCCATTCCCCAGGTCATGAACGGTCTGGGCGTGGCCATCGTCACCACACCAAAAGGCGTGATGACCGACCGCAAAGCGCGTGCAGCCGGTGTCGGCGGCGAAGTGCTGTGCTACGTCGCTTAATGGCAGGAGAGACGAAATGTCCCGAGTAGGAAAAATGCCCGTGACCATCCCCGCAGGTGTGGATGTGTCCATCAATGCAGAGCAAATCAGCGTCAAAGGTGCTGGCGGCCAACTGGCTGTCGCTGCCAACACGCTGGTGGCTGTTAAAAACGAAGGCGGCAAACTGACGTTTGCGCCTGTCAACGATTCCCGCGAAGCCAACGCCATGAGCGGCACCCTGCGTCAGCTGGTGAACAACATGGTTGTCGGTGTGAGCAAGGGCTTTGAGAAAAAGCTGAGCCTGGTGGGTGTGGGTTACAAGGCCCAGGCCTCTGGCGCCAAGCTGAACCTGGCTGTGGGTTTCTCTCACCCCGTTGACTTCCAGATGCCCGCTGGCATCACCGTGGCAACGCCCAGCCCGACCGAGATCCTGATCAAGGGTGCCGATCGTCAGCGCGTGGGTCAGATTGCTGCTGAGATTCGTGCTGTTCGTCCGCCTGAGCCCTACAAGGGCAAAGGTATTCGCTATGCGGACGAGAAGATCACGATCAAAGAGACCAAGAAGAAATAAGGAGCTGCAGTATGTTGACCAAAAAAGAGCAACGTCTGCGTCGTGCCCGCCAGACCCGCATCCGTATCGCACAGCAAGGCGTTGCACGCCTGGCTGTGAACCGTACCAACCTGCACATCTACGCCAGCGTGATCTCTGGTTGCGGCACCAAGGTGCTGGCCAGCGCTTCCACTGCCGAAGCAGACGTGCGCAAAGAGCTCGGTGGCTCGGGCAAGGGTGGCAACACCGCTGCAGCCCAGATCATCGGCAAGCGCATTGCTGAAAAGGCCAAGGCCGCAGGTGTGGAAAAAGTCGCTTTTGACCGTGCTGGCTTCGCCTATCACGGCCGCGTCAAGGCTCTGGCCGACGCTGCTCGTGAAGCTGGCCTGCAGTTCTAATCGGATCGGAATATCAAATGGCTAAGTTTCAAGCAAAACCCCAAAATGATGGTCCCGAGGACGGTCTGCGGGAGAAAATGATTGCGGTCAACCGCGTGACCAAAGTGGTCAAGGGTGGCCGTATCCTGGGTTTCGCAGCACTGACCGTGGTTGGTGATGGCGACGGTCGCGTCGGCATGGGCAAGGGCAAGTCGAAAGAAGTGCCAGTGGCCGTGCAAAAGGCGATGGAAGAAGCCCGCCGCAACATGACCAAAGTGTCCCTGAAAAACGGCACGATCAACCACACCGTGATGGGCCAGCACGGCGCCGCTCGCGTCATGATGATGCCGGCTCCCAAAGGTACCGGCATCATTGCCGGCGGCCCCATGCGCGCTGTCTTTGAAGTGCTGGGCATCACCGACATCGTGGCCAAGAGCCACGGTTCGACCAACCCCTACAACATGGTTCGCGCAACATTTGATGCGCTCAACAACTGCACCACTCCTTCAGAAATCGCTGCCAAGCGTGGCCTGTCGGTGGAACAGCTGTTCGCCTGACCCGGAGAGAGATCATGGCAAACCAACCTACCGTCAAAATCAAGCTGGTGCGCAGCCCGATTGGCTGCAAGCAAGACCACCGCGCCACCGTGCGTGGCCTGGGTCTGCGCAAGCTCAACAGCGAAAGCGTTCTGGAGGACACCCCTGCAGTGCGCGGCATGATCAACAAGATCAGCTACCTGGTCAAAGTTCTCTGAGAGGCTACTGATGGAACTCAATAGCATCAAACCCGCAGACGGCGCCAAACACGCCGCTCGTCGCGTAGGCCGTGGCATTGGCTCCGGTCTTGGCAAGACCGCTGGCCGTGGCCACAAGGGTCAAAAGTCCCGCTCGGGCGGCTACCACAAGGTCGGCTTCGAAGGCGGTCAAATGCCTCTGCAGCGTCGCCTGCCCAAGCGTGGCTTCAAGTCGCACTTGCTCAAGTTCAATGCCGAAATCACGCTGGGCCAGCTGGCCAAGCTGGGTCTGGGCGAAGTGGATCTGCTGGCCCTCAAGCAAGCCGGTCTCGTGCCTGAACTGGCGAAGGTGGTCAAGGTCATCAAATCCGGCGAATTGACCGCATCGGTCAAGCTGACCGGCATTGGTGCAACCGCAGGTGCCAAGGCGGCCATTGAGGCTGCTGGCGGCTCCCTGGCCTGATGACGCAGCAGAAAGAGCAGCATCGTGGCAACCAGCGCTAATACAGTCGCCAAGACGGACAAGTACGGAGACCTGCGTCGCCGTCTGGTCTTCTTGCTTCTCGCGCTGGTGGTTTACCGCGTAGGCGCTCATATTCCTGTGCCTGGCATCGATCCGGATGAACTGCGCAAACTCTTCAGCGGTCAGCAAGGCGGCATTCTGAACCTGTTCAACATGTTCTCGGGCGGTGCACTCTCGCGCTTTACCGTGTTCGCGTTGGGGATCATGCCCTACATCTCTGCGTCCATCGTGATGCAGTTGCTGACTTACGTGTTGCCCGCATTCGAGCAACTCAAGAAAGAGGGCGAAGCAGGTCGTCGCAAGATCACGCAGTACACCCGCTTTGGCGCCTTGGGTCTGGCCATTTTTCAGTCCTTGGGTATTGCCGTGGCGCTGGAGGCTTCTGCCGGTCTGGTGATCAGCCCTGGCTTTGGCTTCCGGATGACGGCAGTGGTCAGTTTGACCGCTGGTACCATGTTCCTGATGTGGCTGGGTGAGCAGATCACCGAGCGCGGTCTGGGCAACGGTATCTCGATCCTGATTTTTGCCGGTATTGCAGCAGGTCTGCCGCAGGCCATGGGTGGTTTGTTCGAGCTGGTCAATACCGGCGCGATGGCTCCATTGGTGGCATTGCTGGTGATCGCGATCGTGGCTTTGGTGACCTACTTTGTGGTCTTTGTCGAGCGCGGTCAGCGCAAGATCCTGGTCAACTACGCACGACGTCAGGTCGGCAACAAGGTCTATGGTGGCCAGTCTTCGCACTTGCCACTCAAGCTCAACATGGCTGGCGTGATTCCTCCGATCTTTGCGTCGTCGATCATTTTGCTGCCTGCAACCATCATCAACTGGTTCAGTTCCGGTGAAACGGAAAATCCCGTGATGCGTTTCTTCAAGGATGTGGCCTCTGCCCTCACGCCCGGCCAGCCGGTCTACGTGATGATCTATGCTGCAGCCATTGTGTTCTTCTGCTTTTTCTATACGGCCTTGGTGTTCAACAGCCGTGAGACAGCGGACAACCTGAAGAAGAGCGGCGCTTTCATTCCTGGCATTCGCCCGGGTGACCAGACCGCGCGTTACATTGACAAGATCTTGTTGCGTTTGACTTTGGTGGGTGCAGCCTACATCACGTTTGTGTGTTTGCTGCCCGAGTTCCTGATCCTGAAGTACAACGTGCCGTTCTATTTTGGCGGCACCTCCTTGCTGATCATTGTGGTGGTCACCATGGACTTCATGGCGCAGGTGCAAAACTACCTGATGTCCCAACAATATGAGTCGCTTCTCAAGAAAGCGAATTTCAAAACTACACTAGGCGGTTGAGTTCGGCGATGGCGAAGGACGATGTGATCCAGATGCAAGGTGAAGTTGTGGAGAACCTTCCCAACGCCACCTTTCGTGTGAAACTGGAAAACGGCCATGTGGTGTTGGGCCATATCTCCGGCAAGATGCGGATGCACTACATTCGTATCCTGCCTGGTGACAAGGTGACAGTGGAATTGACGCCTTACGATTTGAGTAAGGCACGAATTGTGTTCCGGGCCAAATAAGCCTGGTCCAGAAGCAAAGAGTTTTAGGAGAAAACCATGAGAGTTTCGGCTTCGGTCAAGAAAATTTGCCGCAACTGCAAGATCATTCGCCGCAAAGGCGTTGTTCGCGTGATCTGCACGGATCCGCGTCACAAGCAGCGTCAAGGCTGATCAACGAGTTATAGAGGACGAAAATGGCACGTATCGCTGGCATCAACATTCCGCCGCACAAGCATGCAGAGATTGGCTTGACCGCCATCTTTGGCATTGGTCGCACCCGCGCACGCAAAATTTGCGAAGCTTGTGACATCGCTTATTCCAAAAAGATCAAGGATCTGACCGATGCTGATCTGGAAAAAATCCGCGACCAGATCGCAACGCTCACCATTGAGGGTGACCTGCGTCGCGAAACCACGATGAACATCAAGCGTTTGATGGACATTGGTTGCTACCGTGGTTTCCGTCATCGCCGTGGCCTGCCGATGCGCGGCCAGCGTACGCGCACCAACGCCCGCACCCGCAAGGGTCCGCGCAAGGGCGCAGCCGGTCTGAAGAAATAAGAAGGAATAGAGAACTATGGCTAAATCACCTTCCAATGCCTCACAGCGTGTGCGCAAGAAAGTCCGCAAGAACATTGCTGACGGCATTGCACACGTTCACGCATCGTTCAACAACACGATCATCACCATCACGGATCGTCAGGGCAACGCACTGTCCTGGGCCTCTTCCGGTGGTCAGGGTTTCAAAGGTTCGCGTAAATCGACCCCCTTTGCTGCCCAGGTGGCTTCCGAAGTCGCTGGTCGTGCTGCCATGGAACAAGGCATCAAGAATCTGGACGTCGAAATCAAGGGCCCCGGCCCCGGTCGCGAATCGTCTGTGCGCGCCTTGGGCGCTCTGGGCATCCGTATCACGTCGATCTCCGACGTGACGCCGGTCCCGCACAACGGTTGCCGCCCCCAAAAGCGTCGTCGTATCTAAGCTTTTCAAAGCCCACCGCCAGGCCCTGCTTGCAAGGCCTGGCTCCCGCATTTTCAAGGATGCGGAAGTCGTCATAAAGGAAAATCAAAGTGGCACGTTATATCGGTCCCAAGGCCAAACTCTCCCGCCGTGAAGGCACTGACCTGTTCCTCAAGAGCGCCCGTCGCTCCATCGCGGACAAGGCCAAATTCGACACCAAGCCCGGCCAACACGGTCGCACTTCTGGTCAGCGCACCTCTGACTTCGGTCTCCAGCTGCGTGAAAAGCAGAAGGTCAAGCGCATGTACGGCGTGCTGGAAAAGCAATTCCGCCGTTACTTCGCTGAAGCTGACCGTCGCCGTGGCAACACGGGCTCCAACCTGCTGGGCCTGCTCGAGTGCCGCCTGGACAACGTGGTGTACCGCATGGGTTTTGGCTCCACTCGCGCTGAAGCACGTCAGCTGGTGTCGCACAAGGCCATCACCGTGAACGGTCAGTCCGTGAACATCCCCTCTTACCTGGTCAAGGCCGGTGATGTGGTGGCCGTGCGCGAGAAGTCCAAAAAGCAAAACCGCGTGGTCGAAGCTCTGCAATTGGCTGCTCAAGTGGGCATGCCTGCATGGGTGGAAGTCAATGCCGACAAGGCCGAAGGCGTCTTCAAGAAGGTGCCTGACCGCGATGAATTCGGTGCCGACATCAACGAATCGTTGATCGTCGAACTTTATTCCCGTTAATTTCGTCGTTTCAATCGTTCCCGATCTGCATGTCGCAGGTCGGGTGCTTCATCAGCCTTACCGGTGTAACGAGCCGGGGGTATTGAGAGGAAGTCTGAATGCAAACCAATCTGCTGAAACCCA
>JBEEOS010000052.1:0-14437 GCA_041191485.1 Pseudomonadota bacterium
CATCCCGAACAGGACAGTGAAACGCCTTAGCGCCGATGATAGTGCGGATTCCCGTGTGAAAGTAGGACATCGTCAGGCTTCTACAGCCCAAAACGCCCCACCAATCGGTGGGGCGTTTTTTTTGGCTGTTTGAATCAAGCAGTATTGATCAATTGCTGATCTCTGATCTCCATCACGCCTGATTGGCACAATTCCGCCAGGAGTTGCTCGAACCAGTGCGAGAATGGCTGTTGAGCGCCTAGCTGTCGGTGCAGTGTGATCAAATAGGGCACGTTTTGTGCCCACTGTAAAAATGCCTGCATTGAAATGGTGCCGTACTCCTGCAGTTTGAACTTCACAAGCACCTTACTGGCATAGCGGGCGTGTTTGTCGGGAAACGACTGAAAGGCCTCTAATCTTTGGCGAGCGTAGCGCAGTGCACTCTGTACATCCGTAAAAAGGGATCCGTGACCGGGGATGACCAGGGCTGCATCAAGATCTTCGATCAAATTGAGTGTGTTGGCCGCCTGTTGATAGCCTGAATCAGCATCCAGTTCGGGAAAGATGACTCCGAATCCCTTCTCCCACAGTGCATCGCCTGAGATCAAAATCCCATGTTGGGCGCAAAAGAACATCATGGCATGATTGTCATGACCAGGAGCAGCGTAGGCCGTCCAGCGCGTGCGCCCCCACTCATACTCACATCGATCCTGCAGCTGCTGGTTGACGACAAAGCGAGGGCAGTTCTGACCCGTAGGCGCATAGGTCAAAAGCTCTGCATCCCAGTTCTTCACGGCGTCGAAATGGCCGGGGGGAGTCAATGTGTTGACGCTTGTGAACTCCGCTTGAATGCTGGCGTTACCACCGCAATGATCGCTGTGCAAATGTGTGTTGACCAGTGTGGTCAGTGAGCGCTCCTGCAGCGCTTGACGGAGCAGGTGCAGCGTCATAGGGGCATGCGTGCAATACCCGCTGTCAATAAGCACCGTTTGATCAAGGTGCTCAAGAAAAACATGATTGGCAGACAGCCAGTCGCGCTCAAGCGCAGTAATGCCATGTGGCAAGGAGCGAGATGAAGGCACCCATAATTCCTTTGAAGACTGATCTCAAAATGTAAAGCTTGCGCAGGCCTGGACAGAATGTTGGAAAATGAGGGTATTCCCTATGATGTTCAAGCCACTCATACTAAAGCTTAAAGCTTTGTTCGCTGCGGACAAGCTTCGCAAGCGTGCGCATGCACGCCGCTTGTCTTGGGTGCCGATTCGTGAGTTGGCGCCACGGCACCGCGCACGGATCGAAAAGCATTTGTTGGGCTTGTCGCCCGGTGATCGCTATCTACGTTTTGGTTTTGTGGCCAGTGATGAGCAAATTCAACTGTACGTCGGCAGACTGAATTTCGAACGGGATGAAATTTTCGGTGTCTTCAATCGACGTCTGGAGCTGGTGGCCATGGCGCACCTTGCCTATTCAGTCGACCCCCAGTGGCGCAGCTGCGGAGAGTTTGGTGTCTCTGTCGCGGCGCAACAGCGTGGAAAAGGCTTGGGGCATCATTTGTTTGCACGCGCTGTCCGCCATGCCCAAAACGAGGGTGTGCGCATGATGTTCATTCATGCTCTGAGCGAAAACGCTGCAATGCTCAAAATTGCCCGCAATGCCGGAGCAAGAGTGGAGCGGGATGGATCCGAAAGTGAGGCCTACCTGACTTTGCCGCCTGCAACCATGGACAGCCGTTGGCATGAAGTTGTGGATGAGCACATGGCAGAGTTGGATTATCAACTCAAGCTGCAAGCGAGCCAATTTCGGAAATGGCTTGGAACGCGAACCAAGGCAGAGTCATCTGACCAAGATTGAGCAGGGCCCTGTCAAGAACAGGCTTGTCATGAGGGGTGAAACAGAAATCCGCTATGCTTGGGCTGTCATGACTATGGCAAATGTGCCCAAATTACAGTGTCAGATCCTTATCCTGCGCGCCCTTCCGACAAGGAAGACAAGCGCGGCCTGCTTCAAAAAATTGCGGAATTTCTTCACCCCAGCCCGGACACCAAAGACGAGCTGATCGATTCGCTGGTTCAGGCTCAAGATAACGACGTCATCAACGAAGAAAGCCGTCGCATGCTCGAGGGCGTGATTCGCATGTCGGACATGACGGCGGGAGATGTCATGGTCGCCGCCGCCAAAATGGATTTGCTGCCCATCGATGCGCCCGCGGCCAACTTGCTCCACCAAATCATAGAAACTGGGCATTCCAGGTTCCCGGTCTATGAAGGTGAGCGCGAAAATATTCTCGGCATCTTGCTGGCCAAAGACATGCTCAAGTTGCAGCGTGCCCCGGAGCTCAACATCAGGGCTTTGCTGCGTCCGGTGGTGTTTGTACCCGAGAGCAAGAAGCTCAATGATTTGCTTCGTCAGTTCCGAGATAACCGGCAGCACATGGCCATGGTCATTGACGAGTTCGGTCGCATCGCAGGTCTGATCACGATTGAAGACGTGCTCGAACAAATTGTGGGCGATATTGAAGACGAGTTCGATACAGAGGAAGACCAAGGGGATATCTTCTCGCTGGCGGATCAAACTTTCCGTGTCAGCGGTGACACCTCTCCTGAGCGGGTTGCCGAGGTGCTGGGGGTCAATGTGCTCGGTGCGCTTGAGGATAAGGATGCCCTCGAGTTCGATACCATTGGCGGGCTGATTGCGCATGAAATGGGGCATGTGCCCAAGCGTGGCGAAACATTCACTTTGGCCGGGCTGAATTTCGTGGTTCAGCACACCCGCGCTGGCGCGGTGCGTTGGTTCAAGGTGTCTGCAGCCCGTCATGACGCTGGCTGATTTGCGCACTCAGCGGTGGCTACGCCCAGCGTGGCTGATGCTGCTGGGATACCTGCAAGCTCTGGCGCTGGCCTGGCCTGGCAGCGGTCAGGCCTCGGGCATGCTGCAGTGTGTTGTTGCAGCTTTATGGCTGCAGGGGGTGTGGGTACGCAAGCACGACTGGCGTGCGGTGGGCCAAACAACATTTTGGTATGTGTGCGCCTGGCTGCTGGGCAGCTTCTGGTGGCTGCATATTTCCATGCACCAGTATGGCGGTTTGCCCGCTGCGCTGTCGATACTGGCATTGGTGCTCTTGGCCGCGGCACTGGCCCTGTACTACGTGGGCATGATGGCCGTGTGGGCCTTTTTGCTTTCGAGGCGAAATCCGCAAAACCCTTGGTGGGGGGCGTTGTCCTTGGCCGCGGCATGGACACTGGCGGAGCTCATGAGGGGGCAGTGGCTGACCGGTTTCCCCTGGGGGGCTGTCGGCTATGCGCATGTGGACAGTTGGCTGTCGGCCTGGGCACCTTGGCTTGGGGTGTACGGCGTGGGCGCTGTGGCATGGTTCCTCGTGGCGTTGTGGGTGCAGCGGCGCGAAAGCAAAGGTGTTTGGCGTGGCATCGCGCTTGTGCTCGTTGCCACGGGCTTGCTGGGCCAAATCAATGACCGATGGACCCAATCCGCAGGCCACCAGACGGTAACCCTTCTACAAGGCAATATTGAACAGGACCAAAAGTTTCTGGCCCAGGGCGGGGTCATCGATGCCTTGCGTTGGTATGGTCAACAGCTGCGTGCCAGCACCTCGTCATTAGTGGTAACGCCAGAAACCGCCTTGCCTCTGCTTGAGCAAAGCCTGCCGCAGGGCTACTCGCAGGCCTTGAGTGAAGCGTTTCCCGAGGGCGGGCCGCGCGCCGCCCTGGTAGGTGTTGCTGTGCAAGATCAAGGCAGCTACCGCAACAGTCTGCGAGGGTGGGGTGCGCAAGCCCCCTACCGTTACGACAAGCACCACCTTGTGCCCTTTGGTGAGTTTGTTCCCCCATTGTTTGCCTGGTTTGTGGCGCAAATGAACATTCCCTTCGGGCAGTTTGGGCGGGGGCCGGTCGATGCCCTCAGCTTCCATTGGCAAGGGCAACGTATTGCTCCGAACATTTGCTATGAAGATGTCTTCGGCGAAGACCTTGCGCAACGCTTCCGACAGGAAGACCTGGCGCCGACGGTCATGGTCAATGCCAGCAATATCGCCTGGTTTGGCAACACGGTAGCGGTACCTCAGCACCTGAACATTTCCCGTATGCGTGCCCTGGAGTTTCAGCGCCCGATGCTGCGTGCCACCAATACAGGCGCCACGGCCATCATTGACCACCTGGGCCGTGTGAAGCAGCAGCTGCCCGCCTACCAGCGCAGCGTGTTGGAGGGCGAGTTCGAAGGGCGGCAGGGCTTGACCCCATATGCGCGCATGGCCTCGCTCTGGGGACTTTGGCCCTTGTGGCTGTTTAGCCTGGGCGTCTTGACCCTTGGTTTGCGGCGACGCAGGCCACTTGCCCGGGCGTAAAATCGAGCGTTTGCGCATTTGGACGCAACACCATTCACCGCACAGGCGGTTTTGTCGCTATGTTGACTTTCCAGCAGATCATCCTCAAGTTGCAGCAGTACTGGGACGCCCAGGGCTGCGCCTTGCTCCAGCCCTACGACATGGAAGTCGGTGCGGGCACCAGCCACACTGCCACATTTTTGCGCGCCATCGGCCCCGAGCCGTGGAAAGCCGCCTACGTGCAGCCCAGCCGCCGCCCCAAGGACGGCCGCTACGGCGAGAACCCCAACCGCCTGCAGCACTACTACCAGTACCAGGTGGTGTTGAAACCTGCGCCCAGCAACATCCTGGAGCTGTACCTGGGTTCTTTGGAAGCGCTGGGTTTTGATCTGAAGAAAAACGACATCCGCTTTGTCGAAGACGACTGGGAAAACCCGACACTCGGCGCCTGGGGCCTGGGCTGGGAAGTCTGGCTCAACGGCATGGAAGTCACGCAGTTCACCTACTTTCAGCAGGTCGGCGGCATCGACTGCAAACCGATCACCGGCGAGATCACCTATGGCCTGGAGCGCCTGGCCATGTACCTGCAAGGCGTGGACAACGTCTACAACCTCAAGTGGACCGACACGTTGAGCTATGGCGACGTCTACCACCAGAACGAGGTGGAGCAGTCGACCTATAACTTCGAGCACTCTGACGCCGATTTCCTGTTCACCGCTTTCGGTGCCTACGAAAAGCAGGCCAAGCATTTGATGGAGCAGCAGCTGGCGCTGCCGGCCTACGAGCAGGTGCTCAAGGCCGCGCACACCTTCAACCTGCTGGACGCCCGTGGCGCCATCAGCGTGACCGAGCGCGCCGCCTACATCGGCCGCATCCGCAACCTGGCGCGCGCCGTGGCCCAGAGCTATTACGAGAGCCGCGAGCGCCTGGGCTTCCCCATGGCGCCGCGCGAGTGGGTCGCCCAGATGCCGAAGAAGGCCGCCTGAGAGGAACAAGAACAATGACAGCACAAAACCTTCTGGTCGAACTCTTTGTCGAAGAACTGCCGCCCAAGGCACTGAACAAGCTGGGCAATGCCTTTGCCAGCGTGCTGGCCGAGCAGTTACAGGCCCAAGGGCTGAGCGCCGCCGACAGCCAGGTCACCGCCTACGCTTCGCCGCGCCGTCTGGCCGCGCACATCAGCCATGTCGCGCTCAAGGCCGAAGACAAGGCCGTGCAGCAAAAGCTCATGCCTGTGAGTGTGGGCCTGACGGCCGACGGCCAGGCCACGCCTGCGCTGCTCAAGAAATTGCAGGCGTTGGGCGCCGACGTGAGCAACCCGGCTGCTGTGGTGGCCGCGCTCAAACGCGAAGGCGAAGGCAAGAACGAAGCCCTGTTCTGGGACAGTCTGGTCAGCGGCGCCACGCTCGACATCGGTCTGCAAAAGGCCCTGGACGAAGCGTTGGCCAAGCTGCCCATCCCCAAGGTCATGCAGTACCAGCTGGAGACCGACTGCGAACTGCCGGGCTGGAGCAGCGTGAACTTCGTGCGCCCCGCGCACAAGCTGATCGCCCTGCACGGCAGCACGGTGGTGCCCATCAAGGCGCTGGGCCTGAGCGCCGGTTGCACCACGCAAGGCCACCGCTTTGAGGCGCAAGTCGATCCAGTGGTCGTGCCGCATGCCGACCAGTACGCCGAAGTGCTGAAAAATGATGGCGCTGTGATCGCCAGCTTCGCCGAGCGCCGCGCCGAGATCGTGCGCCAGCTGAACGCCGCAGCCGCCAAAGTGGGCGGTGGTGCTCGCCCGATCGAAGACGAGGCCCTGCTCGACGAAGTCACTGCGCTGGTCGAGCGTCCGAACGTGCTGGTCTGTGAGTTTGAAAAACAGTTCCTGGATGTGCCGCAGGAATGCCTGATCCTCACGATGAAGGCCAACCAGAAGTACTTCCCGCTGCTGGACGCTACTGGCAAGCTGACCCACCAGTTTTTGGTGGTGAGCAACATCAGCCCGGCCGATGCCAGCGCCGTGATCGGCGGCAACGAGCGCGTGGTGCGCCCGCGCCTGGCCGATGCCAAATTCTTCTTTGACCAGGACCGCAAGAAGACGCTCGAATCGCGCGTCGAAGGCCTGTCCAAAGTGGTCTATCACAACAAGCTGGGCACGCAGGGCGAGCGCATGGCGCGTGTCTGCGCGATTGCCAAGGCGATTGGCCAGCAAGTCGGCGGTGACCTGCTGGCGAAGCAGGCCGAACAGGCTGCGCGCCTGGCCAAGACCGACCTGCTGACCGACATGGTTGGCGAGTTCCCCGAGCTGCAGGGCATCATGGGTGGTTATTACGCCCGTCACGACGGCCTGCCGGTCGAGATCGCTGAAGCGATTGAAGACCACTACAAGCCGCGCTTTGCCGGGGACGAGCTGCCGCGCAACAGCGTGGGCGTGGTCGTGGCCTTGGCCGACAAGCTCGAAACCTTGGTGGGTATGTTTGGCATCGGCAACCTGCCCAGCGGCGACAAGGACCCGTTCGCGCTACGCCGCCATGCGCTGGGCGTGATCCGCATGCTGATCGAGAAGGATCTGGCGATCGACCTGTCGACGCTGCTTGCGCTGGCCGCGCCGGTGTTTGGCGACAAGATCACCGACGCCAGCGGCGCCCTGACCGAATTCGTTTACGACCGTCTCGCCGGTGGCCTGCGCGAGCAGGGCTTTTCCGCCCAGGAAGTGGACGCCGTGCTGGCCCTGCAGCCTCAGCGCCTGTCCGATGTGGCCAAGCGCCTGGCGGCGGTGCGCGCCTTTGCCGCACTGCCCGAGAGCCCGGCGCTGGCCGCGGCCAACAAGCGCATTGGCAACATCCTCAAGAAAGCGGGCGAAGTGGACGCGCATGTGAACACCGCGCTGCTCCAGGAAGACGCCGAGAAAAACCTGCACGCCGCCATGCAAAAACTGGTGCCCGAGTCCACCGCCCAGTTCGAGGCGGGCGACTACACCGCCAGCCTGCAGACGCTGGCCGCGCTCCGTGCGCCCGTCGACGCCTTCTTTGACGATGTGATGGTCAATGCCGAAGAGATGGACCTGCGCCTGAACCGCCAGGGCCTGCTCAAGAGCCTGCACGTGGCCATGAACCGCGTGGCCGATCTGTCGCGCCTGGCGGCCTGAAGCCGGAGCCCCCATGCATACCAAACTGGTCATTCTTGATCGCGACGGCACCATCAACCGTGCCAGTGACCAGTTTGTCAAATCGCCCGAAGAATGGGAGCCTTTGCCCGGCGCGCTGGAGGCCATTGGCCGGCTCAATCATGCGGGCTACCATGTGGTGCTGGCCTCCAACCAATCGGGTTTGGGGCGCGGTTTGCTGGACATGGCAGCGCTCAACGCGGTGCATGACACCATGACCAAAGCGCTGGCGCGCGTGGGGGCACGGCTGGACGCCATTTTTTATTGTCCACATGCGCCTGATGAAGCTTGCCATTGTCGCAAGCCCGAACCCGGACTGCTCGAACAAATTGCCGAGCGCTACGGCATCAGCCTGCAAGGCGTGCCTTTTGTCGGGGACAGTGTCCGCGACGCACAAGCCGCGCAAGCCGCAGGCGCGCAGCCGCATCTGGTGTTGACCGGGCGATACGCTGCGGTAGACCCTGCCGTCCCATTGCCTGCGGGCTTTCCTGTTCACACGCGTGTCCATGCTGACTTGTCTGCTTTTGTGGATGATTTGCTGCAAACCCAGGATGCCGTCTCAAAGGTTGACGCATGAACTTCATTCGCTCTGTTTTGCATTTGCTGTGGATGGGCGTCACGGTGGTGCCTTGGGCCTTGTTTGTGGTGCTCATCTCCTACGTGGTCAGCAGCACCACCTTGTACTGGATATGTGCAGGTTGGCTGCGCACCGCCGTCGTAGGGGGCAACTGGATCCTGGGCATCCGCAACCGTGTCCAGGGCCTGGAAAACCTGCCACAGGGTGCCAAGGACCCGGCGGTGTTGCTGGTCAAACACCAGTCCACCTGGGAAACCTTTGTGATGCCCACCATCATGCCGCACCCGCTGGCCTATGTGTTCAAGAAAGAGTTGTTGCGCATCCCCTTCTTTGGCTGGGCCATGGCCCGCATGGACATGATCCACATTGACCGTAGCCAGAAGGCGCGCGCCTTTGCCAAAGTGGTCCAGCAGGGGCGTCGCCTGATGCAGGAAGGCGTCTGGGTCATCATGTTTCCCGAGGGCACGCGCATCCCGCGCGGCCAGGCCGGCGAATACAAAACCGGTGGGACTCGCCTGGCCATTGCTGCAGGCGTGCCCGTGATCCCGATTGCCGTCACCTCCGCGCGTTGCTGGCCCAGCAAGGCTTTCGTCAAGCGCCCAGGCGTCGTGGACATTTCCATTGGCAAGCCTATTGCCAGCGAAGGGCGGCAGGCCGACGAACTGATGGCCGAGGTGCAGGCCTGGATTGAATCCGAAATGCGTCGCCTGGACCCTGAGGCCTATGCCGGCTGAACAGTTGGCGCTGGACTTCGCCAGCGCTGAGCGTGGGCTGCGTTGGCCCGCCCCCGAAGGCGCCAACCGACACATTGTCTTGCAGGGCGAGCATGTGCTCTATCGATTGGACTGGACGCGCAGACGCACCATCGGCTGTGTTGTAGGCGTGCAAGGTTTGCTTGTGCGTGCGCCGCGCTGGGCGGGTGTGCGGCAGATCGAGGCATTTCTGCTTGAAAAAGCGGGATGGATATTGCGCCATCTTGACCAGATGCACCAACGCCAGCAAAAACCTCCTGCTCAGCCCATGCTTTGGCAGCACGGCTCTGCATTTCAGCTCTGGGGCCGGAGTTGGCAATTGGTGTTGGGGGCGCAAACTTTGCAGGTCCTTGAGCAGGACAACCGCTTATGTCTGCCCTTGTCCATGGATGCTCAGGGGCAGGAGCCTCAGCAGGCGCTGGAGGAGTGGTTGCAAGTTCAGGCCCGTCAGGTGTTGACGCAAAGGCTCAACCATCACGCGCCTTTGCTGGGCGTGCGCTGGAGCCGTTTGTCCCTGAGTCAGGCGCGTACACGCTGGGGCAGTGCCCGGCAGGACGGGCACATCCGTTTGCATTGGCGCTTGGTGCATTTGCCGATGACGTTGGTGGACTATGTGGTTGTGCATGAGTTGGCGCACTTGCATGAAATGAACCACAGTCCGCGTTTTTGGGCGTGGGTGGAGCGCATCCTGCCAGACCATCAGGAGCGCCGTAAGGCATTGCGTCAAGTGGATTTGTCGGGCTATCTGTGACCGCCAGTCGTTGAATCTGTGTCAACACTTGCGGTAGGATGCGCACATTGACGTTAACGTAACGTCAAATAACCCCATCTCCAAACATGGCCACCACCTACACCATCAGCGATCTGGCGCAAGAGTTCGATCTCACAACCCGGGCCATCCGCTTTTACGAGGACATGGGACTGCTTGAGCCCGAGCGCACTGGACCCGGCGGTCGCAATCGAACCTATTCCGCGCGCGATCGCACGCGCCTGAAATTGACCTTGCGAGCCAAGCGATTGGGGCTGTCACTGACCGAGGCCAAAGACCTCATTGACATGTATGACAGCCCGCGCGACACAGTGCCCCAGTTGCAAAAATTCCTGGTGGTCCTGGCCGAACATCGCCAGCAGCTCGAATCCCAGCTGGCCGATTTGCAAGCCACGCTGGACGAAGTCAAAACCCACGAAAAAGACACCCGGGCCTTGCTCAACAAGGCCACCAAGAGCCGTAGCTGAACGGCTGGAGGTCTGAGGGTCTTGGGGTAAGTCATGATTGACGTTTACGTAAACGTCAATTACATTCAAGGCCTTCAAACATTCTTCAGGTTTGCTCTGTGAATTCCCCCGAATACAAGCGCGTCGCTGCCAGTCTGGCCCGTCAGGGCATGATGCAACATCTGAATGTGCGCCTGGTGCGCGTCGAGCCGGGCCTGGTGGAGTTGGCGCTGCCTTATGGCGACAAGGTCACCCAGCAACAAGACGGTTTCCATGGCGGCGCCATGGGGGCACTGGCGGACATCGCTGGCGGTTATGCGGGATTGACCCTGGCTCCGGAAGGCATGGAAGTGGTCACGGTGGAGTACAAGATCAATTTCCTCAGCAGCTACCAGGGTGGCGAGATCCGCGCGATTGGCCGCGTCGTCAAGGCAGGCAAGCGCATCATCGTCACGACCGCCGAGGTCGACCACATCGACCCCCAGGGCAAGGCGTCGCCCTGCGCGGTCATGCAGCAAACACTGGCCCCCGTGCCCAAGACTTACTGATCAGATACCCAAGGAGATTTTCCCCATGAACATGCCAGGCCTGAATTTCCAGCTCGGTGAAGACATCGACGCCCTGCGCGAAGCGGTGCGCGACTTCGCCCAGAGCGAAATCGCCCCCCGCGCCGCCGAGATCGACCGGAACGACCAGTTCCCGATGGACTTGTGGCGCAAGATGGGTGACCTGGGTGTGCTGGGCATCACCGTGGGCGAGGAGTATGGCGGCGCCAACATGGGCTACCTGGCCCACATGGTGGCGATGGAAGAAATCTCGCGCGCCAGCGCATCGGTGGGCTTGTCGTACGGTGCCCACTCCAACCTGTGCGTCAACCAGATCAAGCGCAACGGCAATGACGCCCAGCGCGCCAAGTACCTGCCCAAACTGATTTCAGGCGAGCATGTGGGCGCGCTGGCCATGTCCGAGCCCGGTGCAGGCTCGGACGTCATCAGCATGAAACTCAAGGCCGAAGACAAGGGCGGTTATTACCTGCTCAACGGCTCCAAGATGTGGATCACCAACGGCCCGGACGCCGACACCCTGGTGGTCTATGCCAAGACCGAGCCCGAGATGGGCGCGCGCGGCGTGACGGCTTTCCTGATTGAAAAGGGCATGAAGGGCTTTTCGATTGCGCAAAAGCTCGACAAGCTGGGCATGCGCGGCAGCCACACCGGTGAGCTGGTGTTTCAGGACGTCGAGGTGCCCGAAGAGAACATTCTTGGTGGCCTCAATATGGGCGCCAAGGTGCTCATGAGTGGTCTGGATTACGAACGCGCGGTGCTGACCGGCGGCCCGCTGGGCATCATGCAGGCCGTCATGGACAACGTGATCCCCTACATCCACGACCGCAAGCAGTTTGGCCAGAGCATTGGCGAATTCCAGCTGATCCAGGGCAAGGTGGCCGACATGTACACTGTGCTGCAGGCGGCCCGCAGCTTTGCCTACACCGTGGCCAAGAACCTGGACATGCTGGGTGCCGACCATGTACGTCAGGTGCGCAAGGACTGCGCCTCGGTGATCCTCTGGACGGCCGAAAAAGCCACCTGGATGGCGGGCGAGGGCGTGCAGATTTATGGCGGCAACGGCTACATCAATGAATACCCGCTGGGCCGCCTGTGGCGCGACGCCAAGCTGTACGAAATCGGTGCGGGCACCTCCGAGATCCGCCGCATGCTGATCGGCCGCGAGTTGTTTGCCGAGACCTGCTGACAGTTCGAAACCCTGCCGTACCCTATGGCACTCGGCAGTCGGTAACATCGGCGCATGACTACACCACTACAAGACCTGATTGAAGCCAACCGTCGCTGGGCTGTCCAGACGGAGCGTGATCGCCCTGGCTTTTTTGCCAAGCTGGCCCAACAGCAAAACCCCAAATACCTCTGGATCGGCTGTTCCGACAGCCGCGTGCCCGCCAACCAGATCACAGGCCTGGACCCGGGAGAGGTGTTTGTCCATCGCAACATTGCCAACGTGGTGGTTCATTCGGACCTGAATGCTTTGTCGGTGATTCAGTACGCCGTGGATTTCCTCAAGGTGGAACATATTCTGGTGGTGGGCCATTACGGCTGCGGTGGTGTGCTGGCCACGCTGCGCGGCGCGCGGGTGGGCCTGGCTGATAACTGGCTGCGTCATGTGCACGACGTCAAAATTCGGCATCGCCGCCGCCTGGACCATCTGCCCATTGCAGAGCAGGAAGATGTGCTGTGCGAGATGAACGTCATCGAGCAAGTGGGCAATGTTGCCCTGACCAATGTGATCCAGGATGCCTGGGCCCGTGGACAGAAAGTCGCCGTGCACGGCTGGTGCTACGGATTGAAAGACGGCCTGGCCAAAGACCTAGGGGTGAGCATGAGTCACCCGGGCGAGGTCATGGAGGTGTTTCGCAATGCCCTCAAGCGCTACCCGCGCGGAGGCGTCGCCATGTGAGCCCCCGGGGCTGGCGTGGCATTCGTTTAACTTATTGATTGGAGAATCCCATGTCCGACCCCATCGTCATCGTCAGCGCCGCCCGCACCCCCATGGGCAGCTTCCAGGGCGACTTTTCCGCATTGGCCGCCCATGATCTTGGCGGCGTGGCCATCAAGGCGGCAGTCGAGCGTGCCGGTATCGCCTCTGAGCTCGTGACCGAAGTGCTGTTCGGCAACTGCCTGATGGCAGGCCAGGGCCAGGCCCCTGCGCGTCAGGCGGCTTTCAAGGGCGGACTGCCCAAGAGCGCCGGTGCCGTGACCCTGTCGAAGATGTGCGGTTCGGGCATGCGCGCGGCCATGTTCGCGCACGACATGCTCGTGGCCGGCACGCACGATGTGCTCGTGGCCGGTGGCATGGAGAGCATGACCAACGCGCCCTACCTCATGCTCAAAGGGCGCGGTGGCTACCGCATTGGCCATGACCGCCTGTTCGACCACATGATGCTCGATGGCCTGGAAGACGCCTACCAGGCGGGCCGCAGCATGGGCACCTTCGGCGAAGACTGCGCTGCCAAATACAGCTTCACCCGCGAACAGCAAGACGCCTTCGCGATGGCCAGCGTGCAGCGCGCGCAGGCTGCGATTGCCAACGGCGGCTTCGCCAAGGAAATCGCCCCCGTGACCGTCAAGACCCGTGCGGGCGAAGTGGTGGTGTCCATCGATGAAGGCCCCGGCAAGATCAAGATCGACAAGATCCCCACGCTCAAGCCCGCGTTCAAGAAGGACGGCACCATCACCGCCGCCGCCAGCTCGTCCATCAACGACGGTGCGGCCGCCATGGTGTTGATGCGAGAAAGCACCGCCCAAAAGCTGGGCTGCAAACCGCTGGCCCGCATCGTGAGTCACGCCACCCACGCGCAAGAGCCCGAGTGGTTCGCTACCGCCCCCGTGGGGGCCAGCCAGAAGGCCCTGGCCAAAGCAGGCTGGAAGGTCGAAGACGTTGACCTCTGGGAAATCAACGAAGCCTTTGCCGTGGTGCCTATGGCACTCATGAAAGAGCTGAACGTGCCGCATGACAAGGTCAACGTGAACGGCGGCGCCTGTGCGCTGGGCCACCCCATTGGCGCGTCCGGCGCCCGCATCATGGTGACTCTGATCCATGCCCTGCAGGCCCGTGGCCTGAAAAAAGGGCTGGCCACGCTGTGTATCGGCGGTGGTGAAGGTACAGCCTTGGTCCTCGAGCTGGTGTGAGGCGATCATGCTGCTGACCCCTGACCAGGAAATGATCCGCGACGCGGTGCGTGACTTCGCCAAACAAGAGCTTTGGCCCCATGCCGCCGAGTGGGACAAACAACACCACTTTCCCAAGGAAGCGCACAAGGGTCTGGCCGCTTTGGGTGCTTATGGCATCTGCGTGCCCGAAGAACTGGGTGGCGCAGGTCTGGACTACCTGACGCTGGCGCTGGTGCTCGAAGAGATTGCCGCCGGTGACGGAGGCGTGAGCACCACCATCAGCGTGACCAACTGCCCGGTCAACGCGATTTTGATGATGTACGGCAACGAGGCGCAGAAAAAGCAGTGGCTCACCCCGCTGGCGCAGGGCGAGTTGCTGGGCGCGTTTTGCCTGACCGAGCCGCATGTGGGCTCGGACGCATCTTCGCTGCGCACCACGGCCACCAAAGAGGGTAACGAGTACGTGATCAACGGCGTCAAGCAGTTCATCACCAGCGGCAAGCACGGTGACGTGGCCATCGTGATCGCGGTGACCGACAAGGGTGCCGGCAAGAAAGGCATGAGCGCATTCCTGGTGCCCACCAGCGCGCCGGGCTATGTGGTCGCGCGCCTGGAAGACAAGCTGGGCCAACACAGCAGCGACACCGCGCAGATCAACTTTGACAACTGTCGTATCCCGGCTGAAAACCTGATCGGCAGCGAAGGCGAGGGCTACAAGATTGCCCTGTCGGCTTTGGAAGGCGG